>JBCBWI010000019.1:0-75872 GCA_039817185.1 Cyanobacteria bacterium J06648_16 | reverse complement strand
CCAGGGTGACGTTATTAGCTGCGGCCTGTCCGGAATTGACGACACGCATAGACACTTGATTTGAGCGCTGCCAGCGGTTGTCTTCCCAGACGGCGGCATTCTGCATGCCGTAGACCATTAGGCTGGGTTGAAATTCGCGGAAGGCAATGTCTGACTGCGGCTGTGAACCGTCACACAGGCCGGTCAAATCAACCGGCTGGCCTGTCAGATCATCAGACATGTTGATGTAGCAGGCCATTTCCGCGCTAGCGGGACGCACGAGGAAAAGGGCAGATGCGATCGCAAAAACCAATGAATATTTCATTTGTGAACGATTGTCAGGAATAGATGAACTATTTCCAATTTAGTAGGGTGGGAACATGTAGTCGCCCGGGTTTACCGTAGTTTTATTCAAAATTCAGCCAATCCACTGAATAATCAACTTAATGTGGATAGTTGATGTACGGACCGGGGGCTTTGGGGCGCAAAGCTTTGCTACAGGCTCGACGGCTTTGGTTTTGCTGATTTAGTGGATGGAGAACTGGCAAGCTGGCTTTTGGATTGATGGCGGTTTTATAGGCCGTGCGCTGAGTTGGGTCTGGCGGGAGCCGGATTGTTGTTGCTGCTCTCTCTCTTATAGTTGTTGTTTTAAAGCTCGAGATAAGTGGAATCACGCTTGATCGGGCAGTTTGATTGAGCGGATGACTACACACACCGCTGCTACGTACGGTCTTGCTATATCACCGCCGATCAAATGTCGCCTTTGGTCTAGACCACCAACCCAGGACGATTCGGTGGCAGCGAGTGGATGAAGCCTGCCGAGCCTGTGCCCGGCTATGAGCGCCTGAGCTAGCGCCTGAACGGGGTCAGCGTAGGACGTTCGCAAATCGTAACCTTGTTTTACTCGATCAGCCAGCCGCCCTGCTGCCGTTCCTATCAGCTAGGAAACTCTCTCTCTTATCAGTCGCATAAACAACTTTAGAGCCTTGATAAAGGCTTAGAATATCAGGCTTTGCGTCTATGACACGGCGTCGGATGTTCATGGATACGTCGAGCCTTGAACGAATCATCTGACGTTTCTTGATATAGTAGAACCTCTTAGAAGTCGGGAGAACGAGACGCTGTCTGGTCAAGAAGTCTCATTCGAGACGGGCAGCGCCGAAAAGTTCAACTACAATACAGTTCTTTGTGATCTAGCCGACATCTGGGAGCGACCTGAACCAATCGTCCTTGCGCTAAGTCCAGTGGATGGGGGCGGCCAGCCTGTACCCGTCCAATCGGTCCCAGCGATAGCGTTGCTCAACGCGCTGGAAAGTCTTTTAGATCCTGCTCATTTGGTGTTTGTGCCTGACTCGCATGCTTGTTCAAACGATTCCGGTTCTCAGCCTTGATGATTTCGCTCAACCTGCACGACGTTCGGCCTTTGTACAGTCCTTTGGGCAGGCGCTAGAGCGGTTTGGGTTCTTCGCCCTAGAACATCATGGGATTGACGCTCGTCTGGTGCAGTCTGCCTATAGTGCCGCCGAGGCCTTTTTCGCCCTGCCAGACCCTGCCAAATACCAGTACGAAAGAGGCGAATTGAAGGGGCAACGGGGGTTTACGCGCTTTGGCAAAGAGCATGCCAAGGACCATAGCGTTCCAGATCTCAAGGAGTTTTGGCATGTGGGCAGACCGGACGACGCGTCGCTGCCGAACCTTTGGCCAAAGCAAGTACCCCAGTTTCAGCCCGCGATGACGACGCTTTTTGAGCAGATTGAAGCCTGCGCTCTGCAGCTGCTCGAAGCCTGCGCGCTTTACCTGGGGCAGCCTGCCGACTGGTTTACGCCAGAAGTCACGGGCGGCAGCTCGATTTTGCGCATCATTCACTACCCACCAGTTCCCCCAACGGTGGAGCCTCAGAGTATGCGAGCGGCTCCCCACGAAGACATCAACCTGATTACGCTGCTGTGTGAGGCAACCAGTGCCGGGTTAGAGCTGCTGCAGGCCAATGGGGAGTGGCTGCCGATTCAGCCGATTCCGGGGCAAATCATTGTAGACACGGGGGACATGCTGCAGGCACTGAGTAATGGCCTGCTCAAGAGTACGACGCACCGGGTGACCAACCCCAACAGCCGTCGCGATCGCAGATTTTCGATGCCGTTCTTTGTGCATCCTCGCCCCAGCTTCGACCTGACGCCCCTGCCCCAATGCATCGCTCGAACGGGGGGCGCTACCCATTTTCCAGTACAAACCGCAGGCCAATATCTGCAGGCCCGCCTGCGCGAAATTGGTTTGGCCTAGATTCCCATCGGCGCAGGACAGGTCGGGCCCAGGCGTCATAATAGAAGAACGCCTAGCAGTCGCCAGTCACGTTAGGACGCGACTGCGAGCCACGGAGCGCTCTGCGCTTGCGGAATACGGCTACTCGGTGTCCTAAGCAAAGTGGCCAAGGCTATATCAATACGACCAAGCAAGACGCACAGAATGCTGCACTAGCAGCTCAAGATTGATTTTTAGGCCTCAGGAGTCAGAAGATAGAAGCCTTCTGTATTCTGACTCCTGTCTTCTGTATTCTGATGCTCTACTAGACCTGACAAACTATTCAGTCTCTCTACTTATATGGACTTTGCTGCTGCCGTTCCCACCTTTGTGATTACCCTACGAGAAGGGGTTGAAGCAGCATTGGTGGTCGGCATTGTGCTGGCCTGTCTGGGCAAGGCGGGGCAAACTCAGCTTAACCGCTGGGTCTATGGCGGCGTGGTCGCCGGACTCGTGGGCAGCGTGCTGATTGGGTTGTTTTTGGGGTTGGGGCTACAGCAGCTTCAGTACAGCCTGCCCCAGGCTCGGGGCATCATCAAGCCGCTGCTCGAAACCCTGTTTGGCAGTGTGGCGATCATTATGCTGAGCTGGATGCTGATTTGGATGACGCTGCAGGCGCGCTCGCTGAAGGGCAGCATTGAGGGAACGGTCGGTCAGGTCTTATCCGATCGGCAGCTCGACAGCGCGGGCTGGAGTATTTTTAGCCTGGTATGTATCGCCGTGCTGAGGGAAGGCTTCGAGACGGTTCTGTTTCTGTTCACTAACCTGCAGGAAACGCCGGTTGGGGCCGTTGGCGCAGTGGCGGGCCTGCTGACGGCGACGCTGTTTGGTCTGGCGCTGTTCAAGTGGGGCGTGCGTATCGACCTGCGCCGCTTTTTCCAGGTGATGGGGGTGCTGCTATTGCTAATTGTGGCCGGGCTAGTGGTGTCGGTTTGCCGCAACCTGGACGCGGCCTTTGCCGCCATCAGCCAATCGGGCCAGGTGGATCTCTGCTTCGCCACCCAGTCGTGCATCCTGGGGCCACAGCTGTGGGATACGAGTCGCATAATGCCGGACAAACAGTTTCCGGGTGTGCTCTTCAAAGTGCTGCTGGGCTACCGCGACCACCTGTACCTGCTGCAGGCAGTCGCCTACGTTGCCTTTTTGCTTGGGGTTGGCGGTAGCTACTTTCGCAGTCTGGGTGCGATCGCACCCCAGACGACAGCAAACCCCAAGTCAGCCCCCTCGTAGACGGGCCCGACCTGGGGCAATGAACGCTATTCGGGGGATTTAACTGCCTTCGCAGCCCCCCTGCTCGTGCTCTTCCTGACCGTGCTCTTCCTGACCATGCTCTTCTTGACCATGGTGCCGCTCTAACAGTCGCTCAAACCGATCCTTTGACCAGCGATCGGTCGCGTAGGAGATGGCGCTAATCTCGCTGAGTCGAACGAGCCAAACGGTACGGTGGTAGGGCTCATCCGGCAGGTCGTCGTCTTCAAAGCCTTCGGCGACATCCACATCGACCACTTCAACGTACTCAGCATCTAAATAGATAGGAATACCAACCAATCGGGTGCCGGGCATTCTGAACCAAACTTCGCTACCGGTGTTCAGGGCTTCTTCTAACCGTCCATACAACCGGGAAGGCGTGGAGTGAGCATCAAGTGCAGCCCGGTCTAAGCGAGACTGCCGAGAGCTATTTTGCATATTGTTTCTCCTTATAGTTCATCACGATGCCGTCCATAGGGTGCAATCGTCGGTTGCGATCGCAAAGTCCAAGCGATGTCTCAGCCGCTACTCGCGAGCAGCCGAGCATCAGAACGCGCTCCCATCCCAAAAATCACCTGTGGGACTATTCTCAGCGGTCTGACGGGCTTGTTTCTCTGGCGCAAGGGGTGAAAAGTGAGGTTCAGTCAACCTGCATCACCGCTTGCTGAGGTCGGAATCTGGCAAGGGTTGCGAATGACATCACCTCCTGTTGATAAAAATTCAGACCTGTCCGAAGTCGGGCAGTCAGGCGCTTTGGAGACAGCGTTCGCCCTCGAACCGCTGACGCATAAGGCTTTCCCAAAAACCCTTCTGGGTAGTCTAGCAAATTACCAAGCCGCTAGGCAGGAACCTTGCCTTAAATTTGGATACGTCGTTTGGCGTAAACGACTCAGCCTAAAACCTGAAATGACAGCCTAGCCCACGGTCAATTGCGCGACATTTGGCCTGTCTTTATGTCTGTCCTCTACGCCTTAATGGAAAGCTCATACCGATTTCCGTAGCCTTCCCAGTTTTGAACTCAGTTAGTCGTTGCTACCTTGTTAGCGTTGATACATGCCTCGGGTGCGTGTGCCAGCTCCACTGATATCGCTTGCCTAAGGAACGACTATGACCAAACTTTCGAAACTACTGACGCTATCGGCTGCTTCCAGCCTGATGACGTTGGCGACAGCTGCACCCTCCCAGGCAGTCTCGCTCAACTACGTGCTAAACCCGTTTACCGGAAGTGACGCCCAGGTCAATATCACTCTGACCGAATCAGGGGATGATATTGACGTGACGGTAGACGTTGATACCAGCGTCGCAATGGCCGATCTGCGGGGTGTTTTCTTCAACGTGTCGAATGAGGCTATCCTGCCCTTTCTGCAAATTGTTGATACCGTGGCACTGGAAGGCTCTGGCCGTTTCTACGGAGATGACTATATCAAAACCCAGACGATTGGGGCCAACAGCGTAACTGGCGGTATCGGTGGGGCCAACTTCTCTGGGGAACCGGACAGTAACCCCTGTGCGGACGGCTGCGACGGTGCCATCGAAGTGGGCAGCAACGGCATCGGTAAGGATGACTACCAGTCCATCGCCTGGAAATTCACCCGCAGCGATGGTGCCGCCTTGACGTTGGAAGACTTTGAAAATGCCGCCTGGGGTGCCCGCCTCATGAGCGTCGGCACTGATGGCAACCGTGAGGGCAGCAGTAAGCTAGGGGGTACCGTTGTTGCCCAGATTGTTGAAGAATTTGAGCCTGACCCAGCCCAGACACCCGAACCCGGCAGCCTCTTGGCGCTGGGTCTGATCAGCGGTGGGGTTGCCTTCTCGACCAAGCGCCGTAGGCAAGCCGCCCCGGCATCGTAAGCGACCGAGACTGTCCATCTGAGCGCGATTTGGTCCGACGATTGCCCAGGAAACCGGCCCGATAGACATTCGTAAAGCCGGGAGCAAGGATTTGCTCTCGGCTTGTTTCTTTTCGGGTGGCCACGGCGGAGACGCTAACAGCTAGTTAGGCTTCACCCGCATGAGCGGCTGACCAAATTCGACCGGCTCGGCGTTGTCAACCAAAATCTCAACAACTTCGCCGCTGATTTCGGCCTCTATTTCGTTCATCAGCTTCATTGCTTCGATGATGCAGACGGTCTGACCCGATTGGATGCGGTCGCCCTCGCTGACGAACGGCGGCTCTTCCGGAGCCGGTGCTCGATAAAACGTGCCGACCATGGGTGAAGTGATTTCTTGTAAGGTGCTGTCCACTTTAACCGGGGGGGGCTCTGCGGCCGGAGCCGGACGCTCCACAGCCGGTTTACTGGGCAATGGGGCCATTGCCGGGCGGGGTTCTTCGAAGGGGACGGGTGCGATCGCAACCGACGGTTTCCGCAAGGTCAGCTCAAATTCGCTGTTTTTGAGCGTCAGCTCCGCAATATCCGTCTGATCCAGGGCTGCCACCAGCTGACGGAGTTCATCAAAATTCAGTTCCACGCTAATAAACTCCTAAACAATCCGGCTCACACCCCATCGGCCCCTGTCGCAAACGTCGCAGACGGTTATTCACGGCCCAAATAGCTGTCATTGCGAGTATCGATTTTGATCTTCTCACCGATGGAGATAAATAGTGGGACCATCACCTGAGCGCCGGTTTCCAAAATAGCGGGTTTGGTCCCGCCGGTCGCCGTGTCGCCTTTGACCCCCGGATCGGTCTGGGTCACTTCCAGAACGACCGAGTTGGGGAGGTCAACTTCCAACACCTGATCGTTCCAGGTCAGTACCGTGACTTCCATCTCTTCTTTGAGATACTTCACCCGGTCGCCGACTTGCGCTTCGGTCAGGCGCATCTCCTCGTAGGTTTCCATGTCCATAAACACCAGCTGCTCCCCTTCGCGATAGGTGTGCTGCTTGACGCTCTTTTCCAGGTTGGCCTGGGGCACCGACTCCCCCGCTCGAAAGGTGCGCTCTACCACGCTGCCGGTCTGGGCGTTCTTCAGCTTAGTGCGGACAAAGGCAGCGCCCTTGCCCGGCTTCACATGTAGAAACTCAACCACTCGCCAGACAGCGCCATCCAGTTCAATGCTGGTCCCGGTGCGAAAGTCGTTGCTGGAAATCATAGTGCTGGCTAGTCCCAGATAGATAGGCAGTTTAGAGGTCGCTGCCACGGCGCTCTGAGACATCGGGCGCAGTCAATACTGCCGGTCTGTTGCGCTTTGTGGCCCGCAGCCGCACCCAAAAGGGCTGGGGCGGTTTTATGGTCGGCCCCATTGTACCGCTCATGTACCGCTCACACAGAATTTCTTGCTAAGGCGGCTGGGCTGGGCTGTTCCAGCGGCTCTAGTGGTCCTTCAACCCTCAAAATAGGGATGGGTTAGGACCCGTGAAATGGTGAAATAGTGAAGTCGTGAAATAGGGTGACGCCTTTTGCCGTGGGGAGTTTCAAAGCAAGCACCCCCTCACCCCCTCACCCCCTCACCCCCTCACCCATTACTCCCAATTCGCTGAACCCGTCCCAGACTGTGGCAAGATCAGAGACGTTCACCCAGTCCCCACCGTTTCGTCGCGCGTCCTCACTTCCTTTATATGGCACTCCTGAACCGCAGCCTCAAGCTGGTCCTGACGACCCTACTCTTACTGAGTCTTTCTAGCCTGGGGCGTATGCCCGTTGCCCAGGCCATGCCGCTACTGCCAGGGTTTTCTGTCCAACCGTTAGTGGCCTACCTGCCGCCGGGGAATGCCATTACCAACGGTAAAGCGCTACTCCGCTACTCTTTGCCCATTGATAATAGCGAGATCCGTAAGGTGCAACGCACCCTGGAGGGGCTGTCGGAATGGCTGCGCAGCAAGCGCTGGGGACCGGTCAAGAAAGATATCACGACCGTTGAGCGGACGCTCAATCGCAAGGGCGACCAAATTTTGGCGGCGGTAACGCCCGAGCACAAGGCAGCAGCTGAGGCGCTGATGGCCAGTCTGAGCGCGGATCTAGAAGGGATGCGGACAGCGCTGGAGGATCGCAATCGCGAAGCCATTTGGGAGATCCGCGACCAGATGCTCGACCAGGTGGGCGAGATTGAATCCTATATGGTGAAGGGCTTCCCCTACGAGGTTGATCCGGCCTATGCCGATCGCCCCCTACTCAAGGGTCGCGCTGCGGTTGAAATTACCACCACCCAAGGGCCGGTGACAGTAGTGGTAGACGGCTACAGTGCCCCGGTGACCGGCGGTAACTTTGTTGATTTGGTCCAGCGCGGCTTCTACGACGGGCTGCCCTTCATTCGGGCAGAAGACTTCTACGTATTGCAGACGGGCGACCCGGAAGGCCCAGACGAGGGCTTTATTGACCCCAAAACAAAGGAATACCGCGCCGTGCCCCTCGAAATTTTGGTGAAGGGCGATACGCAGCCGGTCTACGGCGAAACCCTAGAAGCCCTGGGACGCTACATGGACGACCCGGTACTGCCGTTCTCGGCCTACGGCACCGTGGCGATGGCCCGCCCCGAAGAAAACCCCAACGGCGGCTCGTCCCAGTTCTTTTTCTTCCTGTTTGAGCCTGAGCTGACCCCGGCGGGGCTGAACCTGCTTGACGGTCGCTATTCGGTCTTTGGGTATGTGACCAAGGGGAAAGAGATCCTGCGCGAAATCAAACAGGGGGACCGGGTCGAGTCGGCTAAGGTCGTGAGCGGACAGGAAAACTTTGTCACCCCCAGTTAGTGCCACCACCACCAGAATCCCTAACCGTCGCTGACCTGGGAGAGCTCACCGTCCTTGAGCGGCTACGCCCCTACTGCAGCAGGCAGATGGGGGACGATGCGGCAGTGCAATCGCTGGTCGCCGGTCAGCAGCTCGTGGTGACGACAGACGTTCTGGTTGAGGACGTTCACTTTAGCGAGCAGACCACCCCAGCCGATGCGGTGGGTTGGCGGGCGGCAGCGGTGAATCTGTCGGATCTGGCGGCGATGGGAGCGGCGCCGCTAGGGCTGACAGTGGGGCTGGCGCTGCCCGGTTCGACGCCCTGGGACTGGGTAGCGGCGGTCTACCAGGGCATGGCCGACTGCCTCAAGCAATACGGCGGGGAGATTCTTGGCGGCGATCTGGTCCAGTCGTCTACTGCCAGCATTGCAGTGACGGCCCTGGGTCAGGTTGCCCCCGATCGGTCTATTTACCGGAGTGCGGCCCAGCCCGGACAGTCGATCGTGGTCACCGGCCCGCACGGACTGTCGCGAGCGGGGCTGGCCTTGCTACAGGGACAGTTTGCCGATGCGGTTGCCCCCGAAACCCAGCAGCGGTGGATTGCGGCGCATCAGTTTCCTCGGCCTCGGTTTGATGCGATCGCAACTTTGCAAACCCTTAACCAGCCCCATCAACCCATCGCCGGTATGGACAGCAGCGACGGGCTGGCCAATGCGATCGTCCAGCTCTGCCAGAGCAGCCAGGTGGGGGCGAACATCCCGCCTCTGACCCTAGCACCGGGCCTCGCTGCCTGGGTCGGAGAAGCGCGGGCGCTAGACTGGACGCTCTACGGTGGCGAAGACTTTGAACTGGTGCTCAGTCTCCCGCCCGATCTGGCCACCCGCCTACTTCAGCAGCTCCCTGGTTGCGCTATCATCGGGCAAACCACCCAGGACCCTGCGATTCAGCTGGCGGGTCATCCCCTTACGCTGACGCGCAGCTATCAGCATTTCACCTGAAGTTTGTCCGTATGGTTACGGGCTACGGCCTCACCTCCTGATCTACTCCTCCCCCCACCGGGCACTCTAGGCACAGCTGTCCGCCCACGCCCGTGCAACCATGAAACCAGAAGATTTTGAAAGTCTTCGCAAGTATTGCCGGGACGATAAAACCTTTAGTCAGCTGCTGACCGCGCTGGCGGGCTCAGTACCGGGGTTTGCTCAGGATTTGCCCGCTGCTCAGCTCTCCGATCACGTCTCCCAGCTTTCCACTAATCCTTTTGTTACGGCCTTTCCCGGCATTGTCTTTGTCAGTGCCAATGACATTGACCGCACGCTCAAGTACGTCAGTGACGATTGCTTCACCTTTACCGGGTACCGGCCCGCTGACCTGCTCAACAACAACCGGCTCAGCTTTCGCAGCCTGATCTGGCCCGAGGATTGGCCCCAGGCGGTGCAGCTGATCGACAATGCGCTGACCCAGCAGACCCGCTACAGCATCGAGTACCGCATTCGCCATCAGGACGGTCGCCAGCGCTGGCTGTTAGAGAAGGGCACCGGCCTATTTGACAGCGACGGTCAGGCCATTGGTGTCCAAGGGTTCATCACCGACATTACCGACAAAAAGCAGGTCGAACAGGCGCTCAAACTGAGTCAGGAGCGTTACAGTCTGGCGGTCAGTGCCGGTGGGGTCGGCGTCTGGGAATGGAACCTGCTCAAAAACACGTTCTACGCCGATGCGGCGCTGCGACGCATGCTGGGCTATACCGCCCGCGACCCGCTCAATAATTTGCGCGATTTGATTGAGCTGATTCACCCTGACGACCGCAGCGACTTTACGGAAAAGGTCCGGGGGTACCTGAGCGGCATCGAACCTGAGTTTGAGCTAGAGCACCGCATCTGGCACAAGAACAAGTCGATTCAGTGGTTTCGGACCTATGGCGTGGTGATTCGCTCGGTCGAAGGGCAGCCCGAGCGGCTGGTGTGTATGGGCACCGACATTACTCGGCAGCGCGAAGCCGAGCTGCAGATTCAAAGTCAGGCTGAACAGCTCCGGGAAACGCTCAACAGTAGCCGTCTGCTCGGGGCGATTGCGGCGCGTATTCGCAAATCGCTGGATCTAGAGGCCATCCTCAATACGACCGTGGCCCAGGTGCGCCAGGTTTTTCAAACCGACCGGGTGATGATCTACCGGGTAGAGCGACCCGACGCGGGGGCCGTGGTCGCCCACGCTTGGGAGCCCGAGTGGTCGGTTACCGAAGAGCGGCTGGCCAGCTATCTGGACTGTTTGATCCATCGCGGCGGTGGACTGGACGACTACGACAGCTACCGCCAGGGCAAGACCATCGCCATTAGCAATGTCGATCTGCAGTCCTATTCATCGCCGCAGCTGAAGCACATTCAAAAGCTGCGGCTGCGCTCCAAAATGGTGGTGCCGATCCTCCAGAGCAGCCAGCTGTGGGGGCTGCTGGTGGTTCACCAATGCGTCAAGATGCGGCAGTGGCAGCTCTCGGAGGTGGATTTGCTAGAAAAGCTGGCCGACCAGGTTGCGATCGCAATCCAGCAGGCCCAGCTATTTCAGCAGGTGCAGCAGCAAGCCGAGCGCGAACGGTTGCTCAATGAGCTAAGCCGTCGCCTGAATACGCGCCTTAATCCGCAGCAGCTGCTGGCCGACATTGTGCAGCTGACTGGCGAGACCCTGCGGGTGGACCGGGCCTATATTTTCTCTCGCGGGGCGCAGCGGGCCGAAGTGCTGGCTGAGTGGCGAGCCGGACAGGAGGTGGTCGCAGTGTCACGGTTGTCCAGCCTGATTACGCTGCTGCCCAAAATTGTCGACCCCCAGGATGGATTTGCTCAGCGCCGCTGTTTCCATGCGCCGAACTACGCCCAGGTCGCACCGCCCGAGGGCAAACTGCTGATCGAGCGGGCCCGGACGCGCTCTTTGCTGGCCGCCCCCGTCTTTATTCAGGGCCGACTCTACGGCGGGCTGGTGCTAGAAACCACGACCCAGCACCGGCTGTTTGAGCAAGACGAAATTCGACTGCTAGAGCGCATTTCCGATCAGGCTGCGATCGCACTTTACAATGCCCAAAGCTATGAATATCTGGAGTGGCAGGTCCAGGAACGCACGCGTGAACTCGAAGCCCAAAAGCAAATTTCAGAGGCCGCCAGTCAGGCTAAGAGTCGTTTTCTAGCCGTCATGAGCCACGAGCTCAGGACCCCGCTCAACTCGATTCTGGGGTTGTCGAACCTGCTCGGTCAGGAAATGTTCGGCCAGCTCAACGACAAGCAGCGCGAGTACATCAACTGCATTCAGGGCAGTGGTGAACATCTGCGCGACCTAATTGGTGACATTCTCGATCTGGCCAAAGTAGAATCGGGTCGCGAGCAGCTCGACATCAAAAAAGTGACGATCTCTGAGCTGTGTAACCACTGCCTGCGCATCATGGGCGAACGGGCCGAGGAAAAGGGGCTGGCACTCACCCACCACGTTGACCCCGAGGTGACTGACGGTATGGCCGACGAGCGTCGGCTGCGGCAAATGCTGCTCAATCTGCTCTCCAACGCGATTAAATTCACCACCGAGGGCGAAGTCTCACTGCAGGTTCAGCGTCAGGGCAATGACCTGATTTTCCAGGTAAAAGACACAGGGATTGGCATCGCTCCGGCTGACCAGAAAAACCTGTTTGAAGCGTTTTACCAGGTGGATAGCGAACTCAGCCGTCATTACGAGGGCACCGGATTAGGGCTGGCGCTCACGCGTCAGCTTGCCCGCTTGCACGGCGGCGACGTCAACATTACTTCCACCGTGGGCGAGGGCAGTACCTTCACCATCACCCTGCCTGACAGCCTCGCCCCGACCGAAATATCTCACTCAGCCGAAGTTCACTTACCCAACTCAGCCCAGTCATCGTCCGGCTCGGTGCCCACCTTGGGCAAGCGCATCTTGATTGTTGAGGATGACCTTAAGAGCGCCATGCTGCTGAAGGACTATTTGCAGGTGTTGGGCTACAACGTTGAGCACCTAGGCGAGGCCGACGCTTTCCGACAACGGGTACGACAGTTTAAGCCTCAGCTGATCCTGCTCGATGTCAAGCTCGAAAACGATATCAACGGACTGGATTTGCTCACCCAGCTTCGTCAAGAGATTTCGCCCCAAACCCTGCCGGTCGTGATTGTCTCGGCCCAAGCCATGGCCGAAGACCGGGTGCGATCGCTGGCGCTGGGCGCCAATGACTACATGAGCAAGCCCATCAGCATTCCCAAACTAGAGCTGGTGCTGTCTAAGTATCTATAGCCTAGAATCTATAGGCTAAACAGCTTCCAGGCGGTCATTGCGTAGCTTTTGCCCCCGGCCGCCTCGTAGGTTTCGGGCTGCAGGATTTCTGCCAGGATTTCGAGCGAATCGATCAGCCTGGGTCCCGGTCGGTTGAAATATTGATTGCCGTCTGTCAGGTAAACCTGATAGTCCTGCACGGCCTTGAGTTTAGCCCAGCGGGGATCTTGACTCAGCTGCTCAGCGGCCTGCTGGGTCTGAGCCAGATCATAGCCGCAGGGCATCATAATGATCCGGTCGGGGTCAGCGGCGAGCAGATCATCCCACTGTAGCCAGGGCGAATGCTGACCGACTTTGCCAAAGAGTGAGTGCCCGCCTGCCAGAGTCACCAGTTCAGGTACCCAGTTACCGGCAGCCATCAATGGATCCGTCCATTCAATACAGGCTACGGTCGGGTGCGGCGGCGGGGTTTCCAGCGGTTGTCTGCAGCGCTGCAGCCGTTGCTGCAGACCGTCAATCGCCCGGGCCGCGTGCACCGATCCGGCCATCGGGTTAAGCGCAATGGCCACCTGCTCCAGATCAGCCCACACATCGGCCAGCACCTGGGGCTGCAGCGAAATGACCTGGGGCTGAGTTGCCAGCCCGCACGCGACGGCTTTCTCAACCTCTGCCAGGCTGGCGGCGCAGACTTCGCACTGGGCCTGGGTAATGATGTGCGTAGGCCGCAGCTCGGCCAGCCGCTCTATATTGACTTCGTATACGCTCAGGGCCGACTGCAGCAGCTCGGTCACTCGGTCATGAATCTCGCGGCTAGTGCCGTGGGGGTTAAATCGGGGCGCGGTACAGACCGGCAGCGTCTGCACCGAAACGGGAAAGTCGCACTCGTGAGATCGCCCTACCAAGGCAGACTCATAGCCCAATGCCGCGACAATTTCGGTCGCACTTGGAATCAGGGAAACAATCCGCAGTGGAATTGGGGTTGGCGGGGCCTTGATCATGACAGTTAGGGAAGGTCACCTGTCTAAGGGTGCCTCAACAACGCATAGAAACACCACTTCCTTATATTGAGGGCTTCAGGCTACGGCGGCCCCTTCTTTGGGCACACTGAGCACGTCGGATTCTATCCATAAAACTGTATCAGTGCCTCTGCTAGCCCCGCGCGCCTCCTCTTCTCGTCCTCTGTTACCTGAGCAGTCCCTCCTCAACGTCCGCTCCACCCTGGCCGAGCTATCGCTACACGCTTGTCAGGTCCCGGCGAATAGCCCTTTGAGTGACGCTGCGGACCGGCTACTGGCGCAAGGCAACCTACCGGGTATTGTGGTCTATGACGATGCCCAATCGCCGGGGGTGCTGTCACGGGCGCAAATTTTTGAAGCGCTTTGCCAAGATCAGAGGGCCCAAACCACCACATCTTTACAGACGCTACTGCGGTGGAGCCCACCTGCGCTCTGCCTCAGCAGCGATACGTCTATTTTGACGGCGGCCAAGCAGGCATTGCGTCGCCCCACCTTACAGCAAGGCGTCCCCATTGCTGTCGAGACCGAAACCGGTTGCTATCTGTTAGATGCGACCGTGCTCAACCAGGCTTACTGGCATCTTCGCGGTATCGAGACCCAAATTCGCTACGAACGGCTACAGCTAGAACAACTCCAGAACGACAAAATGTCTGACCTGGGGCGATTGGTGGATGGCGTAGCCCATGAGATTTTAGATCCCGTCAGCTTTATTTGGGGGAATCTGGCCCATATCTCTAACTACAGTCAGGAATTGTTGGACCTGATGGCCGCCTACGCGGCTGAGCTGCCCCAGCCATCGGCTCAACTTCAGCAGCACTGTCGCGAAGTCGAGCTCGACTATCTGCAGGCTGACCTGCCCGAGGCCATCCGCAGCGTGCGCAGCGGCGCGCACCGCCTACGACAGCTCGCGATTAGCCTACAAAATTTCTGCCACATCGACGAGGTTTACCCCAAGCCCGCTGACCTGCATGGTTTGTTAGACAGCTTGCTACTGCTGCTCCAGAGCCGCATCAAAACACCGCTGCAAATCGAGCGTGACTATGGCAAGCTGCCACCGGTTACCTGCTTTGCCGGACAGCTGGGTCAGGTATTTATGTCAACGCTGGTCAGCGCCACCGATGCGCTTTTAGCGAGCTACCTTGACTCGGCGCTGGATGAGCCGCCGACCCTCACCCTGTCAACAATGGTGTGTACGGCCCCAACCCCGGTCAATCGTTGGGTAGAAATTTTGATCCGCGACAATGGTCCGGGGCTGCCAGCCGCAGTTGAGCAAGCGGTCACCGATACCTGTTCGACCCAAACCCGTCTGGTCAAGGAGACCAGCCTGGCAATGAGCTATCGGATTGTGACGGCTAAACACGGGGGGCAGTTTCAGGTGCGATCGCAACAGTTTACCCAGCCTCACACCCGCACGGATCGGGGCACCGAGTTCAAGATTTTGCTTCCCCTGGCCCCGCCGGAGCCTCGACCGTAGCAGACATGCGCTGCGGGCAGGGCACAACGATGTAGCCCTCAGCCTGGTTCCCCAATACCTGATTACGCGCCAGTCCCCACCACCAGTAGTGGGCCGCGACGTAGGCACAAATGACGCTATCAAGCCGGTCTTCCAGGGCCTTCATTGCGGCCCCAGTCGTCGGCACGGCCGGCAGCTCCGCAGGCTGAATCGAAAGTGCCGGGGTGAGCTGGGGGAGTTCGGCCAAAATGAGCTGTCGCAGGCGAGCCAGCTCCGGCCGTCGTTCAGCCAGACGTCCTTTTTTGTACTTGAGGATGCGAGGTAAGCGAAATAGTTTGATCGTCGCCGGGTGAGGGAAGACCTCAATTTGATACCGGCCCGCCTGCTGTGGCGAGAGGTTTGGGGCATGAACCAGCCCGCGCTGTTCCAGTGCTTGCCCAAATGCAATCAGGGGTGCGGCAAAGGGTCGCCCTCGATTGGCCGGATAGCAGCCTGCGTCATACCGTCCGTAGAGTCGATGGGCGAGGCGATCGGGCAGTCGCATTCCGGTGTCGTTAGGAATGATCGTCGGCGCATCCACCGCTGCTATCACAGGTTCGGTAGCCGGAATTTGCCGGTCGAACCAGGCCAATACCGCCGCATGGGTGGGTTGGCGATCCAGGTCGACCAGCATGAGTTGGCCCCCCTGCAGCTGTAAATGGCACAGCCCGGTCGGCCCTGACTGCCAGCCCAGATCGATGCCGAGAAAGTTCATCTCAATGTTGAACTCAATGTCGAGAAAGTCATGTCGAGGAAGTCATGTCGAGAAAGTCATGTCGAGAAAGTCATGTCGAGAAAGTCATGTCGAGAAAGTCATGTCGAGAAAGTCATGTCGAGAAAGTTCATCCGAATCTGGGGGAGAGCGAACCTTTCGCCGAGGGCCATCGTCTACCCAACCATGAACGACCGTAAACTTTGATTTCTCTCTTATCAAGACTGTCAAATATTTCTTAAATCGGGCTTACCCATAGGTCTGCCTCCGAGCTCAAGCGTTCAGTTACTCATCAATTAATCAAACGCGAACTTCAAACGCTAACTTCCTACAGCCTGATCCAGGTCTAGCATCGATCACCGTCAACCCCAGGGACTACAGTAAAATGCGCAAACTCGCTGTTTCTTTCCTCACGCTTACGTCGCTTACGGCCTGCACCCAGGGAGACGAACTGGGTAGCAATTGGAGCTTTGAACTCCCAGAAGATGTCGTCAGCGATAATGAACAGTACGCTCGGTTTGGGCAACAGATTGGCGACACCGACTTAGACGGACTGGCTACGGCAGAACCGATCCTTCCCAATCCCGAACCGGGCTTTACGGATTCAGCGAGTCAGCAGCGCCCGCCCATGCCGCAGCCTGAATCTCTGCCAGAGACAGGTCCGAGCGACCTATCGATTGACGAACTGGTCGAGTTTACCTATCCCCAACGGGGCCCTCGCCCCAATCCGCTGGCCCAGGTCCGCTTCTCGCCGGTGGAGACCCACGCGAGTAACCGCTACATCGAGCGGATTATGGGGGCGGCTGACAGTAGCCGCAAGAGTCGTCCCGTTGATGTTTCTATGGTGGTTCCCGCCGTCTCACCCGCTCGTCTGAGCGAACCGGCCTATCGCTCACCGGTTTTTCAGCCGCCATTTGACGGTGCCATCGGTGGTCCTGCGATGCCCGCTGCGCAGCCCGTTGCCGCCATTGAGCAATTACCGCCTCCGCCTGCCTTTTCTACGGATCTCGGTCTTGAGGTCCCAGTCTCACCGGATGCAGTAACGCCCGATGATTTGGGTCATGCGGAGTGGGAGCGCACCACCCTAGATGAAGTGACTGTGACAGCCTCTTAGAGGGTGCAGGTTTGTATGCAGGCTTATCGGAGCCTCAGCCCTAGCGCCGAATAAACTCAACACTGCTAGCCCGAATACTGATGTCGTAGCCCTGATGGAAGTCGTTGCCCAATAGCCCGATGGGAATCGCATCTCCAACGGCAACGGTGACGTTAGTTCGCGTGATGCCGTTAACGGTCATTGAATTAACCCGAGCCAGATCCAACGGCACCGCCCGATCGCTGGCGGTGGCGGCCAGGGTCTGCCCGGTTACCGTCAGGCCCAACTGGTTGGCTAGATCGCGGGTGATCAGCGTGCCACTGGCCCCCGTGTCTAAAATCATGGGGACGGACAGGCCGTCGTTAAACGTGACCAAAATGACAGGGCTACCACCGCTGCGGCTGACGATGGGGACCTGAAATTGATCGGATGCGGTCGCCTGTGCAGGGCTGGCTGGGGCTGGGCGGGTTGGACTGGCTACAGGTGCCGGTCTAGCCAGCGGCACAGCAGCGGGTGGGTTCTCAAGGCGTTCGAGCTGCGCTTGGGCATAGGCAAGATTGCGTTCGTACTCGGTTACCTTGGCCTGGGCGGTGGCGTGATTGGGGTCGCCCGCAGGGACGGTCTTAAGCCGCTCGATCGCCCGCTGCCAGCGACTGACCACCAAATCCCAATCGTCTGGTGATTGCGCCTGCTGCCCTAGCTTGACCGCGCCCGCTGCCAGCGCTAAGCCCTCGTCATAGCCCGTGTTAGGGGGCACTGGTGCAGCCGTTTCCTCCGGCGCTTCAGGTGCGACTGTCGGGGTCGAGTTCACAGCCATGCCGGCTGTGCTCGTCTCTGCTACGTTCGTCTCCTCCAGATTTTGGTTGGGCAGTTGGCCACAGCTGCTGAGCAGTAGCGCAATGCCGACGACTGCACTGTGTTTCAATCCATATCCAAAGCGGTCCATACACTCTGCCTGGCCGGTCAAAATTAGTTCAATCCTAGTGCTTTCATTTTGCCCAGCGCACCTTAAGATAGAACCGCTCTACTCTGTCGTTGTTCTTTGGCGGGGGGTAGGGCTGCTAAGCAAGCGCAGGTGCAACATTTTATGCTGACCCCTTCTGATCCGCCCGCTCTATTGGTTCTAGCCGACGGTACGGTTTACCGAGGCTGGGCCTTCGGTGCACTCGGTACGGCCATGGGCGAGGTGGTGTTCAATACGGGCATGACCGGGTATCAGGAAGTCCTGACGGATCCGAGCTACTGCGGCCAAATGGTCACCTTTACCTATCCTGAATTGGGGAATACGGGGGTCAATCCTGAGGATGAGGAGTCGGCGAAGCCTCAGGTCAAGGGTGCGATCGCAAAAAATATCTGCCACCATCCCAGCAACTGGCGCGCCACCCAATCGCTGTCTGATTACCTGGCCAAGCATCAGGTCATCGGCATTTACGGGATCGATACCCGCGCCCTGACGCGCAAGCTACGCACGGTCGGGGCCATGAATGGGGCGATCTCCAGCACTGTGCTGGACGAATCTCAGCTGCTTCAGTCCCTGGCTGATGCTCCCAGCATGGAAGGGCTCAATCTAGTTAAGGACGTTACCACTTCAGCGCCCTATGAATGGAGTGAGCCTACGGACGATATTTGGGCCTTTGGTCCTACCCTAGCTGTGGCTGATCCGCCGTTGACCGTGGTGGCCATTGACTTTGGCGTCAAGCGCAATATTCTGCGCCGTCTAGCCAGCTACGGCTGTCGAATTATTGTCGTACCTGCAGACGCTGACCCTAAGACTATCCTGAGCTATCAGCCCGATGGCATTTTTCTCTCCAACGGTCCGGGCGACCCTGCCGCTGTAGAAGGCGCACCTGCCCTCGCTCAGGCCCTGCTCGAAAGCCATCTGCCGACCTTTGGTATTTGCATGGGGCATCAGATATTGGGGCTGTCGCTGGGGGCAAAAACCTTCAAACTCAAGTTCGGTCATCGCGGGCTTAACCAGCCCTGTGGTTTGACCGGGCAGGTCGAAATTACCAGTCAAAACCACGGCTTCGCCCTAGAAGCCGACTCAATAGCCGGAACGGCGGCTGAGATCACCCATCTCAATCTCAACGATAAAACGGTGGCAGGACTGGAGCATCAGCAGCTGCCTCTGTTTTCAGTGCAGTATCATCCCGAGGCCAGTCCAGGTCCTCACGATGCCGACTACCTGTTTGAGAAATTTGTGAAACTCATGATTGACCATCGGCAAAATTAGCCACCCCAGTCAGGCCAGATAGCGATAGAATCAAACCCCAAACTGCCCAAATCAGTGGCTGAGCGCTAATGAGTTGAGGACGCCCCTACTGATTTTTGTCATCGGCAACGCAGTCACGATCGGAAGTCCTCAAAATTGCTTTACGGTTCGCTGACCAAGACGACTTTTACCTGATTTCGGGCAACATAGTTTGGGCCTGCGCTGCTATCGCGAAAGTTTGTGTATGATGCTGGACTATAGAGTCCTCTGTCCGCCCCAAGAGAGTCTGCCCCAAGAGGGCGATACTTGATGTTCTAAGTGAAGTTATTAACACGACTCGCTCAATGGGCAAATGTCCGTGTTTAACCTTGCCATTTCTAGCATTGCAGTCCGTCAGCTCCTGACCTACAATTAATCGTCAGATTTGACCCTAACCAATCCCTGAGGAGGCTATCATCGCTGAGTCACTAACCCTTACCGTAAGTTTGAGAGGCACCCGAGAGGTTAGGGGTAAATGTCAAATTTTTCGCCTCACTGGTCTGCTCGATGCATTTTCAGAGCCTACTTTCCGTAAGGTTCTCAACCGTTGTATCGAGGAAGGACCTGCGCATATCATTCTTGATCTATCGGCCATTGACTTCGTAGATAGTTCAGGGTTAGGTGCGCTCGTTCAGCTGGTCAAGAAAGCCAAGGGTGAGAGCGGCAGTGTCCAAGTGGTCACGAATGCTCGCGTTACCCAGACCGTTAAGCTGGTACGCCTAGAACAGTTTCTGTCGCTGCAGACCAGCGTTGATACGGCAATTGAGAATCTCAAGGATTCGTAGAAATGGTCGTCTGGCAATCGCTGGGGTCCTGGGTCCTGGGAAACAGGCCGACTCAGCCGTGATGTCTGAGCCCAGGCCCCAGACGCCTCTGCCAAAGTCTTCGCTGCATCGCGACATCTCCGGCGACCCATCTGCGAGCGTTTTACCCCACCCACTGGGGCTGCAGCAGCCCCTCTCCGCTCAGCAGCTCAGCGCGCTGACGCCGACGGCGCTGGCCTACATTGGGGATGCTGTTTATGAGCTTTACATAAGGACCCGGATGCTGTGGCCGCCTCAGCATATCCGTCAGTATCACCAGGCTGTCGTGGCGCAGGTTAAAGCGGAACAGCAGGCCCAGGCCCTGCAGGAGTTACTTCCCTACCTTAACGAAGCCGAACACGATATCGTGCGGCGTGGGCGCAACGCTACCCAGCGTCGGCAGCGTCGCGTATCTGCGGATCTGTATCAGCGGGCGACCGGATTTGAGGCATTGTTAGGCTATCTGTATTTGACCGATCTCGAACGGATGGGTCGACTGCTGAACTATTTAGAGCAGTCGTAGCCGCTTTGTGTCCTTTTTATGTCTTTATTCGACAGCTATGGCACAGCTGCCCTTGATGCCCCCAGAAAAGTGGCCAAAGCGATATCTGATGCCAGCTAATGCGCCCGTCTTGGCCTGTTAAGCAATTGCTCCGCTGTCTTAATTCTGCCAGCCTAGCGCTGCAATAACCGATATTATAAAGGACGCCTTTTACCCTCTATCGGCTTTGCGCCCCCTCTGGCATGGCTAAATCTCCTCGTCCCCGAAAGGGCTCTCACTCCGACTCACAACCTGGGCCACCTCGTGCCAAGGAACAGTCCGGGGCGGCTCGATTCGGTAAACCCCGCAAGGGTTCCAAGCCCCGACGAGCTCCCCGTCCCGATGCGGACGATTCAGGCGGGCAGTCCGCTGTCCCCAGCCCCTCCCAGCCGGGACCTCACGAAGTTGGGACGCGTCCTGCTAAGCCAGTTCGGCAGGCTGCGGGTAAGTCCGCTGCCAACAAGCCCAAGAAAGCGGGTTCGGCTCGGCCCAAAAACTATCCCTCAGTCGATAGCCACGCCCAAGTCAGACGGTTCAAATCGTCACCGCCAGCCGCGGATCGGTCTGCCCCAGCCGACGCAGAGCGTCCCGATTTGATTTACGGTCGTCATGCTGTCGAGTCAGCGATTACCCACCATCGACCGCTCAATCGTTTATGGATTAACGCCCGACTGACCTACGACGGACGCTTCCGACCGCTGATTCTTGAAGCGAAGGCCAATGGGGCCGTCATTGACGAAGTTGACACCCAACGACTGAACCACTTGACCCGGGGGGCCAACCATCAGGGCATCGTGGCGCAGGTGTCCGCCCACGATTACTTAGATTTGGAGACGCTAATTGAGCAGGCTAAAGTGGCCAGTCGGCGACCGGTGATTGTTGTTGCCGACGGCATCACCGATCCCCACAATCTGGGGGCCATCATCCGCACGGCAGAAGCCTTGGGAGCTCAGGGGGTCGTGATTCCTCAGCGTCGGGCTGTCGGCGTAACCGCTACGGTTGCAAAAGTAGCGGCGGGGGCGCTGGATCATCTAGGGATTGCCCGCGTGGTTAATCTGGGACGGGCGATCGAAACACTCAAGGCTGCGGGTTTCTGGGTCTATGGCATGGCCGAGACCGCCGATCGACCGGCCCACGCGACCGCCTTTACCGAACCAGTAGCGCTGGTCGTCGGAGCAGAAGGCAGCGGTTTGAGTTTATCGGTTCAGAATCTTTGTGATGAAATGCTGGCAATTCCCCTGGCGGGTAAAACACCCAGCCTCAACGCATCCGTCGCAACGGGTATGGTGCTCTATGAAATTTATCGGCAGGTTTGGATAGATAAATTACCCCCTTTAGACTTTGCGGGGATCAAAGACTCAGAGTATAAAGGAGATTGATGCGATGAACCCTGGTTTGTGAGGGGTTTCTGACTAGTACACTTTTTTGTTTTTGTCTGCCATTTTCTGTAGAGCGCAGGATCTTCTAGATTTTTATGAAAAGCTTCTTTAACAACCTGTTGGGCGTCTTTACCAACTCTTGGTGGATTGAGATTTCAACGGCACGGCCCCAAGTTATCTATTACTTTGGTCCTTTCGAGTCTGAAGAGGAGGCCCTTCAGCATAAGGACGGCTACATTGAAGATCTTCAGCAGGAGGGGGCTCAAGACATTAAGGCCTTGACCACCCGCCGCGAAGATCCTGACATCCTTACGATTGAGGTGTCCCCAATGGCAACAACCGCCTCTGCAGTCCTAAGCAACTAGGCGTTGTCGCTAAGCATCGGGACGCTCAGTTCTGTTGGGTTATCCAGCCTAGGATATCTTGTTGAACCTGCGCTGGAATCTCCCAGGGAAACAGATGGGCGGTGTCAGGGTATACCCGTAGATCGCACGTTGGTAAACACCGAGCGGTCTCGATGCTGGCCTGTGCTGTGATGTGCCGGTCTTGCTCGCCGCAGAGCACGAGGCAAGGTACCTGAATGGTTTCTAAATCCGGCAGGCGGTTATAGCCCTGCCGGATTGCGTTGTATAGGGCTTGGGTTGCTACGCGAGAAGTCTGGAGATAAGCGGTGGTGCCTTCTCTTGCCAGTCGCCGATACGCAAAGGGGGTATGTTGCTGTATCAGATAGCGAAACAGCGACCGCTTGCCCAGATACTCAATATTCCAATGCCAAGCGGGTCTAATGCAGTTAATGATGCCTGCAAAGCCGGTCAGCAGGTTATCTTGCCAGGTCACGGGAGGATGGCTGCCGCGTGGCTTGGCTGCCGTCGCAATTAGAATCAACCCTCTGACCCGATGCGGATGCCGTAGCGCCATTTCCATCGCCAGGATGCCGCCCAGGGACCAGCCCAGGATCCAAAACTCTTCTTCCTGCTGGACTACTCTGTCGAGATCTTCTAGATGCGCCAGCATATTGAAGGCTTGGCGGGTCTGGCTACGACCGTAGCCTCGCAGATCGGGCGCAATGGTTCTGTACGACTCGGATAGGGCAGTTGTAAAAACGCCCATGCTTTGACTACTACCGGGATGCCCGTGCAGACAGAGCACGGGCATCCCGCTGCCGCGAGTTTCGGTATGCAGCTGCAAGGCGTTAGGCCGTTTCAGCGGCAGGCTCGGTGATTTCGGCTGGGACGAAGTCGAGCGCGGCCGAGTTCATGCAGTACCGCTGTCCGGTTGGCTGAGGGCCATCACCGAAAACATGGCCCAGGTGGGCGTCGCACACCGCGCATAGCACTTCGGTGCGGACCATGAACAAACTAAAGTCGCGCTTAGTCGCCACGTTCTCAGGCTTGCTGGGAGCCCAGAAACTGGGCCAGCCGGTACCGGAGTCGTACTTAGTCTCGGAGCTAAACAGCTCGGACCCGCAGCAGATGCAGTTGTAGGTGCCCTTTGCCTTACTGTCGTGGTACTTGCCGGTAAAGGCACGCTCGGTGCCGTGCTTGCGCGTGACCTGATACTGTTCGGGCGTGAGTTGTGCCTGCCATTCGGCGTCGGTTTTGACAACTTTATCAACCATGGTGTTAGGAGTATTCAGTGCATGTGACCCTGATCCTAACTGATTTACCGGTGTGTTGCCGTTAGCCCCAGTGTTGCCGTTAGCCCCAGTGGGCGCTGTTCTAACCGGCCATCCGACTGCCATACCACTTTGACTCAAGCTGGCGCTGGCGGTAGCGGCGGTAGGCCAGCAGGCCGATGCCAGCAACCAGGAAGCTAGATGCGGGTGCGATCGCAGGCACCCAGGCATTAACCAAGAAAAACGCCACGCTAACCCCGACAATTCCCGCACTGCCGACTAGCAGATCCACCCCCAGCAAGCCGGAGCGGCGGACGCGCCAGGTCAGTGCACTCCCACCAGCAGCACAGACGATGATCCAGGCAATTTCAGCGCCCTCCGGCCAGCTCCAGGCAAGCGGACGCCCATCCAGTACGGCAGTGAGTACCTGGCTGACCATCTGAGCATGAACTTCGACCCCGTACATTTCGTAGTTGTCGCCGCCGAGCAGGCTGTAGGGGGTAAAAAACTTGTCAGTGGTGGTGTACGCCGCTGTGCCAATCAGCACAATGTTGTCGGCAATCCATTCTGGCTCAAACTCCCCCGCCAACAGCTCCGCCACCGATATCTGCTGGGCGGCGGGCTGGGGGGCGCGGTAATCCAAAAACACCTGATATCCCCCGGCGTCCGCATTTTGATAGGCACCGAAGTTGGGGCCTAGGGGAACAAACGTAGCCGGACCAATCTGCATGTATTCTTCATTTTGTTCGCTGGCCTCGGCAACAATGTCGTGCTGGTCTTCGAGGTAGGCCAGCGCGGCCTGCAGGCCAAAGGAGGACAGGATGACAGATTCGTCTTCTAGGGCGGGTACAAACAGCAAATTGCGCCGCAGCTTGTTGTCTCGGTCGATCACAAAGTCGTTGAAGCCGATTTGCTCAGGGGGGACATTCGGCGGCGGCGGAATGCTATCGTCCCCGTCGCCCACTTTCGTAATGGCCACCACGTTGGGCTGGTTAAGCTGGTCGAGCAGCGCCTCGGTGCCAGGGGGTTGAGGCACGTCTCGGTGCAAATCGAGGCCAATCACGGCTGGATCGTGGGTCTGTAGCGTATCCATGACGCTCGCCAGGGTGGCGTCGGACAAAATCGTACGCTGTTCGTTGCTGTAGTCATTTTCGGTGATGCCCACGACCAGAATGCGCGGATCGGGACCGGCGTCACGACGGTGGCTCACAAGCCAATCGTGGGTCGCCAGCTCTAGCGGCATCCAGCCGCCCACCTGACGAATTGCCAGGGTCAGGGCGCTGGCAGCCAGGGTTGCGATCGCAACCGCCCAGAGACTCTCTTTGCGGCTGGGCTGCCAGACCGTGGGCTGGGGCAGAAAGGTTTGGGGAAAGGCTGCGACCGCTTCTTCTTCCAATTCGTCCAGTCGGTCCAGGTCTTTGAGAACCTCATCGGCGCTCTGATAGCGCTGGTAGAAATAGTGGCGCACCATCTTTTTGAGCAGAATAGCGAGCCCTGGACTGACATCAGCAAAGGCTTCCCATTTCAGATCCAGGGAGACGGGATCCTCGGGCAGGTCCGTGGGCGTGCGCCCGGTCAGGGTGTAGATGGCGGTCATCCCCAGGGCAAACAGGTCGCTGCTGTAGCGGGGCTTGCCGGCGAGCTGTTCGCTGGGAGTGTAACCCTGGGTGCCGATCCCCACCGTCAGGCTGGTCATTTCGCCCGAGACGAGCTGGGTACGAATTTCTTTGACGGCCCCGAAGTCGATCAGGCAGAGCTTGCGATCGCGCTGTCGCCGGATCAGGTTGTCAGGCTTGAGGTCACGGTGGACGACATGGTTCTCGTGCACGAACTTGAGAATGGTCAGCGTTTCTCGCAGCAGCTCGATCACGTCCGGCTCGCTCAGCTTGCCGACTCGCTGGATCTCATCGCTGAGAATCTCACCGTCGATAAACTCTTGCACCAGATAGAACTCGTCTGCCTCCTCAAACGAATCGAGCAGTTCAGGAATCCGGTTGTGTTCTCCCAGCCGCTTAAGCGTAAAGACTTCGGTGTCAAACAGGCGACGGGCCACCTTGAGAAACTGGGGATCTTGGCTGGCCGGACGCAGCTGCTTGACCACACATTCGGGATCGCCTGCCCGTTGGGTATCGATTGCCACAAAAGTTTGGCCAAATCCGCCTGCCCCTAGTACTCGAATTAACTTGTAGCGATGGTTGAGTAGCTGGCCGAGCATAGCAATTTGAAGCAGCTGTCATTATCTTACCCAGTCTGCCATTGGTGCCCCCCGCCCCCACAGTTGATGGCGAAAAGGACACCCGCTCGCGCTAGGGTAATGCAGGCTGCTTTTGTTCTGGTTCTGTTATGGCTACCCTTGCGATTAAAGGCACTACCCAGCTGCTGGGCGTAATTGGTTACCCGGTCAAGCACTCCTTTTCCCCGGCAATGCATAACGCTGCGTTAGCGCATCTGGGGCTGGATTTTGTTTACTTGCCGTTTGCGATCGCACCCGCCGACTTGCCTACCGCGATTCAGGGATTTGCCGCTATCGGAGTTAAAGGTTTCAACATTACGATTCCGCACAAGCAGACCATCCTACCCCTGCTGACAGATATCTCTGCCTCTGCCCGTGCCATTGGCGCGGTGAACACGGTCTGGAGAACCGACCAGGGCTGGAGCGGCACCAACACGGACGTGACCGGCTTTCTAGCACCGCTGCAGAGCCGCGACTGGACAGGGAAAGCCGCGATTGTTTTAGGCAACGGCGGGGCGGCCAGAGCCGTCGTTGCCGCCTGCGCTCAGCTGGGTATGGCTCAGATCAAGGTGTTTGGCCGTAGCTCGGAGAAGCTGCAGCGCTTTCTCAACAGCTGGGAGGGCGCCGAGTTTCACAGACTGATCAGTGTGCATCCCTGGACCGATTTAGACTTGGCCTTACCAATGGCGCAACTGGTGGTCAACTCAACGCCGCTGGGCATGGCACCCCAGGCTGAGGTCAGCCCCCTAGCCGAAAAACAGCTTCAAAAACTCCCTCCAGACGCCGTTGCCTACGATTTGATCTACACCCCGCGTCCGACCCGCTTCCTGCAGCGAGCAGCGGATGCGGGTCTCACCGCCATCGATGGGTTAGAAATGCTGGTACAGCAGGGGGCGGCGGCACTGGAAATCTGGATAGGACAGCCGCCACCGGTGGAGGTGATGCGGGCGGCGCTGCTAGAGCAGTGTAAGCTGAAAGAAAGTTGATAGGGGCAGGGCAAATGGCGTTTCGAGCAGCGGTAGTGGCTTTCTTGGTGGGGGTCGTCGGTATCGTCATGGGTGCGATCTCACCCCCGGCCCACGCCCTCACATCGATTGATCTAGAGAACCTTGCCTATGAGGAATGCCCGGCTGAATACGCCGAGGGCATGGTGACCGCAGGCAGCATTCGCGAAGCAACCTGTTATCTGATCACGGGCACCGCGGTGAATAGCTCCGGCAAGCCGGTTCTCAATGCCGATATCTTTGGCCGCATCTTCGATGCCAACAACAATCCCGTCATGCAAAACCGCTCTCGCCTAGGGTCGATTGAGTACGTCCCTCCGGGCGAAAGCGATTTTGAGCTGCGCGTTTCGGTTGCGGCCAACCAGCCTGCACCGCTCAAGCTAGAGAAGTTTAAGGCGTCCGGTTTTGCCGGAAAGGTACGTCGTTAGTTGAGCAAAGGATGCTAGTTGAGCGGGCCCACCCCCTGCAGTCCCCCAGCGAAAACCTACAAACGAAACCCTACATATACAGGTAGCCACCGGTGGCGGCAATCAGAGAAATCGCTGCGACCTGGACGCCCCGAGTGACAAACTGCAGCAGCAGTATCGCCAGAATCGCAGAAAAATCGATCCCCCCCATCGGCGGAATCAGAGACCGGAAGAGGTTCAGGTAGGGGTCGGTTAGCTGACTGAGCGCCGACAGCAGCGGATTGCTCCAGTCCATGTTGGGAAACCAGCTGAGCAGAATGCGCACAATCAGCAGAACGAAGTAAAGGTTGAGAAAGACCACCAGACCTTGGACAAAGGCCGGAATGAGTGCAGCAAGCATATAGATATCTCGACTTCAGTGCCTGTAGCTTAACGCCTCAAGTGTAACCGATAGCCTTTGGCAACGGTAAAGAAGCGCAACGTTTGGGACCGGGTGGCAGACCGCTTGGCTCCAGGGAATGTCCATGTTTCCGTGGGATAGGCGTTTCGCCTGCCCGGTTGAAGGGCGCTGTGCCGCATGCCAGAAATGTACTGAGCCCAGCAGCAGGCCCCAATAGCGCTAAGAAGCGCTGATGACCTTCTTAAAGAAGCCCAGCTTGTTGGCATAGGGCGCATACCGCCAGGCCAGATCAAACCAGAAGGGCTTTTTCAGTACGCTCTTTTGGTGCGAGAAGGTCTCAAAGCTGGTTTTGCCGTGGTAGGCCCCAATACCACTTTGGCCCACGCCACCAAAGGGCATATTCCAAACGGCTACCTGTAAAAAGACATCGTTTACACAGGCCCCACCCGACGAGGTTTCAGAGAGCACTTTGTCCTGTAGCTTGCGGTCCCGACTAAACACATACAGGGCTAGGGGCTTGGGGCGAGCATTGATCTGGGAAATAGCCTCGTCGATCGATTCATAGGTGACCACGGGCAGCAGCGGACCGAAAATCTCCTCCTGCATAATCGGCGCGTCCCAGCTGACGTTGTTGAGCACGGTGGGGGCGATGTAGCGCTGGGTCCGGTCGGTTTCGCCGCCGATGGCCACGGTTTCGCCCGCCAGCAGCGGTTCGAGTCGGTCGAACTGTTTGTCGCTGACAAGACGGGCCAAATCGGGGCTGCTGGCCGGGTCCTCGCCGTAAAATTCGCCCAGTACCTTTTGCAGCTCGGCCAGCAGCGGCAGTTTGATATCTTCGTGAACCAGCAGGTAATCCGGGGCAACACAGGTTTGTCCCATGTTCAGATACTTACCCCAGGCAATCCGCTTGGCAGTGACCTCAACGTTGACGTCCTTGTCAACAATGCAGGGGCTTTTGCCACCCAGCTCCAGGGTGACGGGGGTGAGCTGCTTGGCCGCCGCTTCCATGACAATCTGGCCAACCCGGGTGCCGCCCGTAAAAAAGATGTGATCGAACTTCTCGGCCAGCAAAGCCTGGGCGGTTTCCACACCGCCTTCGAGTACCGCAACGTAGCTGGGGTCAAAGGTCTCCTGTACCAGCTCAGCGACCACGCGGGAGGTTGCCGGGGCCAGCTCCGAGGGTTTGAGAATGGCACAGTTGCCCGCTGCGATCGCACCCATTAGCGGCGATATCACCAGCTGAAATGGGTAGTTCCACGGCCCAATCACGAGCACCACGCCCAACGGCTCGGGCTGCACCCAGGCCGAACCCGGCAGCTGGGGTAGCGGCACGCCCACCCGGCGAGGCTTGGCCCACTTCTTTAGATTTTTGAGAATATAGCTCAGCTCACTGACGACGCCAATTTCAAAGTAGCCCTCAAACTCGGGGCGACCCAGGTCATCTTTAGCCGCCTGCACAATCTCGGTCTGTCGGGCCAAAATGGCCGACTTTAGGCGCTCAAGCTGGGCGCTGCGAAACTCAACGGGCTTAGTCGCCCCGGTTGCAAAGAAAGCTCGCTGTGCTTGGATAACGCCAGCGGGGGCTGCGGTAGAAGCGGGCGGACTGGAAAGCGTCGTCATGGTTAGCTCAATATCCTTCAGCTCTGATCTTACGAAAGATTTCAGTGCCGCGCTCTCAATCTTTGGAGTGGTCGAAGCACAGGACCGGCTCACGCCCGATTGAAATTGCCTGGGATCTGTCCGCTGTATAGCCCTGAGGGCATCTAGAGATACTGGAGCTGTTCAATTCGCTGCAGCGTCAGCCGGGTGTAGCAACGGTTGAGCTGATCGCCCATATCGATATCCGTATTAATGTCCGTTAAGTTGCTGGACTGCTCGACCTCCCACCGGCAGTGCTGTTCACGGTAGCTTTCCCAGAGCATTTGGTTGGTGGGCAAACCCGCCTGCAGGCGCAGTGACTGCTCCTCCAGGGCCGCAGCATAGGCCGCCTCCAGCTGGGGTAAAACGGTGAAATAGTCGGGCCAGGGCGTCTCTGCCGGTTCCCACTGGGTCAGGGCCACGATCCGCTCGTTATGCCGTGTGGCCCGGCAGCTGTTGAGAATGAGCGGGTAGATAGAGCCATCTCGGTAGCCGTCACTGACCAGGGCGCAAAAGGTGCTCTCAAATGCCCGCCAGGTTGCTTCGACCGCATACATGGCTTCAGCTTCAGCCGCTGTCCGGTCGTCCTCTAGCCACTGGTAAAGGGATTCCCGCCGCTTAGCAGCGGCCTGCTCCCATTCGTAGGAACATCGGTTAAGCCCCAGCTGAGTATTGTCGGGGCAGTCGGGCCGCGTAATTCCAGGAAAATCTGGCCCCAGGAAGTCTGGCTGGTCGGCATCGGTCTGAGCAATGGTGACATTGGCCGGAGCGATGCTGACCTTGGCTGGAGCAGCATTGCCCCAGACCACGATTGCCGATAGAACAACGAGCCCCTTGAGGCCGCTGCAGGCCAGTTGTAACGGATATCGAGTCATTTTGCGCCGTATTCCCTTAGCCGATCAGGCTGATTCTAGAACAACCGCCACAAACGTTTGGACGCGATTGCGCGCCAAGTCGCGCTCTGCGCTTGTGGGAGAATAATACTCAGTGAATGATACTCGGTGCCCGAAGCAAAGTGGTCAAAGCAAAGTGGCCAAAGCAAAGTGGCCAAAGCAAAGTGGCCAAAGCAAAGTGGTCAAAGCTATAAATAACGGTCTAAACCCACGCTTTTCGGAATTCCCTGGCACAATAGAGGCGTTCAAATAACCCAGTCACTAATTTTTGTGCTAGCACCCGACCAGTTATTTCCCTTTCCGCTTGATCCCTTTCAGCTACAGGCCCTTGACGCACTGAATACGGGCAAGTCGGTGGTTGTCTGTGCGCCCACTGGGTCGGGCAAAACCCTGGTCGGGGAGTATGCGATTCATCGGGCGCTGCATGAGAATAAGCGGGTATTTTACACAACCCCGCTAAAGGCGCTTTCCAACCAGAAGCTGCGTGACTTTCGGGAGCAGTTTGGCGATGAGCGGGTGGGACTGCTGACGGGCGATACCTCGACCAATCGAGACGCGCCCATCGTGGTAATGACCACTGAGATCTTTCGCAACATGCTCTACGGCACCACCATTGGAGAGGTGGGCACCTCCCTCGCGGGCGTGCAGGCGGTGGTGCTCGACGAATGCCACTACATGAACGACCGCCAGCGCGGCACCGTCTGGGAAGAGTCGATCATTTACTGTCCGCCTGAGATTCAGCTGGTGGGCCTGTCGGCCACGGTGGCCAACGGCGATCAGCTCACCGACTGGATTGACCAGATCCACAACGATTCAGAGCTGGTCTACTCGGACTATCGACCGGTTCCGCTCAACTTTCACTTTTGTACAGGGAAGGGTATCTTTCCACTGCTAAATGAGAAGGGTACGGGCATTCACCCCAAGCTCAAGGGTCAGCGTAAGCCACCGCGCCGCCAGAAAGGGCAAAAAAAGAAGCCTCAAACGGCCAGCATTGGTGCAGTGGTGAGCCGTCTACAGCAGCAGGATATGCTGCCAGCGATTTACTTTATCTTTAGCCGGAAGGGGTGCGATAAGGCGGTACAGGAAGTTGATCATCTGTCCTTAGTGAATGAGGACGAGGCCAAGCTACTCAAACACCGGATCGACGAATTTTTGGCAGCGAATCCGGGAGCGGGCCGAACCGGTCAGGTGCAGCCGCTGTACCGAGGCATTGCCGCCCACCACGCCGGTATTTTGCCCGCCTGGAAGGGGCTCGTTGAGGAGCTGTTTCAACAGGGTCTCATTAAGGTCGTGTTTGCTACCGAGACCCTGGCCGCCGGTATCAATATGCCTGCCCGCACTACGGTGATCGCCAGTCTGTCAAAGCGTACCGACAGCGGTCACCGACTGCTCCATGCCTCTGAGTTCTTGCAGATGGCGGGGCGAGCGGGACGGCGCGGTATGGACCTAGAAGGCCATGTGGTCACGGTTGAAAATCCCTTCGAGGGGGCCAAGGAAGCCTCGGCGCTGGCCCTGTCTAAGCCCGATCCGCTGGTGAGCCAGTTTTCTCCCAGCTATGGCATGGTGCTGAACCTGCTGCAGCTGCATTCGCTCGAAGAGGCCCAGGCGCTGGTCGAGCGCAGCTTTGGGCAGTATTTGTCCACACTCCACCTGAGCCCTCAACAGCAGGCGATTGCCGATCTAGAGCGGACGATAGCAGAGGTGCGATCGCAACTCGCCGACATCGACACCGCAATGCTTGACGACTTTGTTAAACAAAAAGAGCGGCTGCGCGAAGAAAAACGCCTTCTCAAAATTCTGCAGCAGCAGGCCGAAGAGTCGCTCACGGGTGACCTGCGGATGGCCGCCAGCTTTGCCGTGGCTGGTACAGCCCTGGCGTTGCTGGGTCAAAACCTGCCCAAGCCCGATCCGATTCCGGCCTTGCTGGTCACCAAACTTCCCGGTTCCGGGCAGTTTCCCTACCTGGTCTGCCTCAGCCGCAGCAACCGCTGGTATGTGGTCAGCGTCCGCGAAGTCTTTGGCCTGCACAACGAGTACGATCGGATTGCCGCCGTGGACGATATGGTGCTGCCCGCTGGGCTGGGTCGTAAACCGGGAAGCACGCTACCGGGCGACGAGACCACGGCCCCGATCGCGGCCCAACTGCCTGAGCTACCCAAAATGGCCGAGCTGGCCCCAGAGCTGAGCGATCAGCAGGCCCGCATTGATGAGGTTGAAACGCGGATTAAAGACCACCCTGCCAATGCGCTGGGCAAACCCAAAACCTTTATTAAAAAGCAGCAGCGACTTCAGCGCCTGACCGCAGAACTCGCCGATCGGCAGACGAAGTATGAACACCTCTCTCACCGCTACTGGGAGGAGTTTGTCGACCTGATGAAAGTTTTGGAGCATTTTGGCTGTCTGGAGCACAACCGACCGACCAACTTTGGCCAGATGTGCGCGGCCATCCGAGGCGAAAATGAGCTGTGGCTGGGGCTGGCCCTGGCCTCGGGGGAATTTGACCATCTGGCTCCCCACGAGCTGGCGGCTGCCTGTGCCGCCATTGTGATCGACATGTCTCGCCCCGATACCTGGACCCGCTATCGCACGTCTGCCCCAGTCGAAGAAGCCCTGGAAGGGCTGCGCCAGTCCCGTCGAGAGATTTTTCAGCAACAGCGCCGCTACGCTCGTGAACAGCAGGACACGTTGCCCGTCTATTTGGAATGGGACATCATTGCCCTGGTCGAGCAGTGGGCGTTAGAAACCGATTGGGACGAGCTTTGCGGTAACACGAGCTTGGACGAGGGAGACGTCGTCAGGATTCTGCGGCGGACGCTCGATTTTCTCTCCCAGATTCCCCACGTACCGTTTCTGCCAGACGCATTTAAAAATACGGCGCGGCAGGCGGGGTATTTGATCAATCGGTTCCCGGTGAACGAAGCCAGCTAACCGAACCACAACAAAAAAGGGCAGGGAGCTGAGTCCCTTGCCCTACGGCTGATCCAAACTGCGTTAGACAACTGATTGACGCCGCAGTTTGACCAGTCAAATTGAACCTTCGTGCAAAAGGTTCCCCAATGGGCAAGGATAGTAGCACGAAGGTTGTCGCATGCAGATAGAAAATTTTGTTAAGGCCAACAGGGTTGATCTACTGCCTTCGATGATCTCTTCGAGTTCAAGCTAACAAAGGGTTTGAGCAAACAACAAGATTGTTGCTGATTGTTAATCGGTGGGGGGTAGGCAGCTGAGGGGTGGGGTTTGCTGAGCTGCGATCGCACTAATCGCTTCGGCCAGCTGATAGTCCAGTTCCGTCACACCCCCCGCATCGTGGGTGGTCAACGATATCGACACCTGGCCGTAAGTAATCACCAGGTCAGGATGGTGCGCCAGGGCCTCGGCGGGTTCGACCAGCTGGGTAACAAAATCAACCGCTGTTACAAAGTCAGCGAAACTATAGGTGCAGTCCAGCTGCCTCTCGCTGAGCTGCCATCCCGCCGGTGTAAGAGGACTGGGCCGGGCGATCGCCGGTGAAGACAGCACCATCGTTGTGAACCAGAGCACTAAACCGGCCAGACATTGGTTAATCGCCAGAGATTGGTTAGACGACGGGTGGTCATGACTCATTTTGTCTCGTCGGGGGGCTGCAGGTTAGCGCTTACAGCTTAGCGCTAGCTGGCAGGTCAATCGCACCGTCAAGCCGTCAGTCGGGGTCGGGGGGTAAAGGCCGAGCGCATCCTCTGGCGAGCCGTCTTGGGAATGTGCATCAGCTGCAGGTCCGTAGCCGCGAGGGATGAGGTTTCCAACAGGTAGGGCAGATTATGCACGATGTCGTGGCAGCGGTGTAAAAATCGGTTAACCCACATGTGTAAGTCGGCCTGCTGTTGCGGGTCAATGCGGTCTTCCTGGTAATGGGTGGTGAGTAGGGACGGTGGCTGATTGGGGTACCAGTTGTTCAACCAGGGGCGGACCGGCTTGGTCGCTTGCCAATAGCGACTAATGATGGGGCCGCCCAGCCACTGCTGAATCACCTGATTGAGCCGGTACATGGCGGTTAAATGGGCCTTAAGACTCATCATAGTCTTGCGCTCAGTGGCCACCAACCGGGTGATCGTCTCTGTCAGCTTGAGCGGGTAGTCAAACAGATAGCCCTGGCCATAGCGACAGGTGACGGCGTCCATGTAGGCATACTGTTCGGCTGTCTCAATGCCCTTAGCGACGGTCTTGATACCTAACTGACGCGCAGCTTCGACAAACGCTTTGAGTTCGGATTGCTGCTCAGATAAGCCGTGTTGGGTAACGGCCATATCGAGCTTGATGGTATCGACCGGACACTGTTGCAGCATCGGCAGGAGGTCACTCTTCGGAACGACATCGTCGATGCAGAGGGCAATTCCCTGCTCGCAAATGGCCTCTAGGTGAGTAGCAGCTGTGGCGGTATGGGCCTGCAAAAAGCTGAGCGGCACTTCGATCTGTAGGGGCTTTTCGCCAAACTTAGCACCAGTAGCAATGTCCTGAAAGACATCTATTAGGCCGGGCGATGTTAGCTGCTTACTCGAAAGATTAATGCTGATCTGGGGCTTAGCAAAGGGAAACTGCTGCTTCCAGTGGGCCAGCTGACTCGCCGTTTCGTACAGCAGCCATTCTCCTAGGGGGGCAGACAGGCCAGAAGCTTCTAACAGCGGCATAAACTCGGCTGGATACAGCAGCTTGCGCTCGGGCTGCCAGCGAATGAGGGCTTCAAATCCTTCGAGGCGACTATCGGTAAAGGAGACCACTGGCTGGTAACAGATTTCAAATTCACGTCGAAAGTGACTGCGTCCCGAGGCACCAGCGAGGTTTTGCAGCGATGAAAACATGGTTTCAGGCATCTTTGAGTGACGTTTAGGAGGGCAGCCCCAGACGGTTGTGCGGGCAGATAACCAGGTCGTGCTTAGGCGTTTGAACGCACAGCCGCCGATATTCTCGACACCGGGGCCAACGCTGTCAGTTCAGGAAAGGGCTACGAAAGGCAGCCTACTTATGAGATAACAGGCATTTGGCCTAAAAAACACTGGCATAAATCACCAAAAGTATCATTTTTAACAGCCGTGTTTTTGCTCAGTGGGGCTTAGTCGAAAACACGGGCAGGTAGCTTGTCGCTAGACTAGAATACCTAGCAAGTTTGGCCCAGAAAGTTTGGCCCAGCGGGCTAGGCTGATGAATAGGGTTGGATGCTGAAGCAAAGTTAGGGAGTATGGCAGTGCGATCGCACCAAAAATTAGGGATCACCTATCGACTTCGTCGCGTTGCCGGGCAATTTTTGGCCCTGATGTGCGTGGGCCTCATTGCGATCGCACTGCCTAGCTGCACCCTCGACCAGTTCAAAACCGAAGCTGCTGAACCGAGTCGGATCGTTTACACCATTCTTAGCGACCCGAAGACATTCAATTATGCCCTTAGTAGCGAACGTCCCAACATTTTTGGCCTGACGTTTGAGGGGCTGATTACCGAGAACTACGAAACCGGTGAAATCGAGCCGGAACTGGCCGAATCCTGGGAGTTCTCAGACGATGGTCTAACCCTGACGTATACTCTGCGCGAAGGGCTGAAGTGGTCCGACGGCGAGCCCCTCACGGTGGATGATGTCGTCTTTACCTACAACCAGATTTACCTCAACGAAGAAATCCCCACGGATACCCGAGATATCTTGCGCATTGGGGACGAAGGCAAGCTGCCAGCGGTGAGAAAGCTCAACGAGCGGCAAGTTGAGTTCAAGATTCCTGAACCGTTTGCGCCGTTTTTGCGAAACACGGGGCTGCCGATTATGCCCCAGCACGTATTTGAGCCCACCATCGAAGCCAGAGACATGGAAGGCAAACCGGTCTTTCTCTCGACGTGGGACACCAGCACCCCGCCTGAACAGGTAGTCACAAACGGCCCCTACCGGCTCAAGAGCTTCCTGCCGGGTGAGCGGGTTGTGTTTGAGCGCAACCCTTACTACTGGCGTACCGATGAGGACGGCAACCCCCAGCCCAGCATTCAGCAAGTGATCTGGCAGGTGGTCGAGTCGCAGGACAACGAGTTTATTCAGTTTCGATCGGGCGGACTGGACCTGATGAGCATTGCCCCCAGCAACTTCTCGCTGATGAAGCAGGACGAAGCACAGGGCGGCTATACGGTCTACAACGGTGGCCCGGCGGCCAGCAACCTGTTTATTACCTTTAACTTGAATACGGGCGCCCGCAACGGCAAACCACTGGTAGACCCGATCAAGTCGCGCTGGTTTAACACCCTGGAGTTTCGCCAGGCGGTAGCCCACGCCATCGACCGGGAAACGATGTTGAACGATATCTATCAGGGGCTGGGTGTGCTGCAGAACTCGCCCATTTTCTTTGCCAGCCCCTACTTTGCCGATCCGGACAAGTACGATATCCCGGCCTACGAATACGATCCCGATAGGGCTAGGGAACTGCTGTTATCGGCGGGGTTCAGTTACAACAGTGAGAACAAGCTGCTGGGACCGGAGGGCAATCCGGTGCGGTTTACGCTGATTACCAATGCGGGTAACCAGGTGAGGGAATCGATTGGCGCACAGATCGACTATGACCTGGAGCAAATCGGCATGACGGTAGACTTCCAGCCGGTGGCCTGGGGGGTGCTGCTCGAAAAGCTGGCCGATAGCCTCGATTGGGACGCGCACATTATCAGCTTCGGCGGCGGCTTCGAGCCCAACGGCGGCTCGAATGTATGGTCGGTAGACGGCGGCCTCCATGCCTTTAATCAGGCGGCGCTGCCAGGTCAAGAACCGATTGAGGGGCGTGAAGTGCGCGACTGGGAGCTAGAGATCGATCGGCTTTATAAAGCGGGGGCACGGGAACTAGACGATGAAAAACGTAAAGAAATCTACGCCCAGACCCAGCGGATTACGCAAGAAAACTTACCGTTTATTTACCTGGTGACGCAATACTCCATGTCCGCTATTCGCGATCGCATCGAGAACGTCAAATACACGCCCCTGGGCTCGTTGTGGAATATCCACGAGCTGGAGCTTACGGAAAATTAAGCGGGTGTTAAAGGAATTGGTGGATTTGGAGGTGCGATCGCAACTCCCACCCCATAATCGACGCACTGTGTAAGCTACACTGACAAAAATTACCGCCCAAGCGCACAGCCCAAACGCACAGCTAAATCTCAGCCCAGAGAGCGCAACTGGCCTCCTGGCCATCCCCTCACTCGGAGCCTATGGACGATATCGCTCAAGCCTATAGAGTGCTGGAAATAGAGTCCGGTGCCTCGCTGTCTGACATCAATCAGGCCTATAAGGACCTGGTGTTTATCTGGCATCCTGACCGCATTCCTGCCGATAACGAGCGCCTGCGTGAGAAAGCCCAGGAAAAGCTCAAGCTGCTCAACGAGGCCCGCCGTCTACTCAAAGAAGACGCTAAATCTCCCCACCGCTCCAGGTTCCGCACCTCGGCCCGCTCTTCCACGGCTGAGCGCAAAACCTACCCGCGACCCACTTACCCGGCAAGTACCTACCGCCGCTACGGCTCAACGTATAATCGGGCCACAACCAATGGGGAAGCCAGTAACGGGGCAACCAGCAATCGGGCCGCCAGCAGAGCGGCGAGTGCCTACGCCCAGGGCTACCGCAGCTACGGCAGCAATGAGGCGAGCCCCTGGAACGGCAACGGTTATCGGTCCAGCACTGCGAGCACCTACAGTGGCAGCAGAAACGGTGCGAACGCGGAATCAGCGGCTCAGCCTGCCTCAAAATCGGATACCTCAAAATCGGATGTCCCGAAATCGGGTACTAGGCCATCCACATCCACCCGCAAGCCGACCTCCCAGGACTCAGCTTCGGTTAAGGTGCCTCCGTCTGATAGTCGTTCGGGTGACTATCGTTCGGGTGACTATCGGTCGGGTGACTATCGGTCGGGTCACAATAGTGGCCGACCGAGAACTGAGTCGACGCGCTCGTCCGCGGCCGCAGCTAAATCGACCAAGCCTGACCTTGAGGGCACCGATCTGCGTGGCGCAAATCTGCGTGAGAAGGATTTTTCGGGACGCAACCTGAGTAAAGCCAACTTAGAAGGGGCCGATCTGAGCGATGCCTTTTTGCACAAAATTAACCTCAACCGGGCTAACCTGCACAGGGCCAAGCTGTTTCGAGCCAATCTGCTACAGGCCAACCTGAGCCATGCCAACCTGAGCGAGGCCAACCTAATTGGGGCGGACCTCAGCGGGGCCGACCTCAGCGGGGCCGACCTCAGCGGGGCTAAGGTCGGCTATGGCGACAAAATTATGGTCAAGCTAACCAGCGTTAAGCTGACCGGCACTATAATGCCTGACGGTAGCATTCACGATTAGTCTGCCTTGGGGTCGAGCCTGCGCCCCCCAGTTTCAGGTTCAATAGTGAGTCGGTCTCCAATCAGTTATCACAGACCTTCACCTTGAATGCCTAATCTCGACCCTAGCGACCCCCTCGTCATTGGCTGGCGAGAGTGGCTGTTGCTGCCTGAGCTGGGTATCACCCGGATTAAAGCCAAAATTGATACGGGGGCCCGATCTTCGGCCCTGCATGCATTCGATATCGAAACGTTCAAACGCGACGGGGCCGACTTTGTCCGCTTTTGGGTTCACCCTGACCAGCGCAGTCGTCAGGGCAGAGTATGTGCCGAAGCCAAGCTGCTAGACGTGCGCAATATTCGCAACTCCGGCGGACAGGTCCAGTCCCGACCCGTTATCCAGACCCCTGTCAGGCTGGGTCAGCAGACATGGCCGATTGAGCTATCGCTGACCAGTCGTGATGAAATGGGATTTCGCATGCTGCTAGGGCGGCAAGCGGTCCGGCATCGTTTTTTAGTTGATTCAGGCAAATCCTATATCCAGAGCTCAAAGCGCTTACTAAAGCGTCAAACTAAGGTCGACAGTGTTTCAGAAGAGGTGCGATCGCAACCATGAAAATTGCCATTTTGTCTCGTGGAGCGACGCTCTACTCGACCCGTCGGCTGCAGGAAGCGAGCCTGGCGCGGGGCCACGAAGTGGAAATTATCGACTACCTGCGCTGCTATATGGACATCACGCCCCGCGCACCCAAGGTGATCTACCAGGGGCATCCGCTTGAGGATATCGACGCGGTGATTCCCCGTATCGGCACCTCGAACACTTTCTACGGCACGGCAGTGGTGCGCCAGTTTGAGATGATGGGTGTATTCCCCGCAAACGAGTCCCAGGCCATCTCGCGTTCTCGCGACAAGCTACGCTGTCTGCAGCTGCTGTCTAAGCGGGACATTGGTCTGCCGATTACCGGTTTTGCCCATTCCACCAAAGATATCGACGGGCTAATCAACATCGTCGGCGGCGCCCCGCTAGTAATTAAACTGCTGGAAGGCACCCAGGGCATCGGTGTCGTTCTAGCTGAAACCTACCAGGCAGCCAAGTCGGTGATAGAAGCCTTCCGGGGGCTAGACGCCAACATTCTGGTGCAGAAGTTCATTGCTGAAGCCAAAGGTGCGGATCTGCGCTGTTTTGTTATTGGGGACAAAGTCATTGCGGCAATGATGCGCCAGGGTGCGCCAGGAGAGTTTCGCTCAAATCTCCATCGCGGCGGCAATGCTCAACAAATCAAGCTAACCGCTGACGAGCGGCGGACGGCGGTGAATGCCGCTAAGGCAATGGGGCTGCGGGTGGCTGGGGTCGACCTATTGCGCGCTGCCGATGGGCCCGTCGTCATGGAGGTCAACTCTTCTCCTGGGCTCGAAGGGATTGAGAAAACGACCGGCATCGATGTGGCCGATAAGATCGTCGAATTTTTAGAAAAGAACGCCTCGCCGGGCAAAACCCAGGACCGGATTAAGCACTAAAGCAATCGCTTTCAGACGCATGCTCTTCAGACCTATTCTTTCAGATCGGCCAGATCCGTCGCGTCCCACTTTAGTACCGAGGCCTTGATACCCTGCTGCTGTTTACGTTTAGAGTCCGCCTCAAACCAGGCGATGATCTGTTGGTTGGTCAGGGACTCCACAGAGGTCTCGAAATCTCGGGCAATGTAGCTCAGTAGCTTAGCGGTCGAAAGCGTCAGTCGAGTGAGAAACTTCTCCGGCGTCGTCATTAGCGCTTTGTCCACCTCAGCCGACTCTTCCGGGGTTAAAAACTGTAACGAGTCTTCAAGCACTGTCCTTCTCCCTGATCAGATAGCCACACAGATGCTCGCCTTTCACCAGCCAGTGTGTTCGCTCTACAGAGCAGTCGGGGAGCGCCACTGCAAACATGGCTAACTCATGGCCGCATACGGTGGGATAAGATTCTGCGATGTGGGAAATCGCACAATTGTATTCGGTAATGACATAGCCAGGGCCATCGCCCGATTCCGCCGTCAGGGGCCGATCACCTTCGGGCGTGACCGGATGCCATTCAGCCATGTAGCCCTCTGCCTTACGCAGCTCGACCAGACGCTTGACCCGGTCAACCAGCGGAGCGTCGCCTAGCTTTTCCTGGTAGGTTTGGGCCTTACGCTGCCACTGCTGCCGCAGGACGGTGCTAACCTGTTCCGCTCCCAGCGTTTCAGCGATGGTGTCTAGTAGGGAAACCGCAAACTGATCGTACTGGGACGGAAAGCGATCGCGTCCTTTCCGACTCAGTTGATAAGTGTAATTAGGGCGACCCATCCCCGTCTGCTCAGTCTGGTGTTCGATGAGTGACTCGGCTTCGAGATCTTTCAGGTGACGACGAATCGCCTGAGGGGTCAGGCTGAGCTCCTCAGCCAAGACCTGTGCAGTCGCTTGCCCCTGGCGCAAAAGCACTTGCAGAATATCGTCTTTGGTCGAGGGTTGCTGAACTGAAGACATACTTTTAAATGGGGCCGCTTGGGTTGGGCCGCTTAGATTGAGCCTAAATTCAGAATACTTCGGGCCAAAATCGCTGACACACCATTAACCTACACAACTGTCGCTATTGCCCGCCACTGGCTGGGCTGACTTTAAACAACATGGGCGTTGCTAAAGTCCGAGCGCTGCAGTAACCTTAAAGATAGTTAAGCAACACCCGTGTTGTTTTAATTATAGAATCATTTGGTCGTCTAGGACGGGCATTCGCTCCCACACTGGTTTCATGGCTTTAGAAAAACCGACTCAAGCATCCGATAAAAATCTAGAACTGATGCGTAACTTTGCCCAGAGCTACGCCAAGCGTACCGGCACCTACTTCTGTGCCGACTTGGGTGTTACCGCGGTAGTGCTTGAGGGACTAGCCAAGCACAAGGACGACTTTGGTTCGCCACTGTGTCCCTGTCGACACTATGAAGACAAGGAAGCCGAGGTCAAAGCCACCTATTGGAACTGCCCTTGCGTCCCGATGCAAGAGCGGCGTGAATGTCACTGCATGTTGTTCTTGACTGAAGACAACGCCTTCGCGGGTAAAGACCAGGACATTTCCTTCGACAAAATTCGCGAAGAAACCAATAAATACTAGCTAGCAGCTTTAGCTAATTGCTAAGGCTGACGCCACAAGTCAGTCTTAGCAAATCGACATTTTTGTTCAGCTCCTACCCAACACCCACCAGCCCATGAGCAGCGTTCAATCCGTCGTCAGCCAACCCTACAAGTACGGCTTCGTCACCGACATTGAGTCGGACGTGATTCCTCGCGGCCTTAGCGAGGAGATTGTTCGGCTAATCTCTTCTAAAAAGAACGAACCCGAGTTCATGTTGGAGTTTCGGCTGAAGGCTTATCGCAAGTGGCTGACAATGACTGAGCCGGACTGGCCCAACGTCCGCTACCCGGCGGTCAACTACCAGGACATCATTTACTACTCTGCGCCCAAGCAGCAGCCCAAAAAGCTGGACAGTATGGATGACGTTGACCCAGAACTGCTGGATACCTTCGAAAAGTTGGGCATCCCCTTATCTGAGCAAAAGCGGCTGGCTAACGTTGCCGTAGACGCCGTTTTTGACAGCGTCTCGATTGCCACGACTTACAAAAAGGATCTAGCAAAACACGGGATTTACTTCGGCTCTATCTCTGAAGCGATTCACGAACACCCTGACCTGATCGAAAAGTATCTGGGTTCCGTTGTCCCCATTGGTGACAACTACTTTGCGGCTCTGAACTCAGCGGTATTCAGCGATGGCTCGTTTGTCTACATTCCCAAGGGCGTCAAATGTCCGATGGATCTGTCTACCTATTTTCGCATCAACAACGGCGACTCAGGCCAGTTTGAGCGCACGCTGATTGTGGCCGAAGCGGGTAGTTCTGTTACCTATCTGGAGGGCTGTACAGCCCCTATGTACGACAGCAACCAGCTGCATGCGGCCGTGGTTGAGCTCGTAGCACTGGACAATGCAGAAATTAACTATTCCACCGTTCAAAACTGGTTTGCTGGGGACGAAAACGGCAAGGGCGGCATCTACAACTTCGTGACCAAGCGCGGGCTGTGTGCAGGCGAAAATTCTAAAATCTCTTGGACCCAGGTAGAAACCGGCTCAGCCATCACTTGGAAGTATCCGAGCTGCGTGCTGGTGGGCGATCACTCGGTGGGTGAGTTCTACTCAGTCGCCCTAACCAACAACAGACAGCAGGCAGATACGGGAACTAAAATGGTTCACGTCGGCAAAAATACCCGTAGCACGATCATTTCTAAGGGGATCTCAGCCGGCAAATCCAAGAACAGCTATCGCGGTCTGGTGAAAATGGGGCCGAAGGCTAAGAGCGCTCGGAACTATTCCCAGTGCGATTCCATGCTGATTGGCGATACGTCTAACGCCAACACCTACCCCTACATCCAGGTGCAAAACAGCACTGCCCAGGTTGAGCACGAAGCGTCCACCTCCAAGATTGGTGAAGACCAGCTCTTCTACTTTGCCCAGCGCGGCATCTCTCCCGAAGATGCGGTGTCTATGATTATTAGCGGCTTCTGCCGGGATGTTTTCAACAAGCTACCGATGGAGTTTGCCGCCGAGGCCGACAAGCTGTTGGCTCTGAAGCTAGAGAATTCGGTCGGGTAAAGGGAGTGTGGTCTGACAGGGCCATCACCTGTGTAGCACTTGAGACTATGGTCATATTCTCCAAGTTAAGCCCGCCTTTTGCTGAAGTAGACTTTTGTTGAAGCAAAGATAGATTCCATCGTACTGTCACCTGTTGTTATGAGTAGCCCCAACCCCCAGCCGCTTCTATCTGTCTCTAATCTTCGAGCGACGGTTGACGAAACCGAAATTCTCAAAGGTCTGACCCTAGAGGTCAAGCCGGGTGAGATTCACGCGATTATGGGACTCAACGGCTCTGGCAAGAGTACCTTTTCAAAGGTGCTGGCGGGTCATCCTAGCTATACGCAGACGGGGGGTAGCATTCTGTTTGAGGGGCATGATATTGCTGATCTCGAACCCCACGAACGGGCGACATCGGGCATCTTCCTGGCGTTTCAGTATCCCCTAGAAATTCCGGGCGTGAGCAATCGTGACTTTTTGCGAGTTGCTTACAACTCGCATCTGAAAGCACGGGGGGAAGAAGAAATTGACGTTTTCGACTTCGATGACCTAATCGAGGAGAAAACCGAAATCGTTAAGATGGATGTGAGCTTTCTGGATCGCAGCGTCAACGAAGGCTTTTCGGGCGGTGAGAAAAAGCGCAACGAGATTTTGCAGATGGCGCTGCTGGAGCCCAAGCTAGCGATTCTAGACGAAACTGACTCAGGATTAGATATTGATGCGCTCAAAACGGTTGCCCACGGGGTCAACCAGCTGACGACACCGGACAATGCGGTGGTGCTGATTACCCACTACCAACGGCTACTTAACTACATCGTGCCGGACTACGTACACGTGATGGCGAATGGCCGCATCATTCTCACTGGCGGTAAAGAGCTGGCAGAGGAGCTAGAGCAGAACGGCTACGAACAAATTCTAGAAGCCCACGGTGAGGTAGCCGTATGACGCTGTCGACCTCATCTAAAACGGCGGACGTGCGCCGAGCTTACCTGAAGCAGCTATTAGCCCTGGCCGAGCAGGGGGCGGCGAGGTCGCAACTCACCCTGTCTGACCTGCGCCGGGCCGCTACGGCCATGGTCCATGAGCAGTCCTTTCCCTCAACTCGCGATGAGCAGTGGCGCTTCACCGATCTATCTAGCCTGCTGCCGCTAACGCTAACGCTGCCCACCCAGGAAGTCACTACTCCGCTCCCCGACGCCCTCCCTGACGGGGTCCATGTTTCCTGGCTATCTGAGCTACTGACGTCTCCGGATCTCGAAGCGCTCACTGCCCGACTGGGTCAGGTCCCTGGCAGCAACGAAGTTTTTACGGCCTTGAACACGGCGGGCTTTACGGACGCCGTCGTCGTTTGGGTTACGAAAAACCAGCAGATTGCTGCCCCCATCCAGCTCACCTACTCCTTCCCGACCCAGACAGAGCCCGTGTTGAGCCAGCCGCGCTGCCTCGTTGTGGTCGAGTCTGGCGCAAGCTTAACGCTGGTCGAGCAGTTTGCAGGCGACGGGACCGGTCTTAGCAACGCCGTTACTGAAATTTGGGTTGAAGACAATGCTGAGATGCGGCATGTGCGTCTGCAGCAGCACGGCGACCAGCCCTATCATGTCGGCAAGACCGCCGTTTCGCAAGCGCGAGACAGTCGCTACCACTGCACCGCGATCGATTTGGGCGCGCGGCTGTCGCGTCACCATCTGGAGGTTTATCAGCGGGGGGCACAGACAGAAACCCAACTGCATGGCCTCAGTATGGTGCAGGGAGATCAGCTGGCCGACACCCACAGCCTGATTGCGCTGAGCCATCCCCACGGGCATGCCGAGCAGGTACAGAAAAACATCGTCAGCGACTGCGGACATGCTGTCTTCAATGGCAAAATCTACGTGCCCCAGGCCGCGCAGATGACTGACGCGGCCCAGCTGAACCGTAACCTGCTGCTATCGGATAAAGGCCGGGTCGATACGAAGCCTGAGTTAGACATTGTGGCGGATAATGTCAAATGTGCTCACGGCGCGACTGTGAGCCAGCTCCAGCCCGAGCAGCTGTTCTATCTACAGAGCCGGGGCATCAGCCAAACCCAGGCACAGCAGCTGCTGGTCCGCGGTTTTGCCATGGAGGTGGTCGAGACGATACCGGAGACTGCACTACGCGATCGCATTGCCCATCTCATCACTCAATGGACCCCCTAAACCACCATGACCCTGACCACTACCCAAACTTTGGCCGACGAAGTGCGGGCCGACTTTCCCATCCTGCATCAAACGGTTAACGGCAAACCGTTGGTGTATTTAGACAATGCGGCCACTTCGCAGACGCCGCAGCCGGTTTTAGAAACCATTGAGCAGTATTACAGGCAGGACAATGCCAATGTCCACAGAGGGGTCCATACGCTCAGCGCACGGGCAACGACGGCCTACGAGGCTGTCCGAGATAAGGTAGCGACCCTGATTAACGCTCGCTCCCGCGACGAGATCGTCTTTACCCGTAACGCGACTGAGGCCATTAACCTGGTCGCCTATTCCTGGGGGCTCAACAACCTGCAGGCAGGCGACGAAATTATTCTGTCGGTAATGGAACACCATAGCAATCTAGTGCCCTGGCAGCTGATTGCTCAGCGCACGGGAGCGGTGCTAAGGCATGTGCAGCTGACCGACGAACAAACCTTTGACCTGGCTCACTTTAAGCAGCTGCTGTCAGACAAGACTCGGCTGGTCGCAATCAACCACGTCTCAAACACGTTGGGCTGTATTAATCCAGTCAAGGATGTGGTTGAGCTGGCCCACTCACGGGGGGCCAAGGTGCTGCTGGATGCTTGCCAGAGTGTGCCCCACATGCGAGTAGATGTGCAGGCGCTAGACTGTGACTGGCTGGTTGCCTCGGGGCATAAAATGTGCGGACCGACCGGCGCAGGCTTTTTGTATGGAAAAGAAGCACTGCTGAATGCGATGCCGCCCTTCCTGGGCGGGGGTGAGATGATCCAGGATGTCTCGTTGGATCAGGCTACCTATGCCGAGCTCCCCCACAAGTTCGAGGCCGGGACGCCTGCGATCGCAGAAGTCATTGCCCTGGGTGCGGCGGTTGATTACCTCAATCAGGTGGGCATTGAGCGGATTGCCAATTACGAGCATGAGCTGACTCGGTACCTGTACGAGCAGCTAGGCAAGATCCCCGAAGTCAGACTGTATGGACCGATGCCTGCAACGGATGGCAGCGGGCGGGCTGCGATCGCAACTTTTACCGTCGAAGGCATTCATGCTCAAGACCTGTCTACCTTTTTAGACCAGTCTGGGGTAGCCATTCGTTCGGGGCACCACTGCACCCAGCCCCTGCATCAGGTTCTGGGCGTTAGCTCGACCGCTCGGGCCAGCCTCTACTTTTACAACACACGTGCTGAAATCGATGCCTTTATCCAGGCCCTTAAAGAAACGATTGAGTTTTTTAAGAACTTTGGCTAACTCAACCAGTCGGCTGCAGCACGGGTAGCTCGATCCGGAACTCGGTCATGTCATTGTCGGCAATGCGGTAGTCAAAACTGCCGTGGTGTTTCTCGACCACGACCTGATAGCTAATGAATAGATTGAGTTCACGCTTGTGCCCATTTAGCTCCCAGCTGTCAGGCTCATTTTGCCAAAGGGGCCACTGGGTCGGCTTGGTTTTGAGATAGGTGAGTTCGGGGGGCTGGATCCCGTTGTGGCGAATTGCGATCGCGATCCGGTCTGGACGCTGTGGTTGGGTTACGATCTCGACCGTGGGGGCATAATCCTGATGGGCATGGCTCCGAATCTTCTCGTCAACCGCATCTAGGGCGTGGCTGAACATGACAAATAAGGCCTGACTCAGCTGATTAGGATAACAACTGACATGAGGTAGCGACTCGAGTCGTTGAACTTGTCGAATCGTTGGCACCTGGGTTTCTTGAAACCGTCTGCGCAAGACCGACAGAACAACCTCAACGGTCTTGTTGATATCAACCTGCTTCAGGCCCGCCTCTCCTATGCTAAAGAGATTGTTGATTGAGCTAGCAACCGCACTGACCTGGCCAGCTTCTGTACTGGTGATTGACAACAGCTGAGTGATATCTAAAATATCAGACTGAATCAGTTGTAGCTGACTATTACGCTGTGCTTCTGATAGCAAAAGCTCAGGCCGCTTACACAGTTCTTCGTAGAGATGTAGCAAACTGAGCATGTTGTCACAGCAGCGCTGAATGTGGCAAAGATTGCTCTCCACAAACGACATCGGCTGGCGAATCTCTTGAGCAATGTTGCCGACAACCTGACTCAGGATAGCAACGCGTTCGGCTTCCACAATTCTTGACTGAGTCTCTTTAAGCTGTTTGAGCGTCGATTCTAAATCTTGATTCTTTGTCTGAAGCGCCTGCGCCGACCACCGAATTTTGAGCTGATTTTGGATGCGCACGTCGACCTCTTCGGGTTGAAAAGGCTTCTGGATGTAGTCAGCGCCACCGGCATTGAAGGCTGTTTGTTTGTCGATACCGTCATCCGAAGCACTGACAAAAACAACCGGAATATCGCTCGTCTTAGGATGGCCTTTAAGCCGCCGACAGAGCTCGTATCCGTTCATCTCGGGCATGTTGATATCCAGCATGATGAGTTCCGGCTGGAGCGTTTCGGCAATCCGCAAGGCAGCAGCAGCGCTACTGGTACGCTGAACCCCATATCCCTGCTCTGAGAGCATCGCTGATAAGATCGTCAAGTCTAAAAAGCTATCATCCACCAGTAAGATTTTGACGGGGCGATGGTATTTAGGATGGACTCGCTCGCTTGAGGAAACTTGCATCGACGGTACAACCGAATAGCCGTAACAGGGTTGGCGAGTGGCAGTATGTTGCGGCTGGAAAAGATGGCAGGGCTGCACCGATGTTTAACAACGCCTACCTGTCTTAATCCAATACTGCTCGCCGTCAGCGTCTTTCTAGAATGACCCAATCGAGTCAAAAGCTAACAGAGGAAGCGATAGCCTTGGCCGCTTTGTAGGACACCGAGTGCCGTCATCTCCTGAGTACAGAGCGTTTCGCCGCTTGTGACTACACCCGAATCGATCAATCCGGATGCTTTATCAAAAAATTACAGTTGCTTAGCCGAGCAATCGACTGCCGTCCGGTTCAGTGTATCTGTTGACAGCTTGAAGCAGCCACTTTCAGAAGAAATCCGCAGTTCCTCTGAAAAACGCATTGAGATCCCTCAAGGCTTTGCCGAGCCTATCAGGATGAATCACGCAGGATTACGGGCTTCTCGTAGGCGGAGATTCTTTGCATCGTTGTTTTCCACAGGTGACTTCTCCGCATTTATCCTGCTATTCTCCGGTCAGAGGCAACGGGAGGGGCTGCAGGATGACGAACCTCCGCGGCTAAAGTATCTAGGGCATCTTCTACCGGTTTATGTTGAATCAATCGTCTAACAACGCGGTCGGCTACAGCCTGTCTCGTCAAGAGGCCAGCCTTAGTCAGTTTAGTCGAGAGTTCAAAACTGAATATCAGCCACTGATTTCTCTGTCGGAGCAGCACTTCATCGGGTTTGAGGCGATTCTAACCTGGCAACAGCAGCGTCGTGAGCTCTACTCCAATGCGGCCATCGAGATGATCGAAGAGACAGGGCTGAGCGTCGCGATGCGGAGCTGGCTGCTGCGGACGGTGATTCGTCAGCTCTACTTCTGGAACAAGCAGTTTTTATCTGCTGCCGAGCTAACGGTCAGTCTGCAGCTCTCTGAAAAGCAGTGGCTCGCGCCCGGTTTGCCCGCCACGCTACAGACAATTAGCCAGGACTTTCGCTGGTGCATTCGGGGGTTGGTGATAGAGATTGGCCACGGCGTACTCAATCGAAATGTTCAGTGGTCTGCTCGGCTAATTGCTCGCCTACAGGATATGGGCATTCAAGTTCAGGTCTGCAGCTTTGTGCCTACCCATTCGGCCCTAGCAACCCTCGACTATTTCAAGATTAAGACTGTCAAAATTGACCAGGCTTTTATCCATAATCTGACTCTAAGTTGGGGCGCTCAACGCTGTTTTGACAGCGTTCTACAAAAGCTGCGCGATCAAGCAGTGCAGGTAACCGTACCCTACATTGAGTCGCCTGAACAGGTGCATCTTTTGACCCGGCTAAACTGTCAGAACTGGCGTGCCGTTTGCGCTACGCCTATCAGCCCTCGCGAGGCTACGCTGCTCATCCATGCAGATTCTAAGCTCGCTCAATCGAGTGTGATGACGTATCTCTCGGCCATGAACCGCCTCAGCCAGTTCGTGCAGCAGTATTTGGGGCTGGCGGTAGTGGGCCGATACTGGAAAAATACCTGTCCTAGCAGCGATTGGCTATCCAGTAACGGGGTCACCTGGCGGCAGCCCGGTGGTTTACACGCCGCTGGCGATTTTTGCCTGTCCTCGGGGCAAATCCGCGATATAGAGCAGTGGGTCCAACACTTTATGACTCGGTGTAGCCGTATCATTCGCGACTTGCCTGACCTGCTGCACGCATCTGGACTCACGCTGGCGGAAGCCGAGCTGCTACGCCTACAGGAGCCCTAGTATCGTCCCCATAGGCACTTGGCTGCCCCGGTTCGCGAGTCTGGGGTGGGGCAGGATTGAGACCAAGAACGAGGGTTTACGCATACATAGGGCACTCTAGGGTTACCGGGATAACATCGGTTGCTTCGATTTCCTTTCATGTCGGCATGTCTTTATCACACCCGCTACCGGCAGCCGCAGCTATCTGCGAACCGTCTTCGGACCGGCTGTCCTTAGCGCTGCTATCGCTATCTCAGTGTCACGCCGTCTATAGCGGCAACTTTTCGGCGGCAGTTTCCCAACTCACGCGGGCTGCCGCTGAGGCGCTAACGGTAGAGCGCGTTGGGGTTTGGCTCTATCAGAACCGGCAGACGCAGCTGATCGAAGCCAATACCTACTTACTTAGCCAGCATCGCCATGCGTCGGGTCACCGGCTGCAGATGTCCGACTATCCTCAGTACTTTGCTCAACGCTCCCAACGCAGCTGGCTTGTCCTCAATGACATTGCCGAACAGGTCAATGGATTTACGCAGCGGTGGCTTGCGCCCCGCGACATTGGTGCAATGATTGAAGTGCCCATCCGTCAGCACGGGCATTTTGCCGGTGTGGTTTGGTATGAGCACGTGGGCAGCTCACGCCTGTGGCAGCCCGAAGAGCGGTCGTTTGCGATTGCGATCGCAAACCTAGTTGCCCTGGCCCTAGAAACCCAGCATCGCCAGCAGCAGCAGACGAGCACCGAGCAGCAGCAGCAACAGGCTCTACTGCTTAAAGACACCCTACGGATTGTCAGCAACGCGCCCAGCGACAGCTCAGTATTAGAGCAGATGATCAGCCGAATCGGACAGACCTTTGCCGCCGAGCGCTGCCAGCTGTGGCGCTCCTCTGCCGATGCACCGGAACAGGCCATTCCGGTTGCGGCCTACGCTGCGCGTCCGGCCCTGGTTGTCCACGATTCGGCGCTTTCCCTGGGTGAGGCCCCCTTTCTCAAACGGGCCCGCGCCCAGATGACCCCAATCACTTCCAAAGACCCCGATCTTCCCTCCCAGCGGTTGCGCCCTAGCCTGGGGCAGCATTGGGTGGTGGTACCCACCCCCTACCAGGGCACGATTAATGGCTTTGTTAGCCTACAGCTACCCACGGCAGAGGCCATGCCGACTGAGCCAGCGCTGGCCTTGCTACAGGATTTGGCGATGACGCTAGGCATTGCGCTGGCGCACACCCAAATGCTGGCGCAGGAAAAGCAGCAGCAGGGCACGCTAAGCCGTCAGCACCAGCAGCTACGTCGCGAAATGATCGAACGCCAGCAGGCTGAACAGGCCTGGCAAGAGAGCCAGCGCTTCATCCAAAGCATTCTGGACGCCAGTACTAATATTCTGTATGTCAACCACTTTGACACGGGCGAAAATTTCTACATCAATCGCTGTATACAGACGGTGCTGGGCTACGGGCCAGAGGAGTGGCAGACGCTAGGCGCACATTTTTTAGAGCAGCTGGTTCATCCGGACGATCTCTCGCTCATGCGCGCCCAACGTTACAAGCTCGAACATTTGAGCGATAGCGAGATTGTCGAAAGTGAATACCGGCTACGTCACTGTCAGGGGAGTTGGCGGTGGCTTCTCTGCCGGGAGACGGTCTTTCAGCGTGACACGAATGGACACCCTACCCAGGTTTTTGGCACAGCGACTGATATTACCGAGCGAAAGCAGGCCGAGGTCGCCCTCCATGAGGTCAATCGTGAACTCCAGCGGCTAGCGAGCATTGACGGTCTGACCCAGGTCGCCAATCGCCGCTCGTTTGACGAACATATTCACAGCGAGTGGGAAAGCCTGCGCCACCGGGACACACCACTGACGCTCATACTCTGTGATATCGACTATTTCAAGCGTTACAACGACGAGTACGGCCATCAATCAGGCGATATCTGCCTCAAAAAAGTGGCCCAGGCTATCAACCGAGCCGTCAAACGAGGGACCGATTTAGTGGCTCGCTACGGTGGCGAGGAGTTCGCGATTGTGCTCACCAATACCAATCTGGCCGGGGCCGAACGGGTCGCTGAAGAAATTCAGTATCAGATTGATCGGCTGGCGATTCCCCATTGCCAATCGGTTATCAGCGACCAGATCACCGTCAGTTTGGGCATTGCCACGATTGCAACGGCGGCCGATGCCAGTCCTGATAGCCTGATTGCTGCCGCCGATCGGGGCCTCTACCGGGCCAAGTACGAGGGCCGCAATCGAACCTGCGTTGAAAGGATTTAGTTGAGAGGATTTAGTTGACAGAATTGAGCCAACCGCAGCGGCAGGTCCGATCCGCTAAAATCCGATCCTTTAAGATGAGATCACCCTAGATGCCGTCATGTTGCTTGGCGCAATTTAGACACCGCCGCGCTAGATGCTGGCTCCCCGTGACGTGCAGTGATGCCTGACTGCGATTGCCGTATGCCTGCAAAGTCCCATGTCCGCGAAGTCTACTGCTAAAACTAACGCTGCACGCTTGCTCGATACGCTCTCGCTCCCCTATACGCTACTGAGCTATGCGGTCGATTTGCACGATCTCAGTGCTGACAGCACCGCTGCTAAGCTGGGGCTCCCGCCGGAACAGGTCTTTAAGACGCTGGTTGCTAGCGGCGATCGGCAGGGTATCTGCTTGGCTGTGATTCCAGGGAACGCTCGACTCGATCTCAAGCGGCTAGCTAAGCTGAGCGGCAATCGTAAGGTAGATACGGTTCCACTCAGGCAGGTGCAGCCGCTAACCGGCTACATTCGAGGCGGCGTAACTGCCCTGGCCTGTAAAAAGCCCTACCCCGTTTATGTTGATGAGTGGATGGAAGCCTACGACCAGATTGCCGTTTCTGCCGGGCAGCGGGGACTGATGCTGTGGCTGACGCCAGCTCACTATCTGCAGGCGTCAGGAGCCAAGGTGGGAGCGCTGACCCACGACGGTTAGCCATCCAGGTTAGCGATTGGCCCTGATTAGCCACTAGTCATGGACGACAAAAGTGTAGCCGCGTCCGTGGATGGTCATGATAAAGCTGCTGCCTGCTTCGCCTTCGTCAAGCTTGATGCGTAGCCGCGAAATATGAACGTCTACCGTTTTGGTGTCGAGCCGATCGGTGGTGGAGTACCCCCAAATCTGATGCAAAATCTCAGCCCGCGAGAAGATTCGGCTGGGCTCACTGGCCAACAGCTGCAGAAGGTGAAACTCGATTTCGGTCAGTCGAATTTGGCGACCGTGTTTGTAGACTCGGCGCGTTGTCGCGTCAATGTTCAGGGAGCCGACCTGCAGGGTGTGATGTGCGATCGCACCGGGTGCCCCCTCCTCCGTATCTATCTCGACCCGTCGCCGGGTGCGCCGCAAAATAGCCCGAATGCGGGCCACCAGCTCTCGCCCAGAAAAGGGCTTGACCATGTAGTCATTGGCCCCCATCTCCAGACCACTGACCCGGTCATCGGCACTTCCTAGCACCGTCACAATAATGATGGGTACATCCGACTGCTGACGGATGTGCTGACAGACCTCCAGTCCTGTCAGTTTAGGCATCAGAACATCTAGAATGACCAGATCGAAGTCAAACCGTTCGAATTGAAACAGCGCAGTCTCGCCATCCTCAGCTTCAACAACCCTATACCCCGCCGCTCTTAGATGCCTTCCAAGCGCAGCCCGCGATTGATTGTCATCCTCTGCGACGAGGATAACCGTTTCCTGTTTGCCCACGGCGTCTGAATCTCAAAGCAGAACCTTTGCAGCGAAGCGCTCTGCGCTCACTGCCCTCCTTCACACCGCTTAAAGCGGATAGAAACTAAAGACGACTGCCCAATCAGAGTGACCGGTAGCTATGTAACAAAGTGCTGAATAACGTGTGCTGCTAATTAGCTACACATATAAGAGCTAGCGGCGACAAATAGCAACCCTTTTATCTTTAATCAAGAAATAAAAGGCGTAGGCAGCCTACCGCAGCGCGTACGGAAACCCGTCGCACCTGCCTAGAAAGATACAAAATTTAGAGTAATGGCTAAAACCGTAAACCTAAAAGAAGTTCAGACCGGCTGTTTAAGGGTGTAATCAGTACAAACTCACCGAAGTGAATCTCTCAAGCGCCTAATGGAGGTCGTGGTCATTTTGAAATCTGTAATATTAATTAACAGACTTAAAATAATATTTCACAGCATCGACGAATGAATTATGCGTGGGCTCTAATGACTCCACGACAACTCTGCGCTTTTAGAGTCGGTGGTCTTGGCGATGGGGTGCTCTATTGTGTTGCTGCTATATTCACAATCAAATTCACTGTGTCGACTGGACGGGTAAAAGCGGGTGCAATCAGCTTTGCTGGATGGTGTTGGCAGATGGGGACACCCCATTGAAATGCCCCATTAAAATTCTGTAGCCTTTGCCGAGTTCTCCGAAGCGGACAGCTGTTCGGAACTGAGCCTATCAGCATTGCCTATGGATAGCTTTGATCTAGGTGCACAGGTCTAATTACCGTTGTTCCTACCTCACTCAGCTGCGCCAGGGCTTGCTGAGTTCTCCATAGCGCATGCGTTGATGGCATCCCTTTTTCCCTGGACGTTCTCGATTAGGGGGATGAAGCCTGCTGGTTGGATGGCAATACGGGATGAACTAGACTGATTGGGACTCAAGTTATTCCTAATCAGCAAGGCTGCCCATGCGACTGTCCCGAATGTTGTTTGTTACGCTGCGAGAGGATCCGGCGGAAGCTGAGATCCCCAGTCATAAGCTGCTGCTGCGGGCGGGCTACATGCGCCGAATCGGTAGCGGACTCTACGCTTACCTGCCGCTACTCTGGCGGGTACTCAACAAGGTTTCGGCCATCGTCAGAGAAGAAATGAACGCCACGGGCGCGCAGGAATGTTTGCTGCCCCAGTTGCAGCCAGCCAGCCTATGGCAAGAGTCGGGCCGGTGGGAGACCTACACCAAGGCGGAGGGCATCATGTTTGCCCTAACCGATCGCCGTCAGCAGTCAGTGGCATTGGGGCCGACCCATGAAGAAGTCATCAGCGCTGTCGCCCGAGACATGATCCGCTCCTACCGACAGCTGCCTGTCCACCTTTATCAGATTCAAACCAAGTTCAGAGACGAAATTCGCCCCCGCTTCGGGCTGATGCGCGGGCGCGAATTTATCATGAAAGATGGCTATTCTTTTCATGCCGATGAGGATAGCTTGAAGGAAACCTACGCTGAGATGTATCAGGCATACAGCAATATTTTGCGACGCTGTGGGCTGGCCTTTCGGGCGGTTGAGGCTGACTCGGGCGCAATTGGTGGCGCAGGCTCGCACGAATTTATGGTACTGGCCGACGCGGGCGAGGACGAGGTGCTCTACACCGAAGATGGGCAGTACGCGGCCAACGTGGAGAAGGCGGTTTCACTGCCTGCGGATGCGGTGCCGTCTCGCTTCGATACCTACAAAAAGCTGGATACGCCAAACACACCCACCATTGCAAGTCTGGCCGAGTTCTTAGCCTGTTCACCGACGCAGATTGTCAAGAACGTGCTGTACCAGGTGACCTACGACAGCGAGCAGACGGTGTTGGTGCTGGTGAGCATTCGGGGCGATCAGGATGTCAATGAGGTCAAACTGCAGAATACGCTAACCGGCTTAGCTGACCAGTACGGTGGCACGACAGTGCTGTCGATAGTGGTGCCCGATGCAGAGGCCCAGGCAAAATGGGCAACGAAGTCGCTGCCGCTGGGATATATCGCCCCTGACCTGAGCGACGACTATATTCAGGCGCAGTCGGGGGTAGCCGCTAAGTTCTTGCGCCTGGTGGACGCAACGGCGGTGGACCTAAAAGGCTTTGTGACCGGCTCTAACGAAAGTGGCAAGCACGTGGTGGGCGCCAACTGGGGGAGCGAGTTCACGCTGCCTGCCCAAGTCGTGGATGTGCGAACGGCGATGGCCGGAGACCGGGCGGTCCATGACCCTGACCAGATAATCCAAACGGCTCGGGGAATTGAAATCGGTCATATTTTTCAGCTGGGAACTAAGTACTCGACGGCGATGGGGGCCACCTACACAACTGAGGCGGGCGGTCAGGCCCCCCTCGTAATGGGCTGCTATGGGGTCGGGGTCTCGCGTCTGGCCCAGGCAGCGGTCGAGCAGTCCTACGATGACAAAGGAATTATCTGGCCGGTTGCGATCGCACCCTATCACGCGATTGTAGTCGCCCCTAACGTCAATGACGAAGCGCAAATGTCAGCCGCTGAGCAGCTTTACGCTGACCTGAACGCTGCGGGTATCGAAACGCTGTTTGACGATCGCAAAGAACGCGCTGGGGTCAAGTTCAAGGACGCCGAACTGATTGGGATTCCCTACCGGATCACGACGGGCCGCTCTCTGAAGGACGGTAAGGTCGAAGTCTTCCAGCGGCATACGGGCGACTCCCAAGACCTGCCGCTAGCAGCCGTCTTGCCGACGCTCCAACGCTGGATGGCTGAGGCTCTGGAAAAGTAAGGAGGTCGGTGCGCTATGGAATTTATTTCGATCCTGCTTTCCAGTCTTCTTTTTCTCGCGTCTCCTACCGGCGTGATTCTAGAACAGGTGGCGGCGGACACCATTCGGGCTCAGCTGGATGACGTGGAGGACCTGGAAGTGCGCGTAGACAACGGCTCGGCAGTGCAACTGCTGCAGGGCAAGGTCGACCGGGTGCGGATTGGGGCGCGGGGTGTGTCGCTGGTGCCAGGGTTTCGACTTGCGATCGCAGATCTAGAAACCGACCCCATTGACCTCGATATCGGCGCCCTGCAGCAGGGACGGGTCGTGCTCGATCGCCCCATTCAAGGGGCGGTTCATCTGGTGCTCACGGCAGCAGACCTGAACACCTTTCTCCAGTCCCCGACCTTTACCGAACAGCTCAGCGATATTCGCATCAATCTAGACAATGCCGCCCAGAGTCGGGAGACCAGCCGTTACCGACTGGCGAACCCCAACGTCAGTTTTTTGCCCAGTAATCGTCTCAAAATCGAGATTGATCTGGTTGATCAGGTTCTCGAAGAAAGTTTGCCGATTGAGGCAGAAACCGGCTTCATGATTGAGAACGGACATCGGCTGATTTTGGAGAATCCCCAAGTGCTGGTGGATGGCGAAGCCGCCCCAGATCAGCTGCTAGAAACCTTTACTGAAAGCCTAGATGACCGACTGAGCTTGAGGCAGTTCGAGTCAGAGGGCATCACGGCTCGGGTATTGGCGCTGAGTCTGGAACCAGAGGGCCTTGACCTGTCCCTCTGGGCACGGATCGATCCCGCTTTTACCAACCGTTAAAGGGGGCCTTGCCGCAGCAGTTGGCCATCAGCCTCGCTGCTCCGCCAAATCCGCCGCCGCCTGCTTGACTGCGGCCAGCAACCCCAGCGGGACGTCTAGGCTGTTTAAATCGTGATGCCCCTTTTTGTCGTCGGAAGCTGGGCCGTGATAGTCGCTCCCCCCCGTCATCAGCAGGTTGTACTGTGAACAGTAGGCCTCGAGTACGCGCCGGTCGCTGGGGCTGTGGTGGGGATGGTAAACCTCGATGCCCATCAGTCCCGCTGCTACCAACTCCGGCAGGACGGTTTCAACCGTTGCGCCTCGAAACAGAAAGGGATGTGCCCACACCGGTACCGCCCCACAGGATTTCAGCAGAGTGATACCTTCTTGGACGGTGAACTTTTCGTAGGGCACGTAAGCCGGGCCATCGTCTCGCAAAAACCGCTGAAAGGCTTCTTCTTTGGACTGCACATGACCCGCGTTGAGCAGGGCTTGAGCAATATGGGGCCGCCCTGGCGCCATGTCGCCAGGCATGGCAGGGAGCACAATGGGATAGCCCAACTCAGATAGTTTATCGGCCATTTTGCGAGCGCGGCGTTTGCGCCCCTCGACCCGTTCCTGTAGCGGGGCCTTAATACGGACCGGATCGGGATAAAAGCCAAGAATGTGCAGAGAACGCCCCATGTGAACGGTGCTCAGTTCAATCCCTGGCACGATCTCCAGTTCATGGTCCTGAGCCGCAACGTTGGCATCGGGCCACCCGGCAATGGTGTCGTGGTCGGTAATCGCTAGCGCGCGAACGCCCTTGTCGATCGCGCGTCGGACCAGTTGCTCAGGGGTGAGCGTCCCATCGGAAAAGGTGGTGTGGCAGTGCAGTTCTAACATGGCTTCATTCTATCGCTTGAGTCTATCGCTTGAGAAGAATCAGCGAGGCCGCATCCTCCCGCCACGTTACAGCCAGGCAGCCAGGGCTCGCTCCGTGAACCATGCAGTCCCAACAGCGGCTATGCCAAGGGAGAGTGCCCACCACACGGCTCGGTTTTGAGTGATCGAATGTAAAACAGTTTGAGTCTTAAATAGCCTGATGCCTGCCAAAAGCAACAGCACAATAGCAAGCTGCCCCACCTCAATGCCCAGATTAAAGCCGACCAGCGGCCATAGGGGATTCGTCTGTGGAGCAATCAGGTCTTGCAGCATATTGGCAAATCCCAATCCGTGAATGAGGCCAAAGACAAAGGTGGTCGCCCAGCGATACTGGAGCCGTCCGGGCCATAGATTGTCAATAGCGATGTAAATGATGGAAAGTGCGATCGCACTTTCCACCCAGACTGCAGGTAGGCTCACCATCCCCAATCCCCCCAGGGCCAGCGTCAGCGAATGGGCCAGGGCAAAAGCCGACACAAGTTTGAGCTGATAGAACAGCCCACCTCCTGGTAGCAGGAGCGCCACAAGAAACAGGACATGATCGTAGCCAGTGAACATGTGCTCGGCCCCTAGCTTCATAAAGCTAAGGAACTGTTGAGCGGGTTGACGCGCTGGGGTGAGGGCTGCAGCATCCCCCCCGGGCCGGAAGATAATATTTTGGACGGAATCCTGCCAGGCTACGGTCACCAAACACTGAGCATCCGCCGCATTGGCTGGAAACAGGTCGTAGCGCATCTGTAGACGCTCGACTGGCAGACCCCAGCGGTATTGCACAAAGAACGCGGTATGCGCAGCCGTCTGATCCGTATTGGGCGGTGTTTGCAGATTGACACTCATCTCTTCTAACGGTTGTTCCGGGTCAAACAACACAACAGAATCTTGAAAAAGTGCTGTCAGCTCCGCCCGATTTATGGAAAACTCGCTGGGTGAAATCTCGTCATCACCATCCTGGTCAGCAAAGCGAACAACAGCCGTCGGCACCGTCAGCGTCATTTGTGCTGAGGTTTCACCGATGACGACATCGGCCACTGATAGATCGGCCCAATGGGCAGCGGCCAGAGGGCTATGCAGCCCGATCGTGACTAGTGCGACAACGAGAGCAAGGCTACACCGTTGAACAATGCGAGCAAGGTATGTGGGAAGTCTAAGCATGGATCTTTCCTAATAACTTGAATTTACAGGCCCCAGAGCTGACGGTATTGCTCATTTGAGGTCGGGTCGATGGCTTGAGCCTGTTGGGTGTATCGGCTAGCCTGGTTGGGGTTACCCAACGCGGTTTCTACCAACGCAGCCCGATGGGTAATGCGTGCGTTTCGAACGCCGGTTTTCAGGGCTTCCGAGAGAACAGCCTGGGCGTCTTCATACCGGCCTAGACGAGTGAGCACCCAGGCATAGGTATCCAGGGTTTCAGCATCTCGCCTGGCCTGTAAATCAGCTTCCATCAACGCCAGGGCTTCCGGCAAATCGGCTGCCTGTCCCCGTGACAACAACAGACGAGCCAGCTCGCGGCGGTGCCCAAAGGTATTGAGGTCTTCGTGCTGGCGAAATAGCGCTTCGGCCTGCTGCCAGAGCTGCTTCGCAGCAGCAGTGTCTCCTTGCAACTGTTTTACCCCTGCCAGACCCTGTAGGGCTACGTGGTCCCACACGTTAGGATAGGCTTGCGAACTAAACACCTGATTGTACAGGCGCTCCGCCGCCCGATAGCGCCCCGACTGGGCCTCTAGCTGAGCCAGATAGATCAGCGGCTGTGGCGATCGCGGCAAAATCGCCAGCGCTTCTTGATAAAGCTGTTTGGCTGCTACCCGCTCTCCCCGGCCAGCATAGAACCGACCCATTAGCGTGCGAGTGCGGACGGAGCTACCCACCTCGCCGGGTTCTTCTACCGATAACGCGCTTTGGAAGCTGACGATAGCTTGGTCATCCTGCCCTCTGGCCATGTAAACCAGGGCCCGTAGGGTATGCGCATTTTGAGTCGGCACTCGGCTGACCAGCTGCTCAACCAGTTGGCTAGCCTCTGTCAGATTTCCTTTCGCCAAGTGGGATGTGATCAAGATGGCCAACGCATCTTCCTGCAGGGAGCTAATCTCTAACACCTGTTGGCCCAATTCAATGGCCCGATCAAAGTCATGGCGCGCTTCGGCAATTTTGGCCTGGGTCAGTAGCGCGCCCGTATTGTTGTAGGGCAAATTGGCCAGAGACTGCTGTGCCGTCTGTTCTGCCAGCAGATACCAATTGTCTGAGCCGGTGGCCCTGGCTAGCCGTAGATAGGTTGTTGCCAGCGCTGCCTGGTTTAGCCCGTCCTCTGGGTTTTGTTGAATGCGGGCTTTATAGAAAGTCACTTCCTGAGTGAGCTGAGTCGTAATGCTGGCATCACGAGTGGGCGAGAAGGGGTAGTCATAGGGGCTAGGGGTCAGGCGGTCAATAAATTGCGGCCCTAGCACAACAACGGTCGCTAAACCTGCAATCAGTGACCACTGACCAGCGCGCGGGAACGCGAAGCGAGGGAGAGAGATCATATTTTGGTCCCATAAAAGACAGACAGTCTATGAAAAGAAAGAGATAGGAGATAGGAGATAGGAGGGGCGGGCCAGCGAAACCGGACACCTCACCCCTCCATCCCCCTTAATTTGGCAGCGCCAGATATGGAAACGCAGACTCTAAGGGGTCATGCCCCTGGGACGGATTCCCCGGCGTGCCCTCAAAGGAAACGTTGTCGGAGGGAATCGCCCCATCAGTTAGGACACTCAGGGTGACATCCACCACGTCATCCTCCAGCAGGCGACCGCGTACCGGGCTGCCTTTGGCATTCAGGTCATTGGCATAGCCGCTGGGGCCGCTGGTGTCGATCCGCATCACATCGGGCAGAAACGCACCCAGCAGGGCATTGGCCCGCTCCTCACTGTTACCCACTGCCAGGAGGGTTTGCTTTGCCTGGGCGACAATCGGTCCGGCAATGTCTGCGGCAGGCTGCTGTCCGGCCAGCGCCGCTGCTTCAAAGTCAGGGCCAACGCTGTTGAGTGCATTGAGAAAATCGTTGGTCAGGATCAGCCCCTCGTTGATGGCGGGGCGGGCCAGGCGCTCGACCTGGACGTATTCGCCATCGGCATCGGGTACCGACACCGTTGTCCACACGTCGAATACATCGCTGGGTCCCTCAACCTGTAGAAGGGCCTTGGGTACGCGGATTGCGATCGCATTGACGTTGTACCCCGCCGCAAAGTCCACTGCTTGGTCAGGCGAGCGGAAGCCAACCGCAGGACCTAGCCCCGCCGCGCCAGCGCGCACCCGGAAAAACTGCTCCACATCAAAGAAAAACGGATCTTCCCGTAAACCGCTAAACACATCTATTTTCTGACCCCCCAGGGACGCCTGGGTAATGTTGGGCGAGTCGTCTGTAATTGCGGTGGTCACAGCGGTCGTGGTTTCTGCTTTCCCATTCCGGATGGCCGTGATGGTGATGGATTGCTCCTGCTGGCGGTTGGGCGGGCCGAATTCAAATCGTAGGGTTGTATCTGCTTGGCCCGTGACGGCAGCGTCTTTACCAGAAACCTGGTCAATATGAAACTCGTAGCGGGCGTTGGTGCTAAAGAAATACTGCTGTCTGGCCAGCGAGCGCGGATTGGTGTTCATAATCAGAACCAAATCCTCGTCAGAAGCATGGGGGTTCTGATCGCCCTCACGGAATACGTATAGGTCAGTCAGGTTGAGATTGCGGCCTTTAGTATCAACCTCGCCGTCGTCATGGTCAGAGGCCCGGAGCAGGGCATTACCGCTACCGAGCAGCAGGGCTGCGCCTAAAACGACGCTGCCCAGTCGCGTCCAATTCCGCTTGGAACCATGAGTCAATCGTTTGATCGGGTTCAGTGACTTGCTCATTGTCTATTTCTCCTGAAAAATGAATAGGAACTGCCTCTGAAATTGCTTTTCAGAGACGGTGGATTGCGATCGCACAGGTCTGTGCAGGAGTTTCTATAAGCAAAAATGAGAAAACGCTGAAAAATGGACAAAAAACCCTGTCAGCGTCGGGAATCATTCCCGCTCTGTAGAAAATCTCTCGTTTTCGTCAATCTGTAGGGGTATACGCTAGCAAGATTCAATCGGATCTCTCGGTCTGAAAATTTTTGAAAAAACCGTGGAAAAAATCCCCCAGCGGATCGCTCAAAAGCCCGATAAGCCAACGCCGATGCCCCTCTCATCTCCGTCTGAAGAAATTTTTTTGATCCGGCGCGTTGCCGAACTCGATCAGGCGGCGCTGGGGCTGCTCTACGATCGGTACGCGCGAGTGATGTACTCGTTGGCTTACAAGATCCTGGGCTCGGTAGAAGAAGCCGAAGAAGTGGTGCTAGATGTCTTTGCTCAGGTCTGGCGTGATGCCGGTCGCTACGATGCGTCGCGCAGTCGTCTCGACAGCTGGCTTTTTATGATTACTCGCAGCCGCTCGTTAGATCGCCTACGTCGCCGTCAGCGGCAGACCAAGATCGTAGAAGGAGCCACGGCTGCCGCCCAAGTTCACATCGAGTCAAATCTGCCGGAGGCAGATCTGCTCATCAGTGAGCGGCAGGAGCAGGTCAGCGTTGCCCTGAGTCGGCTACCACAGGAGCAGCAGCAAATCTTAGAACTGGCCTACTTTCAGGGGTTAAGCCAGTCTGAGATCGCCAAACGGACGGGCGTGAAGCTAGGCACGGTCAAGACGCGCATTCGGCTGGGCTTGAACAAGCTCCGCAATCTCCTAGAGCATGCCTGACCCGCTAACCTCAACCTCAGCAATTTTGGGTTTTCTCATCTTCTATCATTTAATTTGTCTTCAGATGAAACTCAGAGATCCAATGCGCTGGAATAGACGTATACCTTTTCAGGCCAATCGACGCTTTGCGCTTTCTTTGTACTTTCTATGTGCCCCCAGCCATTGTTCCCTGAGTCATATCCAAGCCCCGTGACAGATGCAGCCATCTGTTAATTTGAGTAAACTAAGCACATGACCCAGTTTGATCCACTACCCAACGACGACAGCGCTGAGGAGCTGGCGGTGCTCTACGCGCTAGATATCCTGGCTGATGACGAACGGGCGCAGGCTGAAGCCGCGATGCGCACGTCCAAGGCGTTTGCCCAGCGAGTCCATCATTATCAGTCAGCTGCAGCGCCCCTGGCCTATGGGGCAGGTCCGGTTGCGCCATCCCCTGACCTCAAAACTCGGCTGTTTCAGAGGGTTCAATCGCCCAATACTGACATTGGGGACTCTTTGCTGGCGCTTCTAGACCTTTCGATTGAGCGGCTCAAGCGCGAGGCTGAGTCGCTATCCTGGTCACCGATTGTAGATGGCTGCTTGGCAGAAACTGCCCTCTGGAAAACAGACGCGAATCGACGAGAAGCCGCTTGCTTCGTAAGAACGCGGCAAACCTGTGAGCTACCGTTACATTCCCATGCGACGGGCGAAATGCTGCTGGTCTTAGAAGGGGCCTTTACGTCTGACGGACGTCGGTATGGGGCCGGTGAGCGGGTATTCTTTCCGCCCGACTCTGCCCACCGGCCTGAGGCTCATAGTGGTTGTCTGGTTCTCTGCATCTCATCTACAGACGACCGAATTCTTGCGGTCTAGGGCACGGTTTTAAGAACGGCGTTAATGCTGCAGCGGATCCGCTGTCCTAAGCAACCTGACAGACCCTATAGCAGCCATGCAAGGCTAACGAAGCGTAAAGGCTTTTGGGCTGAATGCTTAAGTTTTGCGGCGGTTTTCTAAAAACGATGGTCCCATAGAAAGGCTGGGCCACGAGCGCGCTGTCAAGGATCGCCAGTCCAGCTTGCCACGACTTAGAAACAGGTATGACGCAGGTATACGGCGCAGTTTGTTTACTCTTTCTGGGGCCACTGCTGGGGGGGGTGCCCCTGACCGCGTGGATTCTACAGCTGTTTGCGGGTAAGCGTTTGCAGGATGTGGGGACAGGCAACATTGGTGTGTCCGCTGCGTTTTACCACGGTGGGACGGTGGTGGGAGTCCTGTCAGTTTTGGCAGAGGCGGCAAAGGGCATTGGCATTGTTCTGCTGGCGCGGCAGTTCTTTCCCACCGATCCAATTTGGCCCATTGTGGGACTGATGGGCATCGTCATCGGTCGCTATTGGTTTGGGCGGGGGGCCGGGGTTACCAACGTGACCTGGGGCTTTTGGGTCTACAGTCCAGTGGTGGCGGGGCTAACGGTGCTGCTGAGCTTTATTAGCTTTACGGTCGTGCGCGATCGCACCCACGGGCGCTGGCTCCCGCTGGTGTTGCTTCCCCTGCTCACCGCTATCATTCACAACAATGGCAGGCAGGCGCTGGCCGTGGCGACATTGACGGGCCTGATTGCCTGGATCTACAAAAAGCTGCCGGACGATTTGGACTTGCCAGTGGAGGGCGCGCGGGTGGAATCACAGCGATCGTTTCAATTTTTTCGCGGGGAGCGGGCGTTGAAGTCGCTGGACCGGGTGTGGTCGGCTGAGCAAGTTGGCAATAAGGCGGCGACCCTGTCGCAGCTCAAGGCGGCAGGCTATCCCGTGCCACCGGGCTACGTGCTATCGGCGGGGGATGACCCGGCAGCATTGGTCAGCCTAACTGAACCGACTCCGGAACAGCCGGTGATCGTCCGTTCCTCGGCAGTGGGGGAGGACGGGCTGGGGGCTTCGGCGGCGGGGCAGTATGTATCGGTGCCGGGGGTGACTAGTCAGGCAGCGTTGGCAGGTGCGATCGCAACCTGTCTGAATGCCTACAGTCGCCCCACCGCAGTAAGCTACCGTCAGGTCCAGGGATTGCCCGAGGCCGAGATGCACGTGCTGGTACAGCAGCAGATCCGGGGCGTCTTTTCGGGGGTGGCCTTCAGTCGGGACCCGATCACGCGCGGCGGTGACGCGGTGGTGATCGAGGCGCTGTCGGGTGGGGCCGACCAGGTCGTGTCCGGACAGCGTACGCCCCAGCGGTATCAGGTATGGCTGACGGCTAGCGACCTACAGCCGGGGGATCCCTGGCAGATTCCCGATGCGCTGGCACTGACGGTTGAGGGCGGTAACGCCATTCCCCAACGGCTGATCCAGCGGGTAGCCTATCTGACCCGGCACCTGGAACAGCACTTTCACGGCATTCCCCAGGACGTGGAGTGGAGCTATGACGGCGAGCAGCTGTGGGTGCTGCAGAGCCGACCAGTGACGACGCTGCTGCCGATCTGGACGCGCAAGATTGCGGCAGAGGTAATTCCTGGCGTGATCCGACCGCTCACCTGGTCGATTAACCGCCCCCTGACCTGTGGCGTCTGGGGTGAAATCTTCTCGATTGTGCTGGGCGCGCGGGCGGCGGATTTGGACTTTACGGAAACGGCCACGCTGCACCATTCCCACGCCTACTTCAACGCCACCCTGCTGGGTGAGATTTTCACCCGCATGGGGCTACCGCCTGAGAGTCTAGAGTTTTTGACCCGTGGGTCCAAGTTTCAAAAACCGCCGCTGCTGGCAACCCTGCGAAACGTGCCGGGGCTGCTGCGGCTAATCCAACGAGAGCGATCGCTGCCCGCCGCCTTTGAGCGAGACAATCGAGCTGACTTTCAACCCGCCCTGGCGGCCCTACGAGCAGTGCCCGCTCAAAACCTGACGCCGCCAGAGCGACTGGCACGGATCGAGCAGGTTCTGGATCTGCTGAAGCAGGTGACCTATTACAACATTTTGGGGCCCCTGAGTTTTGCGCTGCGGCGGGCACTGCTCAAGGTCGACAGTCAGAAACTCGACAATCGGGCCAATCCAGAGATTCGAGCCGTTGAGGAGATTCGGGGGCTGGCCGCCCGATTTCGTCCACTGATTGAGCAGCTCGATTTGCCTGTAGATAGCCCAGCAGCGTTGTTTTCTAGCCTGACCGCGACGCCTGACGGGGCCCCTGTATTGAAAGCGATTGACGCCTTTCTCGATAAGTATGGCTACCTGAGCGAGGTGGCCACGGACATCTCCGTACCTACTTGGAAAGAATCGCCTGAAGTTGTTAAAACGCTGTTTGTGACTTCTCTGCAGCAAGCGCCTCCATCAGAGAAGTCAAGCTCGCAGCCGCCCAGCTCGGTCAGGCGCAGCTGGCAGGTGAAACAGGTCCAGGCTCGTCTGCACTTGAAAGGGCAGATTGCTGAGGTTTACAACCAGCTGCTGGCGTACCTGCGGGATTGCTTTGTGGCGCAAGAGCGAGACTGGCTGGCCCAGGGAAACCTGCAGGCAAACGGAGATATTTTCTTCTTGACCTGGGACGAGGTGCGATTCTCCCTCGGAGAGGCGTCACCCGCGCATCCCATGCCCTGGTCTAACTTGTCAGTGCGCATTGCTGCCCGTCAAGCCCAGTGGCAGGCTGACAGCGAGACTCGTCCGCCCTATCTGGCCTACGGCGACGATCCCCCGGAAGCGGCCCTTGCCCCCCGTCCTGCTTCCCAGGCTCAAGTCTTGCAGGGGATCGGCGCAAGTCCCGGCCAAATCGAAGGTGAAATTCGAATCGTGACCTCGCTCGAAGGGACTACCGGACTGGATAGTACGCCATTGCCGACGGGCACGATTTTGGTGGTGCCTTACACCGATGCGGGCTGGGCACCCCTGTTCACCCACATTGGTGGGTTGGTCGCTGAAGTGGGGGGCCAGCTCTCCCACGGCGCCATCGTCGCCAGGGAGTTTGGCATTCCTGCTGTGATGGACGTGACCGACGCCACCCATCGGCTGGTAGACGGTCAGCGCGTCCGTCTAGACGGTCAGCGCGGTACGATTGAAATCCTGTGAGTCTGTCGAGTTTTATGCCCTCAGCCCAGCACTCTTTAAAGACGGGTCAGTTTAGAACGGGTACGTTTCCCGGTGTTCGCCAACTGCAGCTGTACTATCAGGTTTGGCTCCCGTCTGGCCCAACGAAGGCGAATATTGTCCTGATTCACGGACTGGGGGAGCATATTGATCGCTATCACCACGTGGCCAAGACATTTAATCAGGCAGGCTACGCGCTGTGGGCCTTTGACAATTTGGGGCATGGCCGCTCCGACGGGCAGCGGGGACACATTGAACGGTGGTCAGACTACACCGAAAACATCGGTCAGTTTTTGACGTTGGTAAAGGCGCAATCTCCCCACTATCCCTGCTTCATCTATGGGCACAGCCTTGGAGCGCTGATGACGCTGGTGTATGTACTCAAGCAACCTGAAGGGCTGGGCGGGTTGGTGTTGAGTGCCCCCCCAATTCAACCTAGCGGGGTAGAAAAGCCCTGGATAAAAGCATTTGCCAAGACGTTTTCACAGCTGCTGCCCCGGCTGTCTCTGAGTCTGGGCCTGGGCACCGAATCGCTATCCCGCGATCCCAAGGTGGTCCGACGGGCGGAAGCTGACCCGCTGATGCATTCGGTGGCGACGCTGCGATGGGGCACCGAAACGATCGATGCGATCGCAACCGTACGCGAAAACGCTCATCAGCTCCGGCTACCGATTTTGCTGCTGCACGGTGACGCCGACAAGATTAGTGATGTGAGCGGCAGTCACGAACTATTCGAGGCGATTACCTACACCGACAAAACGCTGCTGATCTATCCTGACAGCTACCACGAACTCCACAACGATCTAGAGCGCGACCAGGTACTGCAGGACATTATTATCTGGCTCGACAACCATCTACCTTCCCATCCGTAATCTATGACCGCTACTCTGACCTGCGCGCAGCTTCTTAAGACCCACACCACAGCCTGGAAATCTGCGACGGTTCATCCCTTTTTGCAGGCTTGCCAGCAAGGCTCTATTACCCCTCAGCAGTTCGACACCTGGCTGGTGCAGGATTATTTGTTTGTTTTAGAATTCACCCGCATGGCGGCTCGACTATTGGCAATCGCTCCGATTGACCATTTCGATACACTGCTCGGCGGTATGGTTGCCCTAAAAGATGAGCTGCTGTGGTTTCAATCTCAGGCGACAGCGCGATCGCTGAATTTATCGGTCGCTAGGCAGCCTACCTGCCAAACTTACTGCGAGTTTATGGCCTCTTTGGTCGACCAGCCCTACGTCGTCCAGGCCACCGCGTTTTGGTCGATTGAGCTAGCCTACAACCAGGGCTGGCAGCGTCACAGCCCCATGCCCGAACCCTACGCTGAGTTTGCCGACCGCTGGGGCAATCCAGGCTTTACCGACTACGTCAAACTGCTAGAATCGCAGGCAAACAGCGCCTTAGCGGACGCCAGCGCGGCGGAACAGGAAACCGCAGAACAGTCATTTGTGCGCGTGGCCGAACTAGAAAAAGATTTTTGGCAAATGGCCTACGAGGGCAAGCTAGGCTAGGCTGGACCGTAGCCGCCGCCACCCGGCGTTTCGATCACTAATCGGTCTCCGGTTGACAGTAAAATCTTGGCTGTACCTGGCAGTGTCTGTTTTTCTCCCGACGAAAACAGAACGGTATTTTGCCCGACCGCGCCTGCCTTTCCCCCAGCCAGACCAAAGGGCGGAATCTGGCGATGCCCAGAGAGCAGCGAAACGGTCATCGGTTCACGAAATTGAAGTTGCCGAATGACCCCATTGCCGCCGCGATGCTGGCCCTCACCGCCGCTGCCAGTACGGATTTCGAAGCGCTCTAGCAAGACCGGAAAGCGCCATTCGAGCACCTCCGGATCGGTCAGGCGAGAGTTGGTCATGTGGGTGTGGACGGCATCGGTCCCGTCGAAGTCGGGACCGGCGCCCGAGCCGCCGCAAATCGTTTCGTAATACTGGTATCGGACATTGCCAAAGGTGAAGTTGTTCATCGTCCCCTGGCTGGCTGCCATCACACCCAACGCGCCATAGAGGGCGTTAGTGATAGCCTGGGAGGTTTCCACATTTCCTGCGACGACTGCAGCGGGCGGGGATGGATTCAAGAGAGCGTCCGGGGGAACAATCAGCGTCACCGGCTTCAAACAGCCCGCGTTAAGTGGAATGTCGTCTTCAATCAGCGTGCGAAAAACATAGAGAACGGCAGCTTTACAAACGGCTAACGGCGCGTTGAAGTTGTTGGGCTGCTGCGGGGAGGTGCCGGTGAAATCAACCTTGGCACTGCCGGTTTGGGCATCAAGCGCAACCTGAACCTGTATCTGGCTGCCGTTGTCCATTGGGTAGGTAAAGCTGCGAACCGATTGAGACCGCTGACCCAGTTTTTGGATTGCCCGTCTAACGCAGGCTTCGGCGTTGTCTTGCACATGCTGCATGTAGACGTTGACGGTTTTCAGCCCGTAGCGCTCAACCAGCTTGTGCAGTTCTTGAACGCCTTTGGCGTTGGCAGCAATTTGGGCCCGCAGGTCGGCAATGTTTTGGTCGGGGTTACGGGCAGGATAGAGGGCTTGGGTTAGCTGAGATCGCACCGCCTCATCTCGAAATTGCCCTTCGTTCACCAACAAAAGATGGTCGAACAGGATGCCTTCTTCTGCAATATCGGTACTGTCGGCGGGCATCGACCCTGGCGAAATTCCCCCAATGTCGGCATGGTGTCCGCGAGAGGCCGCATAGAATACGGGTGCTGTATCCTCGGCTATCCAGACGGGGGTAATGACCGTAATATCGGGCAAATGCGTGCCGCCATTGTAGGGATTGTTGATTGCATAGACGTCCCCTGGCTGAAAGGCGTCTCCTTTCGCCTGGATCAGGCTCTGGACGCTCTCGCCCATCGAGCCCAGATGGACCGGAATGTGAGGCGCGTTCGCCACCAGTTCCCCCCGAGCATTGAACAGCGCGCAGGAGAAATCCAGCCGTTCTTTGATGTTGACCGAATAGCTAGTGTTCTGCAGCGTTACGCCCATTTCTTCGGCAATGGCACGAAACAGGTTGTTGAAGATTTCTAGGCGAATCGGATCGGGGGTCGCCTGGTCATCCCTATCCACAAACTGTTGCGTTGGCGATACTTGCCACTGACGGAATATCAGGCCGCCTTGATCGCCTAGTGTGACTTGCCAACCGGGCTCGATCACGTTTGTACCGGTCGCTTCGAGGATCAGCGCGGGACCCGCAATCTGATCGCCAACGATAAGTGCGGCTCGCTGATAAACGGGTGTGGATTGCCAGGTGTCGGCCATAAAAACCGAAACGGTTTTAACTGGCTGAAGTGGCCCACTGCGGTTGCTAGACGGCTGGCACAAGGTTGGCTCGGGCTGGTGCCCCACCACCTCGACGGCGGCGGTTGCCACCACCAGTTCCCGGTCGGACTGAATAAAACCATAGCGCTGTCGGTGAATCGCTTCGAAGGCGGATTGGATCGCTGCGACCGAACCAAACGGCACGGCAATCGTTGAATCGGTACCGATGTAGCGGAGGTGAACCTGGGGTATTACTGAAACTTGCTGGGTTTCGGCCAGGGGCGTTAGACCACCAGGGAAGGGAATCCCCTGGTGCTGCATCTCTGCTTTGCCGGCCAGCGCTAGTTGCTGCAAGGTCTGCTCGATTTCGGGTAGGGTCGTTTCTGTCAGGGGCTGCTCAACCGATCTTTCCTGCAGCGATCGCAAGTCAGCTAGACCCATACCGTAGGCCGAAAGCACCCCCGCGTAGGGATGGATATAAATCTCGGGAATGCCCAGGGCTTCGGCTATCAGGCAGGCATGCTGACCACCCGCGCTGCCAAAGCAGCAGAGGGCATAGTCGGCCAGGTCGTAACCGCGCTGGACGGAAATTTTTTTGATCGCCTGGGCCATCTTTTCCACTGCGATCGCAACATACCCACTCGCCACCTCAACGGCTGACTGAGCCGTCCCCGTTTCCCGCTCAATTTGCTCAGCCAGGGTGAAAAACTGCTGTTGCACGACCCCATCATCAATCGGCAAATCACCCGATTCGCCGAACACGTGGGGAAAAAAATCGGGCCGTAGTTTCCCCAACATCACATTGGCATCCGTCACTGTCAGCGGCCCGCCGTTACGGTAGCAGGCGGGTCCTGGATAGGCCCCGGCAGAAGCTGGCCCCACTCGATACCGTGCCCCATCAAAGCTAAGGATAGAGCCCCCTCCAGCGGCGACGGTGTGAATCGCCATCATCGGAGCCCGCAGCCGCACGCCAGCGACCTCTGTTTCAAACGTGCGTTCGTACGCCCCGACGAAGTGGGAGACATCGGTGGAGGTACCGCCCATATCAAATCCAACGATCTTGTCGTACCCTGCCTGTTGACAGGTCTTCACTGCGCCTACGACACCGCCAGCAGGCCCCGAGAGAATGCTATCTTTGCCCTGAAACAGTTCGGCGTCCGTTAGCCCCCCGTTGGACTGCATAAACATCAGCCGCGTTCGAGACGCTTCCTGCCCGGGCGAATGCCCAACCAATCCCTGAGCGACCCGTTCAACGTAGGCTCTTAGCACTGGCGACAGGTACGCATCTACCACGGTGGTATCGCCCCGGCTGACCAGCTTCATCAGCGGGCTGACCTCGTGAGAGACTGATACCTGAGGGAAGCCGACCGCGCGAGCGACTTCGGCGACCTGCTGTTCGTGGGCCGGGTAGCGGTAGCCATGCATGAGTATCACTGCACAGCTGCGAAACCCATCGGTGTAGGCGGTCTCTAGCTGGGATTGGAGAAGTGCGATCGCACTTTCCGTCAGCGGGACTAACACCTCTCCCTCAGCGCTCATCCGCTCAGGAACTTCGATCACCCGGCCATACAGCATCTCCGGCAGGACAATCTGCCGAGCAAAAATGTCAGGTCGATTCTGATAGCCAATCCGCAGCGCATCCCTAAAGCCAGCGGTGATGACCAGCACAGTGGTAGCCCCCTGACGCTCTAGCAGGGCGTTGGTTGCCACTGTCGTCCCCATCTTGATGGCGGCAATCTTATCAGCGGGCAGCGGCTCGGTTGCCGAAACACCCAGCAGATCGCGAATGCCCTGCAGCGGCGCGTCGTCATAGCGCTGAGGATTGTCTGAGAGCAGCTTATGGGTGACTAGCTGACCGTCAGGCCGCTGGGCAACCACATCGGTAAACGTGCCGCCCCGGTCAATCCAAAACTGCCAGCGAGCAGGCGCAACATCTGCCATGACCACAACCGCAAACTAAAGACCTGCAGGAACGATAATACCGTTTCTGCAGGTCCTCAATCGGCTTTTGATCAGTCTGTGAATTAGGGCTGTGTCTAGCCCTATTCAGCGGCCCGCGCCGCTGCGTCTTGCCACCGCTCTACTGTGACACCACCGTTGACTACATCAGTATCGACACCGTTGGGCAGTGTGACCGTTCTAGCGAGGGGCGTGCTGCGTGCGTGCAGGCCCACCAGGTAGTACTGGTTGTCGGCAAACTTGGCAAAAATTGGCCCCCCCGAAGCACCCGGATTAGTGTCGCAGTCGTGGACAATGGTGTCTTCTAAGGGGTCTCCCTCAGGCCAAATGCCCAATACGCTGCAGGCCAAATCGACCCCGGCGGTTTCTGTGGGTTCACCAAACTCTTGTAGAGCCGCTGTTGGAAAGTCACCCGCGTAGCCCAGCAGATTAATCTTCTCGAAGGCCTCTTCTAAGATGGCTTCGTCATTAAAGTCAAGGTTGCGCCAGCCCATAAAGCCATAGCTGTTGCCCAGTGGCTGATCGAGTTCGAGTACGGCCCAGTCATTTTTCGGGTGGCTGTAGTCGCTCGACCAGCCTGCCTCATAGGTCATGATTTCGGCCTCATCAAACGCGACACCGTCAATCAAACTGGGCTTAAACACCAGCTTTAGCTCGATTGATTCGTTCGCTGCAATCAGGTAGGGGTAATCTTCGGGCTCAACAAACGTATCGACAAACTCGCCCTCGCCGTTAGGCAGCGGCAAGATCAGGCAGTGGGAATTGGTCAAAATCGCGTCTGGCCCAACCAGCGTAGCGGTGCAGGTCGAGATGGCTTCTCCTTCGAGCTGCCACTCTAATCGGCCCATTGCCGACCAGAGAAACATGCGGCTAAGTACGGGCTCGCGTTCGTCTTCACCAATAACAACTCTGCTATCAGAGACCGGCGCGTCTGACAGATCAACGTCGGCTGGCATTTCAGTGATGCCGTCTGTTTCGGCATCAAAGGGAAGCTCAATCGTCCCGGCAGTATACTCTTCCGGTTCCACGAACGCATCCTGGGCGTAGGCAACCGCACTTAGTCCAAGAATGCCGAGTAAGCCAGCTGAAAAAACAATCCGAGCATGCTGGCGAAACTTGTACGTCATTACCAGTGATTTCCTCACGTCGTTGTTACTGTTTTAGTCTGTCACTGCTCTAGTCTGTCTCTGGGAACACCAAACTTTGGCGCTGTATCAGAAACGGATACAGTTAAAACCCTGGCACATCCGGATCAGCACTCCAGAGCCATCGCTTCACTGCCATTCACCCTGCAGCGTGAACGCAGCCCAGAGGTTGGGAATGTAGCCCGCCTCCCACTGCTGCCGCTGGGCGGCTCGCATCGCCGCCGCCGGAGACAGTCCTTCATCGAGCATCGCCTTATAAAACGCGGTCATTAGCCGCGCCGTCCCTTCGTCATCTACATTCCACAGCGATACGGCGACTCGCTCAGCTCCCGCATACATAAAGCCACGAGAGAGACCAACGATACCCTCGCCGCTGATATTCTCACCACGTCCGGTCTGGCAGGCGCTGAGGACGACCAGCTCAGCTGACAGCTGCAGGTTAAAAATATCGTGTAGCCGCAGAAAACCATCCTCACGCAGTTGGCCTTGCGGGTTCACCAGAGACAGCACCATACCCGACAGCTGCGGGTTGACCGGATTGATAAAGCCGTGGGTGGCCAGATGTAGAATGCTGTACTCGTTTAGATTAGGGTTGGTTAGCCAGTCATGGTCTGCCTCAAAATCGAAGGCGGCTGTGTGCTTCAGGTCAGCGGCAATCTCTAAAATCTGTTCTGCCTCAACGCGGGTGTAGGGCAGTGGCTGAATGGAGCGTAGATCGAGGTCTCGCAGGTTGCGCTGGGCTACGTTGGGCAGTGCGGCTGTAGACTGACCGGTCACTCGCTCATCGTCGCTGCGATAGACCGGGTCTGCTAAAACGGCCAAAGCAGGTTCAGACTCGGGCCGGTTTGCAAACTGCTGACGAAGGACAGCCACAGAAGAGATAGACGGCTGAGTTAGCACCTCATGCTCAACCAGCATCGGGGTGTATTCATCCTTGTCAGACAGCGGCAGGGCTGCAAACGGTAACTCGGCCAAAATACCGTCACCCGAAACGAGTAAGCGCTTGCCCGTCAGCCAGTCGGGCTGCTCCGGCAAGATCAGTTTCACCAGAGCATCTCCGGCCTGTCGGACACGCCCGGTAGGAGTCGGTGTCGAAACCGCACTGCGGAACCGTTCAGCAGCTTCGATAATGTCATCTGCTGCGGGCAGCGTATAGCTTTGGAAGGTGTCTTTGCCAACGAGCCACACGTAGCTCTGGTCCTCACCGAGGGCGTACTGAATGAGGACGGTCTCTTCGTCTAGAACCTGCTGCTGTATCTGGTTTAGGGTTAGCGGCTGCGCTTTAATAGTGTCCGCGTAGGCGGGGCTGAGACGACGAATTTCTGTAAGCGTTTGGTCTATTTGTTGTAGGACCGCATCGCTCTGCTGATCCAGCGTTGCTGCCTGTTCTGCCGTGTGTTCGCTGCTGCGAAGGGCAATTCGCTGTAGTTCAAGCTGCCGTAGTTCGGTCTGTAGCGCGTCTTCTCGCGCGATCAGCGCCGGATCGACCCCTTGGCGGATGTCTACGTTGGCCTCACTCAACAGCTCAATCAGCAGCCGGGCACGGGCGGCCTCGCTGGTTTCAAAGGCAGCTTCTGACTGACCGGACTGCATCAGCAGGTCAATCTTGAACTGGTAGTAGTCCTGCACGGTCGAGAAGTAGCTAGAGCGCATCTCACCGGGACTGATGTCGGTACGCAGATCTTCGATCAGTGCGATCGCACGGCTTACTTCAGCAATCGCCTGCTCGATCTGCCCCTGATTTCGATAAAACACCGCTAGGTTACTTAGCGTAATGACTTCTAAATTGCGATTACCTACGGCTTGATAGAGCGGAAGTGCCTGTTCAAAGTAGTCAAACGCCAGCGCCGGATTAGAATCCAGATAGATACTGCCAAGGTTATTGAGAGTAACTGCCTCACCGTCCCGATTTCCAACAGATCGATGAATCGGCAGGGCTTGTTCGAAGTAGTCAAGCGCCGCACTTGAGTTGCCTTGCCGGTCAGCAAAAACCCCCAGGTTTATGAGTGTCAGCGCCTCCTGCTGACGGTTGCCAATCGCTCGGCTGGCCGCCAGCGCCTGCTGCATGTATTCCAGAGCCGGTCCATCTTCGCCCAGTTCCATGAAGGTGTTGCCGATGTTGTGCAACAGCGTGGGCTGTAAGAACGAAAGGTTGGCTGACTGCGCTAGCTGTAAGGAGTCTTGGAAGTAATCTAGCGCGGTTTCGTCTTCGCCAATTGCCTCATAAATAAGACCGATGTTGTTAAGCGTAACGGCCTCACCCGCCGTGTCACCAATGCGCTGACTCAGTTTAAGCGATGCTTGAAAATATTCGAGCGCCGTCTCCCGCTTGCCAAGGGTGTCGTAGGTCCGTCCCAGGTTTGTCAGCACCGACGCCTCTAGTCTGACATCCCCCACTTCTTCGCTAATCGCCAGCGCCTGCTCAAAGTGAGTGATTGCCCGATCCTTTTGCCCCAGATCGCCGTAGGTGATTGCCAGGTTGTTGAGAACCAGTCCTTCGCTCGCACGACTGTTGTTTGCTCGGTGGAGCGCAAGCGCCTGTTCGTAGTAGTCAATGGCCGTTGCCTGTTCGCCTTTGCGGCTGTAAAGGTAGGCAATATTTCCGAGTGCGCTGGCCTCGGTATCTTTGTTGTCTGTTTCGCGGGCCAGCGGCAGGGCCTGCTGGTAGTAGTCTAGCGCCGTATCAAGGTCACCTTGAGCGTCATAGGTCGCCCCGAGACCGTTGAGAAACACGGCCTCACCGTAGCGGTCTTCGAGGGCTTGGGTAATGCGTAACCCTTGTTCGTAGCTGTACAGCCTCCCTTCGTTGTCGTTGAGTCGTCCGTAGCTCAGACCAAGCCAGTTAAAGGTTGGCGCAATTTTACGTAACAGTAAACGAGTCGCAGCTGCGTTGTCGCCCGCTTCGGCAGCTGCAGAGGCCATCGAGATCCAGATAGTTACGGCTTCTTCCCAGAGAGCCGCTGCCTGACGAATTGAATCGCTGTCGCCTCGCTGGTAAAGCTGCTCAGCCCGGTCGTAGCGCTGCTGGGCAGCCTGGTTGTCGTCTTGCTGAGCAACCAGAGTAGGGGGATTGGCTGTTAGCGCTGGTGTAATTGCTCAACTGGGTTGAAAGAGCGAATTGTTTGGGTCAAGCGCAACTTTGATAGCCTCAAGGGCGGAAAGCCC
>JBCBWI010000018.1:0-81999 GCA_039817185.1 Cyanobacteria bacterium J06648_16 | reverse complement strand
CTTCGGACGCTCCAGTTTGCTCAGCCGCTCGCGCATCCGCAGCACCTCTTCCCACAGCGCTATTATCAGCGCGTCTTTCGCTTCTGGGCTCAGGCTACTTAGGTCGGGAAGCTCTTTCATGATTTCAATCTAGAGCTAACCCCTTCGTTTCTCAATCCCCGAGGGGGGGAGTTGAGCAATTACCCTCCGAGCGCTGAGACAATCTAGGAGGAGATGATTTGAAGGCCCAGACGATGATCGCTGCCGTTGTTACGGGCAGCACGATCATGAGACCCAATAGGCCATACATCCACCAAAAGCTGTACCACTCGAAGCCTTCGAACCCGGCTATATCAAAGAAGAACTGTTGACCTTGCTGGAACGTTAGCTCATTAGTCACCGGATCTATCTCAAAGACCAATTCATAGTAAGGATAGTGGTCATTAGAAACCTGACGCCCGCTGGTCAGGCTGACAAGCGCCAGATGCTCCCCGGTGGCGGTCGAGCCTACTACAATCAATCCTTCTAGACTGTCCGACTGGTCTTCGTAGCCAGGCTCAGGCTCAACCAGCATCCCTGTTGCAACCAGGTGACGGTACAGATTGGCAAATTCTCCGATGGGGGCCAGCGTAAAGTTAGCAGCCAGGACCTCGGCCTCGATCAGGGCATGCAGCTGACGCTCTTCCAAAAAATAATGACTGCTGGGCCGATCAAAGGGGCTAATTTCCTTAACCGCAGCGAACTGGGGAGCGCTACTCTCAGCCATTTCAACCGCAATGACGCGCTCGACGGTTTTGATAGTCGCAACTTCTGGCAATACCTCTGGTCGCTGAAACCAATAACCCCAATGACTCCTAGCAGTGACGATACCGGCCACCAGTGCTAGGCCTACAGTCCCTAACGCAGACCATACATAGAGCTTTAAGCAAAGGGTCGGGTTGAGCGTTCCCAAGTTTCGATGGCGGATAGGCATACGGTATTGCTGATTCTTTTTATTGGTAGTTGATACAGCAATGTTCTAGAGATTTCGGAGTAGGGTTTTGGAAAGTGCGATCGCACCTCTCACCTAGGCGATAGCCAACTCCGTAGAGCGCTGCGCCTGTTGCAAGACAGGAATTGTGATCACAAAGTTGCAGCCTTTTCCTGGCTCAGACTCGCAGGTAAGTTTGCCACCATGCTCATCGACAACAATATTGTAGCTGACAGCTAAACCCATGCCTGTCCCCTCTCCTACCTTTTTAGTGGTAAAAAAGGGGTTAAAGATTTTGGACTGAATCGCTGGATCAATGCCTGGGCCGTTGTCGGTAATTAGAATTTTGATAGCATCCTTCCCGTACAGCTCAGTTGATATCCGGATTTGTCCCCCCGACTGTTTACTTCTTTGCAGTGCATCAATCGCGTTCGTCAAAATGTTGAAGCAGGCCTGGTTAAGCTGATTGGGGTAACACTCAACTTTGGGAAAATCACCGTAGCATCTGAGGAACTTGATCTCAGGTTGCCCTGCCTGCGACTCGCAGCGGCTCTGCAACAGTAGCAGTACACTGTCGAGTCCTTCGTTAACGTCAACCGTTTTGAGCGCAGATTCGTCAAGGCGTGAGAAGGTTCGCAGCGACTTGACAATATCGCGAATGCGAGAGGTCCCTGTGTACATTGAGGCAAAGATTTTGGGGTAATCTTCTTGGATGAAATCGAGGTCGATATCGTCCGCGATTTCTTGAACTGTTTCCGAGGGACGAGGGTAGTCTTGCTGATACTGCCGCAACAAGTTAATGAGGTCATTGCCATAGTTCTGAGCGGCCTTCAGGTTGCCATGAATAAAGCTAACAGGGTTGTTAATCTCGTGGGCAATGCCCGCCACCATCTGACCTAGACCCGACATTTTCTCTGACTGAATCAGCTGTGTTTGGGCTCTCTGTAGCTGATTTAGTGCATCCTCTTTTTGCTCAATCTGAGCCTGTAGCTCTTCTACGTCAGTGACTCGGCGTAGCAAGGGACGAAACAGCAACAGCAGCCCTGCCGTACCGGCACTACTCAGAAGCAGGGTTGCCAGAGCAGTGAGCCGAATCTGCCGATTGACCGGCGCGTAAAGCTCCTGGCGATCCATCTTGATAGCCATGCCCCAGTCAGCACCGTCTACGTTCCGATGAAAAATAATTTCTGAATCTGAAATAACTTCAGGGCTGGCAACAGAACTGTTTTTGGGGGCCTCCAGGCTGCGATAAAGCGAGTCAGTTAGCGCTTGGGAGGGCGCAGCCCCATCACGGAGAGGAAAGAGTAATGCGAGATTACCCTCAATCTCTTGAGCGATAACCATTTCTCCTGTTTGCCCCAGCCCGACATAGTTTTCTACCAGCGTCTGGAGACTCGCAACCTTAAAGGCTAAGACGTCTGTACCAATCTGAACGCGCTGATCGGTGTACAGACGAGTATAGATAAGAAAATACTGTGCACCATCGATCTCAACGGGACCGCGTATCACCGATGTCTCCGACGCTGCTGCTCGTAGATCTAGGAGCTCTGGCGGTATAGGAATGCCCAGTTCTGCAGCCACCTTACCGTCATCAGCTAGTCGAACGATGCTGGAAACATCGTCGGCGTTCTCTAGTGCGTCGCTCAGCGGCTGATGGCTGAATCTGACCAAGTCGTCATAGCTGATTTCACCGTCAAGATACTGCTCCAGTGCCTGCCTAGCCTTCGTTCGGCTAACGATCTGCTGGCTAATACCGTGGGCCCGATTGAGGAATTCTTCGGCAGCCAACTCACGGGTCTGTAACGCAAACCGAAGATTACGATTTTCACCATCCCGAAGTTGTTGAATCAGCGGAACGCAGCTAACAAGCGCGACTAAGGTACTGATAGTAAAAATCCCGAATGCAGAGCCCGCGACAAGAACGCGCTTGAGCTGGCGAGAAGATTGGGATTTGTAGGAAAGCTTGGGCAGCATCAAAGCGCTAGTACACACAAGAGATTGGACTCTCCCTTTATTGAGCCCAGAAACTAGCGAATACTCTCAATCTTTTGACTTGTCAAGTTGTTTAGAAGGCTGCATCAGTCACTACTTAGAGGTTGCGGGAACGCGCTTGCGCAAAGCGTCTGCCCTACGTTTGGCAGTTGCATTCTTCGCGTCTAGCTTAATGGCTTCGTCGTAGATTTCTAGCGCCTGCTTGATTTGCTGCTTTTTCTCATAGCTGTGGCCCAGGTTATTGAGGGCCGTAATGTAGCCAGGCTGCTCTTTGAGAGCAGCTTTGTATTGTTTGATGGCAAGATCAAACTGTTCTTGGGCAAAGTAGGCGTAGCCGAGGGCGTTGTAGATGAGCGCAGCGTTTTCGGTTTCTTCTTCTTTGTCGAGCATTTTTAGGGCCTGCTGCAGGTATAGGCTGGCCTGGGTGAAAAGCTTTTTATCGAGTAGCAGACTACCCAGTTCGTAGTACTCTTGTGCGGTACCTTTCTGACTCGTCAGCTTCTTCTGTAGACGGGAAAGCGTGTTTTCAATCCGGCGAGTTTTGAAGACCTGTCGCAAAACGAAAAAGGCGGCAATACCTAATAGAAGCAGCAGGAATGACAGGTAGACCAGCAGGTAGCTCGTGTTCTCCATGAGATTGCAGCGGGGGATATATTGTCTACCATTTTCCCATGCTGGCTTAAAAACGTCGGTAAGTCGTAGGCGGCCTTAATGATTGGTCATGAACCGTTAGGGATAGCGGGTGCGGGGAGCCCCCAAAAAGCAGCCCGTTCCTGCAGCCAGCCCTCGTCGTACCAGGTGCGGATGAGCTGGTTAATTTCGCGACGGAGGGGGCTGTGCTGGGTGCCTTTAGGAATGACAATGGCTAGGGGCTCAGCAGAAATCAGTGAGTCAAGCACACGGTAGCGGTCGTCCTGCTGCTGCCAGCCCGTCAGTACGGTGATGTCTCCGGCAAAGGCGTCGGCCTGGTCGGTTTCGAGCAAGTTTAGCGCTTCCTGGTAGGATGCCGCAGGAATGAGCTCGGCGTCGGGCAAAATATAGCGGACGTGAGCGACAGTGCTGCTGCTATTGAGCAAGGCAACGCGCTGGGTCCCGAGGTCTGCAAGGGTCTGGACTCGTGACGAACGGGTGATGAAACCAACGCCATCGAGGTAGTAGGGTTCGCTGAAGGTAGCGATGCGCTGACGGGCTGCGGTGAGGGTGACGGTTGCGATCGCAATATCCACCTCTCCTTCCACGACCACATTCACCCGATCCACATTACTCACGGGCTCAAACCGCACTGCATTCGGGTCACCCAACAGTTCCTGCGCTAGCCGCCGGGCAATATCAATCTCGAACCCTACCAGTTCCCCAGACTCGCTGCGAAAGCCCATCGGGTACCAGTTGTCTTTCACCGCCACGATCAGGTAGCCGCGCTCTTGAATTTCTGCTAGCTCAGCCGCAGCAACCGGGACAACAAATGGGGGCACAGCAAACTGTACCCCCCACCAAACGCTTAACCCTAAAAAGCTGAGCCCAAGCAATGCGTGCCGCATCGGCTAATGATGACTTGCTACTGCTACTTGCTGCTACCGGCTAGCTCAACGACCTTAGAAAAGCTGGTCGGATCGAGAATGGCCATCTGCGCCAGCATCTTGCGGTTCAGGTCGATATTGGCCTTCTTCAGATCGCCAATCAGTCGGCTGTAGGTGGTGCCATTCATGCGAGCAGCGGCGTTGACGCGCGCAATCCACAGACGGCGAAAGTCGCGCTTTTTGCGACGACGATCGCGGTAGGCGTAGCGCAGCGCCTTCATCACCTGCTGGTTCGCCGTGCGAAACAGCTTGGAGTGAGAACCGCGATAGCCCTTGGCCAATTTGAGAATTTTTTTGCGGCGCTTACGAGCAACGTTGCCGCGCTTTACACGTGCCATTTGAGGTGTCCTAGTCTAAATAGAGTTGAGTGAAATATTGGATTTGGCCTTACAAGTAAGGCAGCATGCCTTCTACCGCATCGACGTTGGTCTCGTCCACAACCGCAGCCTTGGAAAGGCGGCTCTTGCGATTGGTTTTCTTGTGTTCGAGCAGGTGGTTTTTGAAGGCGCGGCGGCGCATGATTTTGCCGCTGCCGCTGCGGCGGAAGCGCTTAGCAGCTGCCTTGCGAGACTTAAGCTTGGGCATGGGTTGGCTTGATTGACACGGTCTGTGATTGTATCACGGGCAAACGAGTAAGGGCAATGGGTAGTTGACTAAGCGTCAGGGGACGGCTCAGCAGCAGGACTCGACGGTAGACAGGATAGCTTCGAGCCAGTTTGATAGTGTGTACAGCCATTGATGAATACTGACGTAGTGAGGGAGCAACGACATGAGGTTGGTGATTCTAGGCGGACCGGGATCGGGCAAAGGCACCCAGGCAGAGAAGCTAAGTGCGCAGTTTGGTATTCCGGCTATTTCCACAGGCGAAATTTTGCGATCGGCAGTGGCGGCGGGGTCCGACCTGGGGCAGCAGGTAGCCGCCACCCTGGAGAAGGGGGAGCTGGTGTCAGACCGGGTGATGATTGACCTGATCCAGGCACGGTTGAACGAGCCCGATGCCGCTCAGGGATGGATCTTAGACGGCTATCCGCGGACGGCGTTTCAGGCGGAAGAGCTGGATTTTTTACTCGATGCAGCGGGGCAGCGAGTGGATAAGGCCATCTGGCTGGAGGTACCGGCAGCGGTACTGGTGGTGCGATCGCAAAATCGAGGCGCGATCGACGACAGCCCGGAGGCAGTGAAGCGTCGCATCGAAACCTTGCTAGAAGTCACGGTGCCGATGCTGGACTACTACGAACATCGACAGCGGCTCATTCGTATCGACGGCAACCAGTCACCGGACGAGGTCAAGCGGAGTATCTTGGCCCAGCTTTAGTCCTTGCTTCAAAGATAGAGCGATGCGCAAACATCCGTAATCATTCGCCGCCACATGCTCTGGCAAAATGGGGCGCGTAGCTACAAGCAACTCACCCATGATGTTACCCACCCTTCAGGCGGCGCTCGACCAGGGCCGCGCCCTCAAGATTATCAGCGGTCTTAACAATTTCCGTATTGACAACGTAATGGCTGTCGCACGAGCTGCGCAGTTGGGCGGTGCAACGTTCCTGGATATGGCAGCCGACGCCAGGCTTGTCCGCGCCGTACGCCAGCAGGTCGATCTACCCATCTGCGTTTCCGCCGTTGAGGTCGAAAAATTTCGTGCCCCGATTGCCGCTGGGGCTGCCCTAATCGAGATCGGTAACTTCGATGCTTTCTATGCCCAGGGCATTCGCTTTGAGGCCGACGAAGTACTGGCGCTGACCCACCAGACGCGGGCAGAATTTCCTGACATCATGCTATCCGTGACCGTGCCTCACATTCTGACCCTAGATGCCCAGGTACAGCTGGCCGAAGCGCTGGTTAAAGCAGGCGCGGACGTGATTCAAACCGAGGGCGGTACCAGCAGTCAGCCCGGTCATAGCGGCACGCTGGGCCTAATGGAAAAGGCTGCGCCGACTCTGGCCGCCGCCTACGAGATTTCGCGGGCGGTGTCGGTGCCGGTGCTGTGTGCGTCGGGTCTGTCAGATGTGACCGTGGGACTTGCGATCGCAGCTGGCGCTTCAGGCGTCGGAGTCGGGTCGGCGGTGAACAAACTCAACGATGAGGTGGCGATGGTGGCCGCCGTTCGCCGCCTGGCTGAAGCCATGAACGCTGTCAGGGTCCGGCCGGTCACCGTATAGGGGGCAGCAGGTATCCGGTAGGGACGCGGCCCTGCGCCCCTACCCTAGGCCGTTATCCAGGGCTAAGCCCTAGAACCAATCCGGCTTTCCAGGGACGCCCAATCTTCGTTCTTGATCAAAAAACGGTTGACGGCCACCTTTCGCGTCATTCCAGCCTGCTCAATCAGTAACTTTTTACCGTCTGTGGTCAGCTGCTCGTGTGGCGTCAAGGGATAGCGCTTCACCACGTTCCCTAACAGGTTGTAAAGAGTTATCCGGTCTTGGCGGACTTCAAAGTAAGGTCGCTTCAGGTACAGATAACCGATGCCCAATAGCAGGATGCCGATAATACCGGCTGAGATCAGCTGTCCGAGCAAAAGCAGCCAGATTCCCAGCCCCATGTTCAGCAGACCCAGCGCCACAAAGCCCCAGCCTAAAGTGGTCTTGTAGCGAATGGTCAAAACGTCTGCGGTTGTCGGCATCGATTCACCAGTCCCGTTCTCACTCAAAGAATTATCTGTCATGCGCTGAGAGGATATCTGCCAAGAGTTTACCGGGCCAAGGCAGGCGAGTTAGTGCTGGATTACGGCAGCACTTTGCCGAAGGTGGTGGCGGCTGCCCGTGAGCCCACATAGCGCCAGTGCCAGGGTTCGTAGGTAACGCCCTGGTCGTTGTCTTTAGGAAACGACAGCTCGAAGCCGAATTCCCCGGCTCGACGAGCCAGCCATCGGAAGGCATCGGTTTCTTCAAAGTAGGCGCTAACATCCTTGGCACGGGCCAGGCCGTCGCCGAGATCCACCGCATAGCCAGAATGGTGTTCGCTGTAGCCCGGTGGCGCGACAGACTGGGCCGCCCGGCGTAAAGACCCCGTTCGCTCTTTGGTGAAGTCAAACAGGCGACCTTGTTCTTCGATATCACGGAAGCCAGAAATCGGCACGACCCAAACCCCGTCGCGGCGAGCTGCGTCGATCATCTTCATCAGAGCCTGGCCCGTCGCCTTGTCTAATTTCTCAAAACGCTGGACGCGGTTGGCCGTATAGCTGCCCACAGTCATCAGCCGCACAGGGTGAATTTCGGCGTAGGCATAGTGGCCCAGAAACTGCGCTCTCTCAGGGATAGCCGCCTCGGATGCTGCTGTCGATGATGCAGACGTCGGCCCGGCCCCAAACGCGATCTCATTGGCGACCGCCGGACTCCCTAACTGGCCCACCGATTGGAAGGCGGCCGCAAGCCCCCAGTCAGTCTCGTTGCCTGCTGTCGTGATTGCCGTTCCCTTGGGTCTGAGCACGCCCATCAATGGACTCAGCGGGCTCGGCAGACAGGCTTGGGTCAGGGCTACATGGGCCAGCAATACGGTCAGACAGGCCCAGGTGAGCAGCAGCAGATAGGCCGGATGAAATCGTCTTGCCAGCTTCATGGCTGGGCCTCGGCAACAACGGTGCAGTCAGCCGCGTCTAAGCCTGCGGCGACACTGTTACCGGGCGGCACCAGCGCCACTACGTGAGGCACAGGACGGGGAATGTAGCCCACCAGCGACTCGCCCTCGTAGGCGAGGGACGTACTGGCCCCCGAGTCCAGCATCACCGCGTCCTGCAGGCCGTTGCGGTAGAGCAGCTCGCCCAGGTCGACGGAGCCAATCGGCGCGTGGGTGACGCCCACGACGGGCTGACCGGCCTCGTTGATGCCCCAAAAGGCGCGGTGACGGGCAGCGTTGAAGTCAAACAAATCGCCAAAGGCTTCGTCGGGCTGGGGCTCATTGCCGCGCACCAAAAAGGCCGCACCGACAAAGGCATCGGTTACGTCCGGCATTTCGGCCTGGATGCCAGCCAGCGTGTTGTGGATGCCGGGATCGAAGGGCACGAACTTCACATCGGTATCGCTGATCAGAACTAGAGGGCGACCAACCAGCAGCTTGTTTTCGCCACTGTTACCGGGGACAAACTCGCCGGTAGACTGGCTGTAGATCGGTCCAATCATCGTATTGGAATCGAGATACTTAAGCGAGAAGAAGGCGCCATCAACGGCTGCGATCGCATCGGTCCCTGCAATGATATCTTGCACCTGGTACCGGCTGTCGGCATGAATCGTCACTGGCTTGCCCCCACTGATAAGGGTAACCGGCACATCATCGCGAATGCGCTGACGCTGGATGGGGCTGTTAAAGTCAAACGTCGCCGTCCAGCTGGCGAGGTTCGGCCCGCCCCAGGCCAGGTCGATCACGTTTTCGAGCTGGGACTGTCCGAATCGGGAGATATTGAGCAAACTGTCCGAGTCGCCCGCCATGCGCTCGTCGATATCGTCCATCGCCAGTGCTGCCTGGTAACCCGCGTCCTCTGCAGCCAGCATCACCCGTTCGTCGTGGTTCCCCTCAGGGTAGGTGAAGTAGTGGATGGGAACACCCAGCTGTTCTTCTAACCGCGCTTTGGAGTATTCCAGCTCCCAGCGTAGGTCTTCGTCAGACAGCTCGCGCAGGTCCGGCGGATGATTGACCCCGTGGGAGACAATGGTGACCAGCGGGTCAGCAGCCATGGTCTGCAGCTGATCCCAGGTGACGGTAGAGCGGCCCACCACGTCACCGTCGGGTTTGGCCGTAAAAATCGAGAAGGCTGCGGGATAGTTGTAGCGGCGCATGAGCTTGTACACGTGCTCGTAGTGGCCCACGTAGCCGTCGTCAAAGGTCAGGAGTACCGGCTTTTCGGGCAGGGGAACACCGGTACGTAGGTGGTTCACCAACTGGTCCAGGCTGATGGGCGTTAGGCCATTCTCTTTGAGCAGCTCAAAATCAGCCTCCAGCTGCTCGGGGGTGACGTCGAAGAACACCTGCATCTCAGGCAAGATGTCGTGATACATGAGGATGGGGACCCGGGCCCGCTGGGCCCGCTCGTGAATGTTAGGCCACAAAGCAGGCTGGGTCGCCGCCGACAGCACTGGGCCAAAGGTGCCAATGGCCTGTTGGGCGTAGCTGTGGGCGCTTTGCGTCCAGGTCTGACCCACCTGCCAGTAGTCACCGAGGGCGCTGGCGGTCAGCAGCGGCGACGGGCAGAGCGCCGCCCCGCTCTCGTTATCTGCCGTATCCGATTCGACTGATTCACCTTCGTCGGGCAGCACCGGCCAAAACTTGACCGTACTGATCGCTTCGGCGGGGGTAGCACCCAAGACAGCGGTTATTGGGGTCGGCATATCCGGCAACCCTGGTTGACCGTTGGTGACCAAGACGACTGCCTGCATCGCCGCCGCGCCCAGCAGCATTGCCCCACCCTGCTTCGATGCAGACTGCGTTTGACCCAGCGCAAACCACCTCACCGGCTGTCTGAAAACCTGCCCGATTCTATAACTGCTCACATCCCCACCTGTGTGCTGGCCGCTCTCTGTGCACTGCACGCAGCACGTCCGACCTCACCAACCAGGAGAGTACTACAAGGGCACTAAGAACGGTACAGGGTGCGTTTAATATTTAGTTAAGGATGGTTAGTGAATATTGTTTAGTTACGGCTGGGGCTTCTTACGGCTGCTTTTCCGTAGCCAGACAAGGTTAAACGGGGGCAGCGTTCGATCATCGGTGGGCAGCGGCTGAAACTTGAGCTTGCCAGTTTTGAGTAGCCAGTTTTTGAGGGTTTCGGCCTTAGGCTCGGTGGCGATCGCACTGGGAATAACCAGGGCGCAGCGGCCCTGAGGCGCTAGCAGCTGCCAGCACTGTTCGGTAAAGAGCCAGTCTAATCGGGGGTGCGATCGCACCTGCCGACCCTCGACCTTCGCACTCTGGTGAGCATACTGTTCGGTGCGGTAAAAGTAGTCGGTGACAAAGGAAAACTGACTCTGGTAAAACAGCCAGGCTTCTGCCAGATCTGGGTCAGACTCAATCAGGGCCTGCTTGGTGGTTTTGACCTCGTCCATTGAGTAGGCCTGGGCAATGTCGCTGAACTGCTGAAAAAATTCCTCAACCGTTGGCTTATAGCGGCCCCAGGGCGGGGCCGACACAATCACGCTAAACCCACCCTGCTCAATCACCGGGTTGAAGGCGTAACCCCAATGAAACGGCATCACCACGTCTAGGTCTTCGAGCGTGATCAGGCGGCGCTGGGGCCGATCGGTCAGCTGGGTCTCTTTGAAGTGAATGCCCAGCTTCTGGCTAAATTCCTGCAGCAGCAGCTGGTTGAGTTTAGTCTGGGCCTGCCGATCCAGCTTGCGAATGCTGTGGCGGAGAAAGGCCTGCTGGGCATAGGCGGGCACGTCGGCATGCTCTTGCAGCAGCGAGGTCTGGGCGCGGTAATGCTCCAAGGTAACGTTTTTTTCGGCCAGAATCGCGCGATAACTGTCGGCCACCAGCGGCTGTAGCAGGTTGCCCTGCAGCACATCAGCCCGCTTGCCCCGGCCCCGGTCAAATCCGGCTTCGTCCACCCGAATCAGGCCAATCAGGCTGTTGCCCGTGAGAATATTAAACTCCAGGCCCGGCAACGAGGTCGCCTCTGCTGGGGTCTGGGCAACGGTGATCAGCGTTAGCAGCAGCTGGAGCCGGGTCGTTTCTACGGCAGCCGGCAACCGGTCAACACCATAGATGGCGCTGCGCAGCAGGCGGCGACAGATGCCCTGCAGCTTGGAGGGATAGTCCGCTGCCAGTCCCGTCAGCCAGATCGTCAGCTGGGCGTCCTGGGTACGCTCTAGATGGCCCACGACGCTGCAGTAAATGTCAATCAGTCGCTGCAGTGCGGCGACCAAAAAGGGGCCGGTGCCACAGGCCGGGTCCAGGACTGTCAGCTGGGGCAGCACGTCCTGAATCAACCGCCGACAGATCGCGGTTTCGCCCTCAAACAGCAAGTCATTTAGCGTGATCCCGTCTTGCGATCGCACCCCCAGCTGGCGCATCACATAGCGGTCAATCACCGTAGCGCACTCGGCCACGACCGCTGGCGGCGTCGCGTACTGCGGTGGCGCAATCTGCTGCTCTAACAGCCGCCCCACCATCGCTGACCCCCAGGGGTTCCCCATCGTCTCCCAGACGGGTTCGCTAAACCATACTAGAACCGACTCGAAGGGCGCGTCGGGAATATCAACCTGGGGGTAGCGCTGCTCTAGCGGATGGCGGTCGAACAGGTTACCGAGAAAGGGCACCGCCCCAAGACACTGCTGGGCTAGCACCGACCGTTCTGAGGCCGGGAGCGAAAATCCCTGCTGAAACAGGCGTTGGATCACCGTCGAGAAGTACCGATCGCGGCCCAGCTGCTGACATTGACCCAGTTTGTTGTGCAGATACCAGGTATCGCCGCCGTCCAGCAGGCCCTGCCGCTGCATCATAAAGACGGCGATCAGTCGGGTCAGGATGAGGGCGGCATAGGCAGTGCGATCGCGCGCATTTTCGATGCCTCCAATCGCGGCGTCTAGCTGCTGCACCTGGGCTTGGCAGGCGGCGATGGCAGCGTCTGGCTCGGGTAGCCAGTCGGGTAGGAGCGTAATCGGACCGGTGGTGTAGTTGTGCAGCTGTTGCAGGCGTGGTTGCCACTGACAGTCAGGCTGCTGGGGAATGTGAACTAGGCTCCGAGGCTGATCGCCCTCGCCCAGGGGCTGATGCCAGTGCCAAAGGCTGCGATGGTGGTTGCGATCGCAAAAAATTAGTAGCGGATACGGGTCACTTTGGTGCAGTTTGGTGTAGAGCCGCCTGCGGATCCGCCGATCGAGCTTAACCGAGCGGTTGACCCGAATTTGCCAGACGGTAGTGGTGCCGCGCTGGGCAATGCAGCGGCAGCGGTAAGCCTGCTTGAAGACGCGAGTCGTAACGGTGCGTTTGGGCTCGCACTTTTGCCAGCCTAGACAGGTGAGAAACAGGTCCTCAAAGGCGTGCGATCGCAACAGCGCCAGCGCCTGCTCACCGTCAAATTCCCTGACAGTTCCTTCTGCCACGATTTCAAATCAAACCTGTACTTGTTTAGATTTATCCGTTCTAGCGTCGGGGAACACCCGCACTCGCGCTAGGCCACCTGCTCAGTCGCGTAGGCCGCCAGCGCGTGCTGACGAAAGCGCTCCAGGTCTGCCTGCAGCGTGGAGTCCACAATGCCCCGTAAAAAGCCGTTGTCCATGATCCGCGCCAGGGCACTGGGAATCGCGTAGGCGATGGTCATTTTGACCGTGCTTTTGCCCTTGTGGTCATAAAACCGAATGGCCCCCCGGTTGGGCAAGCCATCCACCGACTCCCACTGCAAAATCTGGTGAGGCACGACCTTGAGCGTGCGCGAGAGCCAGGTAAACTGCCAGATACCTGAAGCCAGCTTCCAGCGAGACAGTTCAGGATCATCATCCAGAATTGTGACCGAGTCAATCCACTTCATCCATTTCGGCATTTCTTCGAGATCGGACCACAGCCGCCACACCAAATCGATGGGCACGTCCAAATCGACATACACGCTATGCTCAAGCCAGTCTGCCATTATTGAGGATTTCAGAGGTTACACTATCGCTATTCATTGTATAGCTGCCGCCACAGAGGAAATGGGAAATGGATATTCACTTCAGCGAGTGCGACTTTTTCAATCTCTGGATCTGGCTGGAATTTGACACGGTGCCTTCCCAGATGGAGCAGCAGTACATCGAGGAAATTTTTAACTCCTGGTTCTTTTTAGGCAAGTTGGGCGGCTTCAACGCTGAAAACGTACAGGTGCAGGAGACCGGGCTCGACATCAGCTATCTGAACTATAGCCAGGATGCGGCAGACGACAGCCTCATGTCAGTGATGCACAACATGTCGGAGGTGCAGTTTCAGGGCACCTGGGCACGGTGCTGGTTCGACCTGGGCACGACCGATGCGATCGCCCTAGACGTACTGATCAACACCCTGCAGCAGTTCGACAAAGACTACGTCGCGATTCGTCGAGTGCAGATCGGCGGCGATAACGAAGAATGGCCCATCCCGAGAGACGTACAGGCAGATTTTGTGAATGCGCTGAACTAATGATTTTCCCCGCTTACTGAGTTCAGCAACCTCAAAAATCCTCTTCCTCGTCAACAGGCTGGATTTCTTGCTTCACTAAATCTCTCCAAGCTGTCAGAATTTCAGACTCTGCGTTCGCTGCGATCAATCGCTCGGTGACCGGGCCCGGATCGATCTTAAGTTCAGGAAAGGTCAATAGCAGCATCGCGATATCCCGCCAGTCGGTACCGGCCTTGGGCTTGCCGCGTCGCTTCCAGTAAGCGCCGTATATTTCAACGACTTTCTGAGCAATCAGCTCAGTGGGTTCCATCACAAGGACACGCTCTATGCGCTGGGCAGGGGGCAAAAGGTCTACCGACCGAATATCCACCAGATGTCGGTTGCCCGACTTTTGCAGCTGATAAATTCGGTAGCCTAAACCTGACTTGACTTCCCTAACTCGAACAGCGATTTGAAACTGATCGGACAAAAACTGACGGATTTCACTGGCTAGCTCAGACGCTTGAGTCGAGAGCAGGTCAATGTCTTGCGTCATCCGAGGTTCACTAACCCAGGCGTTGACAGCCTGAGCCCCGAAAAGAACCACATCATCGCGCGATCGCAAAAAGCCCAATACGGCACCATGAATTGTCGATAGCGGCAGCGATTCCCCCATCGCAAACTCTTCAAATGTCAGTACGTCTGCATTCAACGCCGCCATTGATCGCTTGGCCCTGCTCACTAAATAAATAGTTCTGTCGGTAAGCTAGCATTCTCGAAGTGACTGTACCACTCGCACGGGGCTTACCGGACTCATCTCCTATTTTTATGACTTCACTCGATTTATCTACCGAAAACGCGGGGCTCATTCGCGGCGACGACGGACGGACTCGCTGCTGGTGGCCAGGCACGGACACGGACTACCTGGCCTATCACGATACCGAATGGGGACAGCCGGTCAGCGATGATGTGCACCTGTTTGAGAAGATTTGCCTGGAGGGCTTTCAGGCGGGGCTGAGCTGGCTGACGATTCTGCGCAAGCGAGACAACTTTAGGGCGGCGTTTAACGGGTTTGACTTTGAGAAAGTCGCCCGCTATACCGAGAAAGACGTGGAGCGGCTGGTGCAGGATGCGGGCATCGTCCGGCACCGAGGCAAGATCACCTCAGCTATCAACAACGCTCAGCGCGCCTGTGACCTGGCCAATGAAGCGGGCTCGCTGGCGGCCTACTTCTGGCAGTACGCCCCCCCCGATTCCGAACGCCCCGCTGTCTGTGACTACACGACCCTGAGCCAGTTGGGGAAAACCCCCACCTCAACCCGCCTGAGCAAAGACTTAAAAAAGCGGGGCTGGTCGTTTGTGGGCCCGACGACCGCCTACGCCTTCATGCAGGCGATGGGCCTAGTCAATGACCACCTCGACAGCTGTGCGTTTCGTCCTCAGGTGACCGCCGCCCAAGCCGAGTTCGATCGGCCTCGTTTCATTCAGGGGCCATGACCTAGGGGCAGCTTTCTAGCGGCAGTCGGGTACCTGCGTTAATGCGAGAGAAGCCGTCAAGGGTTAAGAGCGCGCCTCTGTAGCGGGTGAGGTTGCCCTCGCGCTCACTGCTGAGAACCTGCAAAAAACCGGCAGGCCCCCAGGGTTCGAAGGTATTTTGAACGGTCACCGCACCGGGTGCATCGCTAACCGCCCGTCCCAGAATCGTGTTGCCGCTGACCCGACCGCTGACGCACAGCCCCAACCCGTCGATGTAGCCAAACTCGCCAATAATCTGGTCGCCCGTCTTCTTGAACAAGAACAACGCGCCCCCCTGGCTCAGCAGCTCATCCTCGGTCACGATGCGCAGGTCTGACTCGGCGGACCAGTAGCGGTAGTTGCCATCGGGCAGCGAAGCAATGGTCGGAATAGGGCCAGGTGTCGCTTCAGGGGGGGCTTCGGCGGGTGGCATTGGGTCCGACACTTCGGGCGGTGGACTGGCATCAACCGTCCGGCAGACCAAAACCTGATCGACCGGGCCAAAACCTTCAGGAGCTGACTCCCCCAACAGTTCCTCGTAATAGGTAGACTCGCTGAGAAGCAGCTGCCGAGCGGTATCGGTATCGACGTTATAGAACGTCAGCGTACGCACCAACTCAATGGTGGCCGGTATCTCAGCCGGTCCAGAGACGGTAGCGGGAAACTGCTCGTAGGTGACCGTTGTCCTATCGGCGTATTGCCTGAGCTGAACGAAGGCCCGCATGCCCAGGGGATTGGGCCGCTCGCTGTCTGGGTTATAGCTGCACACAACCGCTGGGGTCTCAAACGTTTGGGCTGGGGTTGCGATCGCAACCCCCAACACAGCAACTCCAGCTGCCCACATCAGCAGCGATCGGCCCACTCGACAACGGGAAGCGCTATGGTCAGATCGATTCGAGATAGATAGATTTGACGTTAATAGGCTGGGCAGCATGGGAAACGTTGTTCTGGTAAAACTGCAGACAGTGCGGGGCTCGGCCTGATGCCGTTCCCTATTTTGGGTGACGATGGCCTGATTTTGCTGCTAACGAAGCGTAAATTAATACATGACCCACGCTTTTACTACGGATTGGTCGCTTTTCTACCAAACGCTTGCTGATCGGCTAAACGAGGGGCCGGTGGTGGTGGCGACGGTCATCAGTAACCCGGACGAAGCGATTTGTCCGGCGGGCGCTAAGCTGCTCGTCTGGGGAGATGCTAAAACTGCCGGGACGCTGGGCTCAATTCCCCTAGAGGACATTGTCCAAGCCGCCTTCGAAGTGATGAAGACCGGGTTACCCCAGCGCATGGGTTTGGCAGGGGCGCAGGTATGGCTGGCACGATGGCAGGGGCCAGATGCGATCTCAACTGCCCAAACGCTCCTATCCCTACTCAACAGCCCGCATCCAGGTCGGCTGGTGATTCCCCTAACGGGCGGGCAGTCGCCCTACGTCCTTGAAGCGGGGCTTTCGCTGCGAAACCTGCAGGGTCAGGAGGCGTACATTGAAGACATTCCCTGATTGAAACCGGGCAAAAATACAGCAAAAAAAAGCTCCCTAGCCGAAGCACAGAGAGCGTTGCTGACAGGATATATGTTGAACACCAAGGGGAATGGTGACCTCGGCGAACCCTAAAGAATTAGAGCTTGACCGCTGACATCACTCCTCCAAAATATCGACTGAATTTGATACTTGCCAATCGACTAAAGTCGAATGTGTCGTTTTAGCCAGCAGCTGCGCTTCACCATAAACATTTTTGATGCAGATGCTTGGCCTATCTCTATGGGGACGCGCTCCCTGATCGGCTATGGTCTGAATCGAGCTGTTTTTTCCTGCAAAGTCCTATGGCCACCTATCTTGTTACCGGCACCAATCGTGGTATTGGGCTGGAGTATTGCAGGCAGCTACAGGCACGGGGGGAATCGGTCATCGCCGTTTGTCGAACGCCCTCTGAGGAACTTAAAGCGCTCGATGTTCGAATCGAAGCGGATGTGGATATTACCCAAACAGACTCGCTGCAGTCGCTGGCGCAGCGGCTAGAGGGAACGCCTCTGGATGTACTCATTAACAACGCCGGAATTATCGAGCGGGTCACGCTGACCGACCTAGAAGTGGAGAGCATTCGCAGGCAGTTCGAAGTGAACGCACTGGGGCCACTGCGGCTGACGAAAGCGCTCCTCCCCAACCTAAAGCAGGGCTCCAAGGTGATTTTCATGACCAGTCGGATGGGCTCAATCGACGACAATACCTCCGGCGGTTCCTACGGCTATCGGATGTCGAAGGTGGCGCTGTCGATGGCGGGTAAATCGCTGTCCCACGACCTCAGACCCCGCGGTATTGCCGTGGGCATTCTGCACCCTGGCCTAGTGCAAACTCGCATGACGGCCTTTTCGGGCATTACAACAGCTGAGTCTGTGACCGGACTGCTGGCTCGCATTGACGCGCTTTCTATGGCAAATACGGGGACCTTCTGGCACGCCAACGGCGAGGTGTTGCCCTGGTAGTGTTCTGCTAAACATCCGGACTGAACCCCCGACTCTATTCGGCTTCACCGACCAAGGTGAAGCCGGCCCAGTCGCGCGGATCGGGATGGACTGCTTGAGTTTGCAGCATTGCCTGACGCAGAGCCTGGGCCTTGTCGGGGGTCGTTTGTAGCTGGGTGTAGAAAGCCGTCATCAGGTCTGCGGTCGGGGCGTCGGGGACGGCCCAGAGCGAGACCACCACACTCGGCACACCGGCTCCGATAAAGGCTCGCGACAGCCCCACCACGCCGTCTCCAGTAATGCGCCCGCGCCCGGTGTTGCAGGCGCTGAGCACAACCAGCTCGGCAGAGAGCGCGAGGTCGATGATTTCGCCTGCCGTCAGCAGGCCGTCTTCGCCGCTGCCAGGCGCGAGGGCAATCGCACCGGGCAGATCGCGCACGCCGAATGCTTCTGGGGTGCCGTAGGACAGCAGGCCATGGCTGGCCAGGTGGATCACGCTGGCCTCGGGCAGCTGCTGGGTGATGGTGGCTTCGCTGGCGGCTGAGCCGGTCAGGACCGGGGTGTTGAGCAGGGTTGCGATCGCACTGGCTTCTTGCTCAGCCCCCGGTAGCGCTGCCAGTCGCTCCTCGCTGACGCCGGGCAGTGCTGGCATCGTGGGATTGCCCACAATGACGGGCTGGCTAGCCAACGCGGTTGACTGCCGCTGCCGAAGCTGGCGGGTCAGCGCCAGTGACTGAATCGAGGGCGCGGTCAAAATCGTGTGCTGCTCGATTAAATAGCTGCCATCGGGGGACTGCAGCGCGGCAAACGGAACCAGGAACAGCGGCCCCTGCGGGATAAACACGACCCGCTGGGCAGGGTCGGCAGGCAGCAGATCGGCAACCGGTGCAATCAAATAGTCGTATAACGTCTGTAGCGCTGCATCACTCTCGGCCTGGGGCGTAGCTGCCCGGGCAAATTCAGCCGCAAATGCCCCGCGAATGCCTAGCCGCTGACGGCTCGCGCTGACCCACTGCTCAATCGGCACGTCCGGCAAGTCACCCTGGCGAAAGTGGATCTCGCCTGACGGTTCGATAACCCAAACGTAGAGCTGCGGTACCGACGCCGTCTCGATGATCGAATACTCCACTAGCGTAGCCTGCTGCTCAGCCGCCACCTGTCGTAGGGCGGCCAAATCGGGGGCGGCAACGGACGCTTCCTCGGCAGCGGCTCCGTTTGATGCCCCGTTCGCGGTCCTGTTTAGCCGGCCTGACAACAGTTCGACAAAGGCCCGAGCGCGTCCCCGCTCGGCCACCACCAGGGCCAGCTCCGGGCGATTTTGCTGCACATACACCGCCTGCAGGTGACGGTAGGTGCTGGCCTGGGTGTCGAACAGAGAGACCTTATCTCGATCGCCCAGTCCTGGCCGTAGCGATTCCCATAGTTCAATAGCCCCCGTTAGCGGGTCGACCGCAGCGGCCAGATTGCCCGCATCCAGGTAGCTACGGCCCAGGTTCGTCAGGGTGACCCCTTCGCCCACGCGATCGCCAATCTCTCTTTGAATGCTCAGCGCTTGGGTCAGGACGGCTTCAGCCTGCTCAAACTGGGATTCCACAATGTAGACCAGTCCGATGTTGTTGAGCAGCGTCGCTGACTCAATCCGGTCGTTCGCCGCTTCAGCCAAAGCCAGGGCTTGCTGATAGTAGTCGAGTGCCTGGGCGTACTGGGCCTGTTCGTCGTAGAGAAAGCCCAAATTTCCCAGCGCTGTCCGCCCCTCGGACGGAATCCCCAGTTCAGCATACAGATCGATAGACTGCTGCAGCGCCTGCTGGGCATCGTCGTATCGGTCTAGGCGGATGTAGGTGACGCCCAAGTTACCCCAGCTAATCGCCTGTTCGAGCTGCAGATTCAGCTCGGATTGAATCGCCAGCGCCTGTTGGTGGTAGCTCAAAGACCGCTCCGGCTGCCCCAGCGCCTCATAGGCTTTGCCGACGTTGTTAAGGGTAATGCTCTCGCCTGCGCGATCGCCGATGTCTTGCCGTAGCGAGAGTGCGGTTTCGAAGGTGCCCAAAGACTGTGCGTACTGTCCCTGAGAGAGATAGGTGGAGCCTAGATTGCTCAACACGTTGGCGTGACCGGCGACCTCTCCCAGCCCTACATAGATCGACAGCGCGCGCTCATAGTAATCCAGTGCCTGGGGATAGTCGCTCAGGTCATCGTAGATATTGCCCAGGTTATTTAGCGCTGAGGCTTCTAGTGATTGCAGACCCATCGCCTCGGCCACCTCAATCGCGTCTCGATAAAGCCGCTGCGCCTGGTCATAGTCCTGACGAACGTGATAGACCGCTGCGATGTTGTTGAGGGTGATGGCCGCACCTTCGCGATCGCCAATCTGCTCACGAATCTCGAGCGACCGCTGATAGTAGCCCAGCGCCCTATCGTAGTCGCCCTGATTGTCGGCGGCGAGCCCCAGATTGCTGAGAGTCGTGCTTTCGATCAGCGGGTTCTGAATACGTTGGGCAATCTCCAGCGCCTGCTGGAACCGATCGGTGGCCTCGCCGTAGCGCCCCTGGGCCACGTAGGTGGCGGCCAGGTTGTTGAGCGTAGTGGCCTCGCCCGCCGCATCGCCCAGTTGCCGCCGCAGCACCAGTGAATCTCGATAGAACGTCTCTGCTGTCGCGTAGTCGCTCTGGCGTTCGTAGACCTGGCCAATGTTGTTGAGTAGAACCGCTTCGGTATAGGGCTGCGCGAGCTGACGAGAGATAGCCAGCGCCTGTTCAAACTGCTGCAGGGCCGTGTCGTACTGGCCGCGCTGGATGTTGAGGTGTCCCAGATTGTTAATGGCGACCAGCTCGGTCGAGGCATCCTCTAGCTTACGGGCAATGGCCAGCTGAGTTTCGTAGCTCCGCTGCGCCTCGTCATACTGCCCCATGAGGGTGTAGGCGCTACCGATATTGCCGTAGGCGGTGGCTTCTGAGTCGCGGTTACCGAGCCGTTCGGCTTCGGCGAGCGCTCGCTGGTAGTAGTCCAGCGCCTGGGACACATCGCCCAGGCTGCTGTAAACGCCGCCGATATTGTTGTAGAGAATGCTTTTTTGCGACTCGATATTCTCGGCAAGCACAATCGCTAAGGCGTCTTCATAGCGCGTCAGCGCTTCTGAGTAGCGGCCTTGGGTGTAGCTGAGCTGGCCCAGGTTGTTGAGCGCCACGGCTTCGGTCTCGACATCGGCGCTGTCGCGGGCAAGATCGAGCGCTCGCTGGTAGTAGTCGCTCGCCGGGTCGTATTGCCCGAGGTTGTCGTAGAGGTTACCAATGTTATTGAGCAAGATAGCCGCCGTCGCCGACTCGCCCTGCTGAATCAGCTGCGGGACCAGGGCATCAAAAGTTGCGATCGCACTTTCCCAATCACCATTTTCTAGCTGGTCAAGCCCCGACTGCAGCTGTTCAACCAGGGTTTGAGACTGGGCTAACACGGGCACCGACGTCACTGGCACGGCCCCCATGTTCGTCAGAATCAGCGCCAACGCCAAGAAGGTTGCCCGCATATTCGCTATTCAAAAAATAAACCGTATTCTATTGAAGACGATTGGTCCGGGGAATGAGGTGCACCCCTTGATATTTCGTTATGTGAATGTTCTAATCCGCACATTTCCTGTCGTTCGAATGTTTAGGATGCCAAACACGGGAGCTGCAGGGTCTAGCAGGGCTGCCTACAAACTCCATTGCTCCCGCTGCACATCGAGCTGCTCTGTTCGTCGGGCTGTCATCCGCGCCAGACACTGCTCTTCGCTGTATAGCGTTGCCGTTGCCTCATACTCGCAATTGGCATCCCGATAGGCGAGCCAATCGACCTGGACGGCCTGAAAACGGGGCCAAACATCCTCATCCATCACCGCTCGCAGGTCTTGATAGGACTGATTGAGCCGGGCGTCAGCCGCTTCGTAGGACTCAGTTGCCCCATCCTGACTGCGCAGTTCGGCAATGCGCTGGTCCGTAATCTGTTCTAGGCAGCTCGACAGAATGAGGGGCGCAATCGACCCTCCCTCGAACCGGCTGCGTTCAAATTCACATTGGGCATCGCGAAAGTCGATCCAGGCCTGTTCGGCAGTGGTGAGTTTAGCCTTGTCACTCGCCGAGAGCCGTCCGCGCAGGGTCTGATAGACCTGATTCAGGCTACGGTCTGATACCTCATAGTTAGCTCGGGCGCAGGCGTTGATTTCGGATTGGGTGGCGAGTTGTCCGCAGTCCTGCTTTTCGGCCGATACCGGGCTGGGCTGGTCGGTCGGGGGAATGGGGTCGCTCCCTTCAGGGATTTCGACGGCGTCAGTCGGCCCGGTCGGTGGGCTATTGCTGGGGGCCGCTGCCGTGGGCGCATCGGGGGTCGTTTCCGGGACGACTTCAGCACTCTTCTCGGTGTCTTTTTCGGTGGACGGCTCAGGTGCTTTGGAAGCGTTACAGGCGGTTGCGATCGCAACTAGCCCCGCTAAACAACCGAGCCATTGATAAGTGCTCACCCTCATAAATCACGCTTCCCTGACGTTCACCTGTGGTTACCTTAGCGACTAATCTGCGAATCAGGGAGGCGGGGCCAGCTTTCTCTACAACCGTTTACCCGAGTTAAGATTTGACCGCCTGCTCCAGCCCCACGCTAGCCTACAGGCCAGAATAAAGGGGCGTAAGAAACCGTTTACAGCTACGTATTAAGAGCCAGCTGCCTTTGACGACCATTGCCTACTGCTACAGCGAACCGCTGCTGGGTCCGCCCCCTGATATGGCCCGGTGGCCGCAGCCGATTGATCAGATCTATCAGGATCTGAGTCCGGAACGGCCTGAGCTGCGACAGCTACTGAGCGATCTGCAGCAGGCACCGCCCGATCAGCGTCCGGAATCTCTCCTGGTACATTGCCTAGACGCGCTGGCTGAGACCCTGGCTGAACTGACCGAGCGCCTAGCACAGTTGGGTGCGTTGGGGATTGCCGTGGTTGAGGTTGAGTCCGACGCTTCCCAGCCCGATGCCGATGCCGGACAGCGGCTGGCTGCCGCACAGCAACGCCTGCTGCAGCGCCGACTGCAGCGGGGGCATGCCCGTAAACGTCTCAAGTCCCTGCCGCCACCGGGTAAGGCCCCCTACGGCTATCGTCGGAGCCCATCTCGCTACGAGCTCGACAAGCCAGCGGCCACCGTTGTCCAAGCCTTCTTTGAGCAGTTCATTCTCTATGGCTCGTTGCGCGGTGCGGTACGCCACATCGGTCAGCGTTACGGTAAGCAGATTTCTCCCTCAACCGGCAAGCGCTGGCTGACCAGTCCGGTGTACCGGGGCCATACCGCCTACAAAGATGGGGGCATCATTCCCCAGACCCACGAGCCGATTTTGACTGCAGAAGAGGCGGCTCAGGTAGACCGACTGCTGCGACGTAGTCAGTTTTTGCCGCCACGTACGGCCAGTGCACCGCGCTCCCTATCGGGTCTGGTCACCTGCCAAACCTGTGGCTCTGCGATGAAAATCACGCGAGTCTCATCGCCTCGACAGACACAGACCTACCTATATCTACAGCCAACGAGCTGCTCCCGTCAGCCCCACTGTCGTTCGCTTCAATACGAGACAGTCTTACAAAAAACGATCGAGACGATCTGTGCAGAACTACCAAAGGCCGTTGCTCACCCACCCGCGACGGCCACCGCTCGTAAGACCGCGCTCACCCAAACCCTGCGTGACCAGCAACAGGTCCTGACCCAGCTGCCTGCTCTGGTAGATAGCGGCGTGCTGGATGTTCTCACCGCTGACCTGCGGACTTACCAGCTAAAAACGGAGATCGCGGCAACGGAACAAGCACTCGCCCAGCTGCCGCCTGTCAACCTTCCCGAGCTGTTTAAGACAGTTGCCTTGCCCCAATTTTGGCAGGACCTCTCAGAACCCGAGCGACGATTTTTCTTTCGTGAGTTTATCCGCGCCGTGCACATTCATCCCGATCGGCCCGACTGGCTAACGCTCGAATTTATTTTCTAAAGAACCCGGTTTGACACCCGCGCTAACCCTTAACGCCGCTACCGGCTTCAGTCGGCACGATGTAGCTCTGAGCAACTACAAAAAAGGCCACAATCGGCGCAATCGAGATTACTGATCCTGCTGCAATCAGTCGCCAGTCAAGCGAAAAGCTCCCGGCTAACCGCGCCACCCCGAGCGGCAGGGTATAGTACTCTTCTCGGTCCAACACAATCAACGGCCAAAGAAAGTCACTCCACGAGCCGATAAATACAAAAATCGCCAGCGTTACCAACGCCGGACGGACCGCGGGAATCATCACATTCCACCAGATGCCCAGCTCTGAGCAGCCGTCGATGCGGGCGGCCTCTTCTAGCTCTTTCGGGACGCTTTGAAACGCCTGCCGCATGAGAAAGATCCCAAAGGCGGATGCCAGTGACGGAAAGATGATGCCTAAGTAGGTATTTCTTAAGCCCAGCTGTACAGTGAGAATGTACAGCGGAATCATGATGATCTGAAAAGGGATCAAAATGGTGGAAACAATCAGTGAAAAGAGCACCTCTCTACCTTTGAATACTAGCCTTGCCAGAGGATAGGCCGCCAGCGAGCAGAACAACAGATTCAACGCGACAGTCACAACCGCGATCAGAATACTGTTAAAAAAATAGGTGCCAAAGGGATTGGTTCGCCATACTTCGACAAAGTTGTTAAAGGTCGGCTGCTGGGGCAGAAACCGGGGCGGAAACTCAAAAATATTCTCGGTCGGCGACTTGAAGGCCGTACTGACCAGCCAAAATAGGGGCAGCAGCATCAGCGCTGCAATACCCGTCATCAGGGCGTATATTGCCAGCGTTTGCCACCAGGGTTTGCGCCCTAAGCCAGGCCCGGTCATTAGCCAAACTCCCGCGATTGCATCAGCCAGAAACCGGCAAACGCATCTGCCTCGGCACTCGCCTGAACGGCGACAAAATGGACCCCATTCGCCTGCTGTTTGGCGGCTTCAAACTTTTTAGCTTCTTTTATCAGGGCCGGATCGCTCAGCCGCTCTAAAATCCAGGTATCGCTGGTCCCGGTCTCAAGCAGCAGTCGGGAGACCTCACCGATTTGAGGCTTGAGTGCGCCCAGTTCTAGCCCCGACATCCAGGCAGCGAGCGGGGTCGCCCGTTGAGAAAAGATAATGATGCCTGGAATCGGTGTTTGGGGGTCAACCCCAGTCAGCGGCAGGGGAAACCCTTCACCAAAATCAATATCCCATTCGGGCATCTCATCGAAATCCTGAGCTGGCAGGCTGACGAAGGTCCACTGCTGGCCGATCAGGGCGTCGGGTAGGGGCTGAGCCACTTCAATCGGGGCCCGGACCGATGGATTTTGCCCACCCTGATACCCAGGCTCGTTAGGATAGACCTGCTGGCGGCGCTCGTCGAGCCAGTTCTGCAGCATCAGCGTCCGACGACTGAGCCGCACCGGCAGGCCCAGATCTTCGCAGGCTCGCTTGATCATGTTCTGCATCTGGTAGCGAAAGAAACGAATGCGCACGGGTGGCGTCGGGGCCTGATCAATCGCTGCCTGAATGGCCTTTTTGAGCTCGATGGAGTTGACTTCTGTATTCGCCAGATACTGGCTGTAGCGAAAGCCGGGCCGATCATTCACTGACTGCGCCCCCTCGCACAGCAGCACTTCCCACCGCTTTTTCTGATTTTCATCCAGAATAGGCCGGGAGTAAAAATCGAGTTCCCATACGGTTGCCATTATGCGTCTCGCTCCGCCAGTACTTTGGCGGGGTCGCTGGCCCGTTCGGCTGCGGTGGCCATGACGGTGTCATAGTCTTTCAGCATTTCGCCGGGGTATTTTTCGAGGACCTTGGTCGACAGCCCGATGCGCTGCTTTTCGGTGTCGATATTGACCACGACGGCCTTGATGGGGGTGCCCACCTGAAAGACATCGCTCATCGAGGGCACGTAGCTCTTGCTGATTTGGTTAATGTGTAGCAGACCGCGCACGCCACCGAAGTCGATAAATACCCCAAAGGGTTTCATTCCCGAAACAGTGCCTTCGACCAGCTGACCTTCGGTCAGTTCACTCATGGCCGTGGTGCGGGCCGCAATGCGCTGAGAAAGGACGAGCTTGTTACTCTCTGGGTTCACTTCTAGAAAGGCGACGGTCAGGGTTTGGCCGACGAAGGCTTCGAGGTCGTCTTTGCTGCCAACGAGGTGCGATCGCGGCACAAATCCGCGTAGCCCTTCGACCTCAGCAATGACTCCACCCTTGTTGGTGCCTGTAACCTTCACATCCAGGATGTCGTTATTTTCCTGGCGCTGTACCAGCCGCTCCCATACGGCCTGAATTTCTAACCGCCGGATGGATAGAAGGACCTGACCATCAGCGTTTTGCTCGCGGATGATCATGAAATCCCGCTCGGTGTCGAGCGGTAGCGCCTCGTCGAGGGGCAGGTCGGCAGTTTCGATCGAGGCTTCCTTGACAGGCAGGAATGCTGCGGACTTGCCGCCGATATCGACGTAGGCACCCTCAGGGGTGTGGCTGAATACTTTGCCCTGGATGGTGCTGCCCTGTTGGAAGTTGAAATCTTGCTGGGCGAGGGCTTGGGCGAAATCCTCTGCTGAGAAGGTCAATGCGGTGGCTCCGGACTTAGACAGATGAGTCTTTAAATATATCGTTAGTGGGAGGGTTTGAGTGATTGGGGTTGTCGAAGCCTTTGAGGTACTGCGCGGGGATTTCCTCCCCGCCCCCCTCCTGACGTGGGGGCCCAGGCTCCCCCACCCCCCCGAAAGGGTGTTAGGTACGGGTTGGCATATAGCAAATGGGGTTCGAGGGACGATTGGCGACGTGGATCAGAATGCGCTCGAGCGCATTCTGAAAACATAGATCCTGCTTTCGAGCCTGCCGAATTTGTCGCCCCTAACAACTAACGGCCCACAGCTTGCGTCGTCAGCACAAGCAAAAAGCTAAAGCCACAGTAATTTTGTCCGCCCCCAAGAGGTCTCGAGCAGAGGGCAACCCACATCGATTTTTTATTTTTCTGGCCCTTCGCCCAGCAGGATAACTAGGGCTGTTGCCAAAGCCAGAAAAATAAAACCCACCCAGCCGGCATCCCCTCACCTATCACTGATTGAGATAACCCAATTACGGGGTTCTTAGGGTGGCGTCCCACCCTAAGCTAAGGGGGTGTGGGGACTACGGAGTTGACCCCACGCAGCACATTCAACGATCCACCAACCCCAAAAACTCATTCCTCAACCACCATCGCCGCCCCACCCCCTCGCCGAAACGGTTCCGCCACTGCCGTCATCTCCCCATCCGGCGTAACCACCACTCCCGTTGCTGCCCCAATCTCTTCTGTCACCCTAAACCGATGCCCCCAGCCCACCAGCGTCTCCGCCAACGGCTCCTCCTCAAACCCAATTTCCGCTAACGTCTCCGCCGTATTGCGCTGCGATAATCGAGGCGCTGCGATCGCATCCGGCAATTCCTGATAAAAATCAACCAAGTTATTGATAACCCCCAACACCGTCGTAATAATCGTCGACCCCCCAGGCGAACCAAACGCATAAATCCGATCATCGCCAGGCACCCCAACCATAATCGTCGGCGACATACTACTCCGTGGCCGCTTCCCCGGCTCTGGCGTATTCGGATGCGGCACCACCGGGTCAAAATCCGTCAGCTCATTATTGAGAATGAACCCATACCCCGGCACCACCATGCCCGAGCCCCCCGTTGACTCAATCGTCAACGTGTAGGACACGACTTGCCCCGCCGCATCCGCCACTGTCAAATGCGTGGTTGACAGCCCCTCCTGAGAGTGAGAAACCGTCACCGCAGGCTGCCGCGTCAGACTGGGACTCGGATCGTTCTGGAACGGAACGGGATTTCCAGCCTCGGCTGACTCGCTGGCCCGCCTCTCCATCATCATTGCTGCCCGCCGTCGCAGATAGTCTGCTTTAAACAGCCCCAGCAGCGGCACGTCCACGTATTCTGGATCGCCTAGATAGGCATTGCGGTCGGCATAGGCCAGTCGTGACGCCTCCAGAATGTAATGGGTAGCATCAGCGGTGGGTAGCGCACTCAGCGGCAGGTCCTCCAGCAGCTCTAGCGTTTGTGCAATCGTGATGCCGCCGCTGCTGGGCAGCCCCATGCCAAATATTTCGTAGCCCCGGTAGCGGCTCACAATCGGTGGCCGCACCCGCACCTCGTAGCGGTCCAGGTCGCCCATCTCCATCCGCCCTGGGTAAACGCGAAAGGACGGGTTTGGCACCGTTGGCGGTGACTGCACCGTATCGACAATCGCCTGCCCAATCGCCCCTCGATAGAAGGCGTTAGTGCCCTGTTCCGCAATTTGGCGATAGGTCGCAGCCAATTCTGGGTTTTGCCAGCGGGAGCCGACCGCAGGCGGTGCACCGCCCGGCAGGTAAAGATCGCGGGTGCTGGTAAAGGCAGCAAACCGTTCCTGATTGCGCTCGATTTGACTAACAAAGGTCTCGTCTATGGCGAAGCCGTTCTCAGCCACTGCGATCGCACCCTGCAATGCCTCCCCCAAACTCAGCGTCCCATACCGCCGCAGCGCCGTTTCCCAGTTCAGCAGCGTCCCCGGCACCCCCACCGCCAGCCCGCTGCTAATCCGCTCGGGGAAGTAGGGCAGCGGTTCGTCCGTTTCGTCTGGGTCATCAAACATATTAGGGGTGGTCAGCGCTGGGGCTTCCTCCCGCCCGTCTAGCGTCACCACCTGCCCATTCGGCTGACGAATCATCATAAACCCGCCGCCGCCGATCCCTGCAGAGAAGGGTTCGGTAACGCCAAGCGCCGCTGCTGTCGCCACCGCCGCATCCACGGCATTGCCACCTGCTTTGAGCACATCAATGCCCACCTGCGTCGCGTCGCGATCAACTGATGCGACTGCACCCCCGCGACCAGTGGCAACGGGGGTTTTAGCAGAAGATTGGGCTGGGCTGCTGAGTGAGATCGCACCCAGCAGCACCAGGACCATCAGCCCCGATAGAAACAAGCGACGCCGCAGCGCAGAAACAGACCTCAGCATGGCAGGTGCGACAAAACACTAACCGCCTATTCAATCAGGTTCTGGTTCGGCAAAAGGTGCTTGGCTAGGCAATCCGTGGATAATCTTAATTTCGAGGGTGCGATCGCAACGGGTGACCCGTAAGTGCACTCACCTACGCGCCAAAACCACCGTCAATGGTATGCTGCGCGCCAGTCACGATCGATGACTCTGGCCCAACTAAGTAGGCCACAAGCCCGGCAATCTCCTCTGGCTGGGCGTGCCGCTTAATCGCCATAAACGAATGCATCATATCTTTCATCGGCCCGTCCTCCGGGTTTAGGTCCGTATTCACCGGCCCCGGCTGCACGTTATTCACCGTAATGCCTCGCTCGCCAAAGTCCCGTGCGAGACCGCGTACCATGCCCTGTACCGCCGACTTGGTCAGCCCGTAGGCTGCCCCACCGGGAAAGGGCATCCGATCGCCATTTACAGAACCGATAATCACAATCCGGCCACCATCGTTCATCTTCCGCGCCGCATCCACCGAGGCATGGTAGGGACCACGCACGTTAATGTCGATCATCCGGTCCACATCGTCCGGGTCAAGCTCCAGCGGGTCGCCCAGCTTGGCAATCCCGGCATTCACCACCAGAATATCGAGCGCGCCCTGGTCGGCAATCAGCTGGCTCACCGCATCTCGATTGGCGCTGTCGGCCTGAAGCGTGGTTGTGTTCGTTTTCTCAGCCAGAGCCTTTGCCTCATCCGCAGAGCTGCCGTAGGTAAAGGTGACCGATGCCCCCTCTGCCGCTAGCCGCTCCACAATCGCTGCGCCGATGCCGCGACTGCCGCCGAGGACCAATGCTTTCTTACCTGCGAGCCTGTCTGAAATAGCTGACATGGTGGATACCTCATTTATGTATCGACTACTATAAAAACAAGATAGCAGAGCTTTTGAGAATAAGCTAGTGATCACTAAAAAAACAAGCAGGCGGGGACGACCGCGCGGATTTGATGTTGATGCGGCCATTGCGACGGCGGCTCAACTCTTTCACCAGCGAGGGTATGACGGTGTCGGCGTGGCCGAGTTAAGCAAAGCCATCGGCATCACTGCACCGAGCCTGTATGCCGCTTTCGGCAGTAAGCGAGACCTGTTTGAGCAGGCATTGCAGTACTACGGCGCAACGGAGGGGGGCTGGCTAGCGGCAGCGTTGGCATCATCGGAGCAGTTGGAGAATGCGATCGCAACCCTCTTTACCCAGGCGGCAGCGGTCTATTTGGCTAAGCCAGACTGTCCGGGCTGTTTGGTGCTGGATGGAACGCGCAACTGTGGAGACCCAGAGGCGAGGGCGCTGACGCTGACGCGGCGGGAGATGACGCGGCAGGTGATTTGCGATCGCATTGCCACCCATCCCAAGCTCACAGCAGACCAGGCCGCAACCCTGGCGGACTATGCCATGACCATTTTGGTGGGGCTCTCTAGCAGTGCCCGAGATGGTGTGGCGGTGGCGGCGTTGCAGACAACGGCTCAGATTGCCGCTGGCGGCTTTGCCCAGCAATTAAGTCGCTACATTGATTAGCATATTGAAGGGCCAATGAGATGGAGCCACATGCCGACGGTTCTTAGAAAAGACGGTTTCGCCTTTCGTATTTATCTCGATGTTGCGGCGTCACGGGCAAAAGAACCAAAAAAACCGCAGCGGCTGACGCCAAAGTTCTGAATAGTCTGCAGGTGGTCCTTTAACAAGGTCACCACCTGGCTTTTGGTTGTGACAGTCATTAGCAAGCGTCCACGTAGCTATGATCAAATATAGCAATTGACTCCACTCGAAGGGCTATGGCACGTCAGCCAAGAGACTTCGCGATCGGATACTGCTATCACATCACGACCCGATGTAATAATCGCGAGTTTCCCCAACAACTACGACAGCTATGACCGACTTACCGCTGATGGCATTACCCAGTGGTATCCAGCCTTTTTGCTATTAGGTAAAACGCTAGAAATGTGTGCGGCGGGGAAGTTGAGCAAATCATCTTTACGAAAATAGTCGCCTGAGTTTCTACCTACGGCGCGGATCATCACCTCGTAGGTTTCTCGGTCCGCTGCTTTCCAGTCCTGCGCCTTAAGCAGGTCTTGCAGTCGGCGGTAGTCAATGCCCTTTTCTGAGGACAGATCATCTTCATTAGCTTCAGCGTTGACGCTTTTATCCAGATTCTTTATTCCAGTTACCAGTTCAGTTATGTTACGAACGGTTTCTGTCTCCGTTGGAAGATCTATCTCATCTGAAGCAACTGCTTGCACAGAGATAACCTCCGCCGTTGTTGCCGTTTCAGTGAAATGTCCACGAACAGTGTCAAAAAACTTTGCTGGGGGCAACGCCTTCTTTCTAACGTCAACCGTTTGCAATGCTGCCACCGAGAGCCAGCGATTTCCCTCCAACAAAAGCGGATACACTGGCTTCTTAAGCTCTAGGGCTAGACTCAGTTCACACTGTACCCAGTGAGAGTCATAGGAACGAGGCGACATCACCAACAGAAAGACCTGGCAACGTTCTAACTTTTCCTGAATAATACGCGGCCAATTTGTGCCGTAATCAATGCGGTCATCTAACCACACAGGCAGTCTGTGCGTGCCTAGAGCCTGTGCAAGCTGACTGACGTATGCTTGATCCTGACGACTGTAGCTAATAAAGATAAAGCTCATCGGTTAAGGTCAGACCTACTCCTCTAACCCAGCAATCTTCGCCAGCGCCCGAGCGTACTGCTCCAAATCTTTCCTCAGCGTCTCCAGCTCATTCCGCACCGTCGCCTCATGCTCCCACGCCTTCTCATGGGCCAGTGCGCTCACCCCCGCGGCCTTTTTCGCTTCCCACTCCAGCAGCTGCGGGTGCCACTTACTCATAAACGGGCGTAGGCCATTATTCAGTACCGCAATGGCAATTCCCCCCACCGAATCGTGGGATGCCCCCACATCTGAACCCGCCTGACGCAAAATTTCTCGCGTCGAGCCAAACAGGCTGTATAGCGACGACAGCGCCTCACGCACCAGCCCCTCCTGAGGGCTCAGGGTCTCTGCACTGCCACTCGCGTCACTAGCTCCACGTATAGCTCTCCCAGGCAGCTTTGCGCTCGGTGGGGTCCGCCTCCCAAGACGCTGAGCCAATGCCAAAAGGCAGGCTGATAGAAACCTGGGTGAGCTTAGCAGGGTCCTTTTTTGGCATGTCGGCAACTTAGACGGGCAAAGACCCCTCGATTATAGGGCAGCCCTACCGAGCAGTGGTCCAGTCGGCCTGAGCAATCGTTCCTCACCACCGAGCATCAACTCAACTTGTCTAAGCAATCATTCCGCAGCATCGAGCAACAATTCCGCTTTATGAAAATACGGTTGATAGCGAAAGCGTGAAACCCGGTAAAACGGTCTCACCCGACAGCGTACTGGGGTTGTCCAACTGTTCTACAGGCTGATCGGGTCGGTAAATTTCCACCTGTCGGCTTCTCGGATCGATCAGCCAGCCCAGCCGCGCCCCGTTCTCAATGTACTCCTGCATCTTCGCTCGCAGAACCGTAATCGAGTCGCTATCAGACGCCCGCTCCAGTACAAAATCAGGACAAAGCGGTGCATAGTCCTTTCGCTGCGCTGGGGTCAGTGACTCCCATCGCGACTGAGCCACCCAAGCCGTATCTGGAGAGCGGGTTGCGCCATTGGGCAGCCGAAAGCCTGAGGAAGAATCGAACACCACACCCAGCTTAGTTCGCCGATTCCAAATCACGATATCGGCGCTGGTTTCAGCATTACGGCTGCCACCTTCGCTGCCGGTTGGCGGCATAACAATCAGTTCTCCTTGAGCAGTGCGCTCCATCCGCAGCTCGGGGTTGGCATGGGCCAGCTGACGAAACTGCTCGTCTGTGACTCTGAGACGAGGAGGCAAATTAACGAGCGGTGCGGTCAGCTCAGTTGGCACAGATAGCGTTGAGGTGTTGCGGTTTCGCCATCAATATAGCAATTACCATCTTGGTGGATGTCCCTCTACGACTGCAACACCTGCTCGCCCGCTTCGGCAACTTCTCGCTCTTTATCTAACCGGCGCTTGCGGGCATAGAGCTGTATCGTCACCAAAAACAGCATCACGAGCCCCGCGATCAGCCAGGTGGTAGCCCCCGTCGGGAACGCGCCCTTGAAGATGACCAGCAGCACAATCACCAGTAGCAATATCGTCGGCGCTTCGTTAAAGGCCCGCAGCGTTTTGCTATTCCACTTGCACTCACCTCGCGCTAGCTGCCGCATCAGTCGCCCACAGTAAAAGTGATAAATCAGCAGCAGGCCGACAAAGCCTAGCTTCGCATGCATCCAGCCCTGTTTCAGGTACTCCGGCATGGTGTAGAGCAGCCCCACCGCCATCGCCACCGTCAGCACCATGCCCGGCGTTGTGATGATGTTATACAGCCGCTTTTCCATCAGGCCATACTGCTTCTTGAGAATGCCCTGGGCCGGTTCCGGCTCCATGTCCGCCTCAACGTGGTAGATGAACAGGCGGGCGATGTAGAACAGTCCAGCAAACCAGACTACCACCCCAATAATATGAAACGACTTGAACCAGTAGTAAGCCATGGAGAAACCGACGCAGCCTTTTTATTCTCAGGCACAAAATAGATTTTCGTTCGCCGTTGTAACGTTTGGTTGCACTTGAGCCTGCCGTGAGTTGGCGGCTAGACCAGGCCAGCCGCCTGCGATAATGAGCGTCCATTCACCTGCAATCGGACATCGCCGTGACTCAACCCGACTGGACGCCCATCAAAGACTACGAAGATATCCTGTACCACAAGACCCAGGGCATTGCGAAAATCACCATCAACCGCCCCCATAAGCGCAACGCCTTTCGCCCTAAAACCGTTTTTGAACTGTACGACGCGTTCTCCGACGCCCGCGAAGATATAACCATTGGTGTCGTGCTCTTAACCGGAGCCGGTCCCCATACTGACGGCAAATACGCCTTCTGCGCAGGCGGGGATCAGAGCGTGCGCGGTAAGGCGGGCTATGTGGGTGACGACGGTGTTCCTCGACTCAACGTGCTGGACCTACAGCGGCTAATTCGTTCCATGCCAAAGGTGGTGATCGCATTGGTGGCAGGCTACGCCATCGGCGGCGGCCACGTACTTCACCTAATCTGCGACCTCAGTATTGCCGCAGACAACGCGGTATTCGGCCAAACGGGGCCTAAGGTCGGCAGCTTTGACGGCGGCTTTGGGGCCAGCTATCTAGCCCGCATTGTGGGCCAGAAAAAGGCCCGAGAAATCTGGTTTCTTTGCCGCCAGTACAGTGCCCAGCAGGCGCTTGAGATGGGCCTGGTCAACCATGTTGTCCCCGTCGATCAGCTGGAAGCCGAAGGGGTGCAGTGGGCCCGAGAGGTCCTACAGAAAAGCCCGACGGCTATTCGCTGCCTCAAAGCCGCCTTCAACGCTGACTGCGATGGGCAAGCGGGGCTTCAGGAGCTGGCTGGCAACGCCACACTGCTCTACTACCTCACCGAAGAAGGCGCTGAAGGCAAGCAGGCGTTTTTAGAAAAGCGCCCGCCCGACTTCAGCCAGTATCCGTGGCTACCATAGCCTCACCGCTGCCCTAACCCGCTCAGGTTAAACCGTATCTGCGACGGGTGCCTTTAACGACTCCGTTTGGTGGGCGAGCACTTCCAAGGACTCAACTGATAACGGCGTTAGCTGTGGTGGCAACATCTCTGTTACGGCTCTCTCTAGCACCGCAGATACGGGTAGCGTCTCAGGACAGGTTGCTTCAAACGGGGATCGGGCTAAACCGCAGGCTTTCCAACCAGCCTTGACTGGCACGCTCAACTGTGTGCAGTGACCGCCCCGCCGACCGGTGGGCGTATAAAAGCGGCAGTAACCACAGGCTGAAGCACTACTGTTTATGGGGATCATATTATTGAAGTCCGTCTACAAGACGCTAAAAAAACTGGACGTGGCTATTGTGGTCTAATCAATCCCCATTATTTCAGTCAGAAAAAAATCCTCGGTAGCCTGCCCTACCAGGCATTAAGACCGTCATGAATTCATGACGGTCTTAATGTTTTCTTTGGCTTTCATTCAAATAGATAAACATAAACGCCCTATGTCCGTGCTTACTAGGGCGCAATGATTAACTATCAGGGATCAGGCTGAAGTTAGCTGCTTTTTATCCCAAAGGACTATTAGTTTTCCAGCTTTTAGCTGCACAAAGCGCGCACGTCTGCCAGCGTTTTAGCTCTCCAGGTGGGCAGTAGCATTGACAGCTCGGACAAAGGACCTGGTGCTTTTGGTCAGCGCGAATCCGATCTGACCAGGATAGAAAGGCTTGGGTAACCGGCGATAGGTGAGTCGATGGTTCTAGGGGATCGTTGCCGTTCGCGTCTGGCCTATTTGGGTCAGCGGGGACTACCGCTGAGGGTTCGACATAGCTGGGATGCTGCTTGATCAGTTCACTGGTTGCTGGAGCCGGACGGGTCGGTTTCGCCCCGTCTGCCGTCCACTGTGCGGCTGAAAATCGTAGGCCGCTGAGGGGGCATGTCAGTCTGGCATTGAGCTTGCCTAGAATGCGCTGCCGCTCAAACATCAAATTTTGCGCCCAGGCGGCAGTGGCCACGCTCACATACAGAACCTGCCTCTGAATACTGACCGGTCGACTTTGGCGAGCGACCAAATGACCGACAGCCTTCGGCCAGTACTCGACAACCTGTCGAAACTGACGGCGAGTTTGCCAGCTCGGCCGATTTTCTAGCCCGCCAATGAGCGTGTTTAGATTTTCAAAAGACATCTTTTTGACTCAAGAAACTCACCCAAACAGTGCCGAAACGTAGGTAGCGTGTTATTTTTTAGTGGATTTTAGGGTACCTGAGATCTCTTATAGCAGCTGTCGGCTGTCGTGTAGCAACGTTACTCGGCGGGCTACCGGCGCTATCATCCGCATTCTTCAGCAGGCTGGGTTCTATGACATCATCACATCAGCAGTCCAACGCAGGCGCTTCGTCACTGCGTCCTGAGCTCAAAAACGTTCTCAGCAGCCTAACGGTGCATCTGGATGATGAGCTCCTTCGCTATCGTCGTCAGGTCCGTGGACAGGCCCCCATCCCGAACCCTCGCATCAAGCCGACCCAGACGGCCAAATCGCTAGACCTCATCGCTGTCCCCGCCCAGCCAGCCGCTCAATCGTCTGGCGGTCCAACGTCAAACGTTCGGCGAAGCGTACCGATTCCACCGCCGCCGCCCAATCCTTTCCTCAAATCATCTCAGATTGAATCGTCTGTCCCCAGCACGAATCAGTCACCAGCAGCGTCGGCTCGGCCGAATGTAACCGCCGCTTCACCTGAAGCCGCCCAAGCGAACTCGCCCGCAGATGCCCTGGCCCAACCGACGCCAGATGCCCAAGCATCGCCTAACGCGTCTTTAGAGGCATTCTTTTCGGAGCCTGATGCTGTCCCCCCGGAGGCCCGTTCCGACGATTCCCGTTCTTCAGCGGCGGCTGAATCAGTCGCACCGGAACTGGCTTTACACCAGACCCAGACATCGCCCGACGGCTACTTGGAATCGTCCGAAGAGCTCCTGAAGAGCCTGGCTGCAGACGCCGACGCCGATCCCGAAACGATCGAAACCCCGCCCAAGCCGTACAATCCTACAAGTGGCAAAGCAACGCTACCGCTAAAGCTAGGCACGCTGCTGCTGCTGCTAACCGCCAGTGCCGGTATCGGCTACGCCATTATTAATCCTTCCATATTGGCTCCGGCTCGTAGCTGGTTTGCAGCTCGCACCGCCCCCGCAGCCCCCAATCCCACTACGCTGCCCAGCCCCAGTGAGGGTTCGACAGACAGTGATTTTGTGCCGCCTGGACCTGATTTATCGTCTCGGGAGTTTGTCGACCTCGATTTGGATAGGCTTAGTACGCTGAAAGTTGATCCGTCTGCACCCGCAACTCCGCTTCCCAGCCAAAGCGGGTTACCCACCCCGGCGACCACCCCAGCACCCGCGACCACGCCTGCTGAGCCTTCGCCTTCCGCCACGGCTGGCGGCACTTCCCCGAGCCCGGCTGCGCCCGCGACGGTTCCTTCCCCTGCTGCTGACACGACGGTAACCACACCGACGAGCCCGAGTCCGACAGCAGCGACGGGCAGCAACTACTACGTCGTTGCTAGCTTTACCGGCGATGCGTCCTTGACAAAAACACGCACCGTCGTTAGCGATGCGTTTGTGCGCAACTTTAATGACGGTACTTACATTCAAGTTGCCGCCTTCGATAACGAGGCCAGTGCCCAACAGCAGCTACAAGCGCTGCAGCAGCAGGGCCTCACCGTTCAAATCTATGGGCCGACGGATGAGTAGCTAAACCGGCTGCTATGCTGCAGAGGTCGGCCTGAAAAGGAAGCTATGGGTCTGCTAGATCGGGTATTTCGCGTGGTACGTGCTAGCCTTACGTCCGTGGTGAGTGGGGCAGAGGACCCCGAACGTGCGCTAGAGCACATGGTTGCCACGATGCAGGGCGACTTGATTCAGCTGCGTCAGAGCGTCGCCCAGGCGATTGCCACCCAAAAGCGTACCGAACGGCAGCACGAGCAAGCTAAAGCCACTGCCCAGGAGTGGCACAATCGCGCCCAACTCGCCCTCAATAAAGGGGATGAGGCCACAGCTCGTGAGGCCCTGACTCGCCGCCAGCCCTACCTCAGCTCAGTCCAGGTAATGCAGGCACAGCTTCAGCAGCAACAGCAAATTGTGCAGCAGATGAAAGCCAATATGCGCATTCTAGAGGCCAAGCTAGCTGAAGCTCGTACTAAGAAAGACATGTTTATTGCTCGGTCACGATCGGCCCAGGCCAGTCAGCGTCTCCACGAAATGATTGGCCAGGTCGAAGGCAATATGGGAGCCTTCAGCCAGATCGAAGAAAAAATTACCGATTTGGAGGCGCAGGCAGCTGCGATCGCAGAAGTCAACGCGTTGTCTACCGGCGATTCACTAGACCAAAAGTTTGCCGCCTTGGAAAACAGCAACGTTGAGAACGAGTTAGCTGCCATGAAAGCTCGACTTTCAGGACCTGACCGCCCCAGACTGCCCCATAGGTAAGTTATAAGCCCCCGCTGCGGGTTCGATAGACCGGCAGGATGAAGTGAAATGTGCTCCCCTCTGAGGGCGTCGAATCCACCCAAATTTTACCGAAATGGGCCTGAACAATTCGCTGACAGAGCGCTAGGCCGATACCATAGCCGTCCTCCGCCTGATCCCGCTGCAGTCGAAACCGCTCCTCAAAAATTTGACCCTGCTTGCTGTCAGGAATGCCAGGCCCCGTATCTTGAATACTGACCTGCACTTTTTGCGTCGTGCGGTGCAGGGCCGTAATCTTGATAACGCCCCGCTCGGGCGTATACTTCACAGCGTTGTCCAACAAGTTGGTCAGGAGCCTCCTGATCTGGCCGACGTCTGCATATATCTGGGGCAGGTCCTGGGGGATGTCGGTTTCGATAGTCTGCTGCTTAGCCTGCACTTTGGCGTCAATGGCATCTAAGGCCTCCAGACAAAGCATCTTTAGATCAACTGGATGAGGTTGAAGACGCAGCGTCGTGCTAGTGCTCCGAGCCCGTTTCAAAATATCGGTAATCATCCGATCAATCGCACGCAGCTGAGATTTGGCATTTTTGAGCAGCTGCATGGTTAGGTTTGGGCGCATTTTAACCTTACTTTGCCGCTCGGGATCAAATCCCATTTCTAACGTTTCTACAGCAATAGAGGCCGCCGTCAGCGGGTTACGCAAGTCGTGAGCCATCATCGCAATGATGCGATCTTTAAACTCAAGCTGGGCTTCTAAGTCCTCATTGGATTGCTTGAGCTGAAAGATTTCGTCAAGCAGTCGCAACCGGTCAAGGGACTGGCCGGCAGAAGGGTAGCCCACGAAACTGGCATTAGCTGCGTCTGGGCTTACTTCATCAGCGGACAAAATTGCCTCAGTAGATCGCGCTTTCAGGTGGGGCTCCGCCGTTTCGGGAAGATGGCTTACCCCATCGCTTTTAGAGATGTCTTTAGAAAGGGGTTTGGTCTCTGATACTTCGAGATCGCTGCTAGCCAGAGCGCGCTTAAACGTCGCCTCGGTATTGCCCGTATCCTCCACTGGCGTATCAGTCTCTGGTGGGTTGGGCGCATCAGACGGCAAAGGATCACCGAAGCTAGCGTCTTGCTGCCATCGGGGCCACCAGTACTCTATCTGGGACACGATATCGCTGCCTGCCAGCACCTGATTGCCTGTCTCAGACAGCCTGACGAGGGCAGGGGTCGCAACCAGCTTGAAATGCTCAACTAGATAGGGGCGCTCGCCAACGTCGACGACGTCTAATTCAAAGCGTTCGGAACCGCCCAATCGATTCAGGCACTGCCGAATCTGCAGCGCCTTTTCTGCGGCGCGAGGCCGCTTTTCGACGAATAGGAAAAATGACAGGGGGGGATGCGTCTGCTGCATTGGTTCAACCCGCCCGCCTCTGGCAATCACCAATTACTACCTGCCATCCATGCATTCACTACATGTAAATAAAAATAACGCATTACTAAAATATTTTTGAGTTTAATTTTTGGCTGACCTCAGCCCGAAGCGTCATGCGTAGGCAATTTGGCTGATAAAGATCCGACTACGCAGGAGCCGATTTTTTATCAGCCAGATTGCCGTGGGTCCTCACGCAATGGCGGGAATGGCGGCGTGAACTAGTGCGCCTGCTTTCGTCGTTTGCCACGGTCCGCAGTGCAGGCAACGCCACCTGAGCGGCTGCTCTGCATTTTTCTGGCCTTGTATTGGGTTCTGCTTGCGGAATTGGCAAAGGTGACGCTGTAGGGGACCGAGTGAAGACGCTCACAGCCCCTATGTAACTCATAGTCTCTTTGTAAGAAGAGATGTTACGGGCTGGTCAATGCTCTCAGGGGGCGCTCCTGACTGGTCTAGTCTAGAAATATACCAGTCGATGATAAGTAGAGGTCTACACCGCTCAAAACGGCAGATTTCACAGGTTTTTAGGCGAGGGAGAGGTCAGCATGGCTCAGCAAAGAGGCGGGTTTAATTACGGAATGGCAACTGCAGCGGTGACGCTGGCTGTCTTAGCGGTTGGTAATCTTGCCCAGCCTGCCCAGGCGATACCAGAATCACCGATCCCCGTACAGCCTTTGCTCGCAGAATCGCCTGTGCTTCCCTCCGATGGACTCTATCTGTTTGGAGAGCAGCCCATGCCTAACCAACTGGCAACGGCTTATCTAGTATTCGAGCTGCAGGCGGGCCGAGTGACGGGTGCTTTTTACATGCCTCACTCATCCTTTGACTGTGTGCAGGGCAACCTCAACAGTACTGAGCTAGCGCTAACCATCACTGACAGCTATTCTCAGGAGCGTTATGACTACGCCCTTTCTCTTTCTCAAGATGCGCTGATTGCCAGTACAGGTGAGGTATCGGCCTTCTCGTTAGCGGGCATGCATCAGATTGACACGCTTAGCGAAGACGATCTGCGTCTCCTGGAAACCTGCCAGGCTACCTACGGCGAGACTATCTGAGCCGTTAGTTGTCGTTGTTGTTAGGCATGCACGGCAGCATCATTAGCTCGGACACGCCCGCATTTGTCCGAGTCCACAGGGCTTTACATCATGCAGGCAAACAAGGCGTAGGCAATCAACTGTAGGCAAACAACGCGCAGGCAAACAATAGGAAGCAAGCCTCACGATGTTGAAGGCTGAGGCTGTGAATGGATTCTTAATTTTTGGGTTTCTGTACAAAGCAAACAATTTTCCTTTTTGCATAGGCTAGTCTTGTATGCATACTATTTCTCGCTGAACTTTACAGGACTGAGCGTGAACGCAGCAGAGCAAGCCAGCAGTATCGAATTTGCCAGTAAGATTGCAGCAGTGGTTGCATTAATGAAGGCCGGTCTGCCCGATCTGAGAGCCGACCTGAAGCCATGGACGAATGATCCTGAGACGCGAGGGCTAGTTGATCCCGATTCTATTGATATTGGTTTTCACTTTCCCGGTGTGAGTCGCTCTTACCGATGTCGCAGTTTGCTGGTGCAGATTCGCTTTTGTGCCGCGGCTGATTTTGATGAAGGCGGTGCAAACGATCAGGCGCGCCGTGTGATTGGGGTTGAAATGGCCGGTTTCGACCACCGTGGCCAGCGCTGGCAACTGTCAACCATTGACGACTGGCACTGCGAAGGAAGCGAGATACCATCGCCGCCGCAGGCGCAGCAGCTTAAGCACTGCTGCCGTCAGATTTTTGAGGTTTTTCGCTAGGCTGCCTTGACGAGACGGCCAGCCTGATTCGGCAGACGCCGAGTGCCATAGGGTAGAATGGTGAGCCTATCTTGCCTTTTTGTCTGTTCGCCATGAGCCAAGGAACCCTGTTCGATAAAGTTTGGGATTTGCATACGGTGGGAACACTGCCATCGGGACAAACCCAGCTATTTATTGGGCTACACCTCATTCACGAAGTAACGAGCCCCCAGGCTTTCGCCATGCTGCGGGAGCGGCAGCTTCGGGTGATGTTTCCTGAGCGCACGGTGGCCACCGTCGACCACATCGTTCCGACCGACAACCAGGCGCGCCCCTTTGCCGATCCCCTCGCTGAGCAGATGATTGCGGCACTCGAAGAGAACGTTCGCGCTCACAATATTCGCTTTTACAACGTCGGTACGGGCAGCCAGGGGATTGTTCACGTGATCGCTCCCGAACAGGGGCTCACCCAGCCTGGCATGACGATTGCTTGTGGGGATAGTCACACCTCAACCCACGGCGCGATGGGGGCAATTGCCTTTGGCATTGGCACCAGCCAGGTTCGGGATGTGCTGGCCTCCCAGACGCTAGCACTGGCTAAGCTTAAGGTGCGTCGTATTGAGGTCAACGGCACGCTAGGTCCTGGAGTCTATGCGAAGGATGTGGTGCTGCACATTATTCGTAACCTGGGCGTGAAGGGCGGCGTAGGCTATGCCTACGAGTATGCCGGAAGTGCGATCGCAGCCATGTCGATGGAAGAGCGCATGACCCTATGCAACATGTCTATCGAAGGCGGGGCGCGCTGCGGCTACGTCAACCCCGATGCCGTGACCTACGATTATCTCAAGGGGCGTCCGTTTGCACCGCAGGATTGGGATGCAGCCGTCAGCTGGTGGGAGACGATCCGCAGCGAGCCTGACGCTCAGTACGACGACGTGGTGGTGTTTGATGCCGCAGAAATTCCACCGACTGTAACCTGGGGAATTACGCCGGGACAGGGTATCGGTGTCGATGAAACGATCCCTACTTTAGATACGGTGCCAGAAGAAGATCAGGCGCTAGTCAAGGAAGCTTACGAATATATGGACCTCGCGCCCGGTCAGCCCATTTTAGGCACCAAAGTCGACGTGTGCTTCATTGGTAGCTGCACCAACGGTCGGCTGAGCGACCTGCGAGAAGCCGCCCGCTTTGCCCAGGGTCGCCACGTGGCCGAGGGCATCAAAGCGTTTGTGGTGCCCGGCTCAGAGCAGGTCAAGCAGCAAGCTGAAGCCGAAGCGCTGGATAAAATCTTTGCCGAGGCCGGATTCGAGTGGCGCGAACCCGGTTGCTCAATGTGCTTAGCGATGAATCCTGACAAGCTAGAGGGCAGTCAAATCAGCGCCTCGTCCTCTAATCGAAACTTTAAAGGGCGGCAGGGATCGGCCTCCGGGCGGACCCTGCTGATGAGTCCAGCGATGGTTGTCTCAGCTGCGATCTCAGGTAAAGTGTCGGATGTGAGATCGCTACTGTAGTTGCCCCTGCTATCGCTTGGCGCTAACCGACGATACCGAAACGTTTGCTGAAGCCTACAGACCTGCTGGACCCAACTTAGCTGTTTTTTCGTCCGTCGAAGTATGTCGAAACGGCGACGACTCGCTCAACCAGAATGTATTTAAGATAACTTTTACATTCCCTTAAACTTTTCATCGCCCTTCCTTAAGGTGGGGGCCAGATGATTTCGGGGAGGGCCGCTGGGCGAATTAGCTAATTTATATCAGGTTTCTCAGGGCTTAGAAGTCGGCTACAGCACATCCCGCTGGGAGTCGTTCTACTTTTGTGCCCACCAATGGCTCGGCACCTCAACTGATGTTGATTTAGGGCAAACTGCGTGGCGATCACTACTGCTGAGTCGGTCAAGGATACGAGTCGGACCTTTGTAGCAACACTAGAGCAGCTATACATTGAGCGCACGCTCACCCCCTACCCGGCGGGTCGTAGTATTCCCCTGCGGCGTCACGAAATCTATGTGGTCTGTCGGGGAATTGTGCAGCTTCACACGATTCACGCCGACGGGAGCGAAACGCTGCTGGGGTTGGTTGGTCCTTCCATGCCATTGGGGCTACCGCTGACCAGCGTGGACCCTTACTGGGCGACTGCGCTGACTCATGTGGATGTGCTGCCACTGTCGATGACCGAAGTCGAAGCGTCGCCTGCGCTCATGGCCGGGATGTTCTCCCATCTAGTTCGCCGTTTGCACCAGTCTGAGGCTTGGCTAGCACTCTCTGGTAAGCGCTTAGTTGCTGACCGGCTGCGTCAGCTGCTGCTGCTGTTGGGTCAGGAATTTGGTCAGGTCGAAACCCAGGGCGTACGGCTGTCAGTACGGCTGACCCACCATCAGCTCGCGACCATCATCGGCACGACTCGGGTGACCGTAACCCGGCTGCTGCGTGACTTCCGTAATGAAGGCTGGCTCACGATTCGTCAGCGTCAGCTGATCATCTGCCCTAAAGTGCTCAACATCGGCTAGATTTGCTCAAAACCTTTTGCAGCGCCAGTGTTACGACTGACGCTGCTTGCCGATCGGAGTCGGGAGTTCGTCAATACTTTTCGAGCCTTTTTGCCGCTGGTATTGCAGAATGCCGGTGGTTCCCTTTTTCTCGGCCCATTCAGGCAAGGTGGGCCGCTGGCCCTGGTAGTCGTAGAGTGGAATGCCGAAGCCGCAGGAGGTCTGGACCCGATCGAGGTCGGCAACGATAATCTGGCGCGTCCCCGGTAGGTGTTCGAACGGTTCACTGACCTGCGCCCAGTCCGGGGCGGTGGGCAAGACCGTGGTGCCACGACCGTAGAGCCGGAGAATCTGTGGTTTGCCGGTAAAGGCGCAAAATAGGAAGGTAATGCGACCATTCTCTTGCAGGTGGGCCGAGGTTTCATTGCCGCTGCCGGTCAGGTCCAGGTAAGCGACACGAGTGGGCGATAGGACGCGAAAGGTGTCTAATCCCTTCGGCGAGAGGTTGATGTGTCCAGCAGCGCTCAGCGGCGCGGACGCCACAAAAAATAGCTGTTGCGCTTCAATAAAGGCCTGCAATGTTGGGGTAATGTGGGGGTGAACCTTAGCCATGTTGGGTTAGCGGGTAGCAAACGGCTCCATGCTATCGCTGTTTTTTACGGCGGCTATCTACCAGGTGGACGCTAATCAGCCAGAGCCCTTTTTTGCTGGGGCCAGCGCTATGCCAACGCTATATTGGTTGTCACTTTTTCGCTTAGATAATTACCGTTTATGGTTTCTCCCGCTCCGTCCGATTCTCGTATTGCTGCTGTTACCGGGCGGGGAATTGCCCTCGGCGGCAACGATATTGATACCGATCGCATCATTCCAGCCCGCTTTCTGCGCTGCGTCAGCTTTGATGGGTTGGGTGAGCAGGTATTTGCCGATGACCGGGCGCAGCTGGCCGATCATCCCTTCGATCAGCCCCGTTACCAGGGAGCGACCATTCTGGTGGTCAACCGTAACTTTGGCTGTGGGTCTTCACGTGAGCATGCGCCCCAGGCGATTCATCGCTGGGGCATCAACGCGATTGTGGGTGAAAGCTTCGCTGAAATCTTTTTGGGCAACTGCGTTGCGATTGGCATGCCCTGCGTGACGGCTGAAGCTGAAGTCGTGCAGCAACTCCAGGCCCATATCCAGCAGGCCCCTAACACGCCGCTGACGGTAGATCTGGCGGCACTGCAGGTCACCTACGGGACCACGTCTGTACCGGTCGAGATGGGCAGCGGCCCCCGCCAGATGTTCCTCAACGGAACCTGGGACGCCTGCGGGCAGCTGCTCCAGCAGCGGGATGCGGTGCTGGCTACGGCAGCTCGCTTGCCCTACGTCAGCTGGTCGGCCTAGGGAGAGTTCCGGCTTTATGCGTCGGGGCCACCCTGACTAGGACTGCCCCCTATCCCATCGTGTAAAATCCCATCGTGTAAAATCCCATCGTGTAAAGGGGTGTTTAACCAGGTTGCTGTTGTAGTAGCGCGGGTCGTCCGACACTTCCTCGCCGATCCAGTCAGGAAGCGTGACGGGATAGTCTGCGTGGGGCAGCTCCACCTCGGCGATGATGAGGCCCGCATTGTCACCAAAGAACTCGTCCACTTCCCATACCAGGTCGTCGATGGGGATGCGATAGCGGTGCTTTTCAATCAGGGGGGGCTCGCACAGGGTCTGTAGCATTTCCTGCGCGTCTGCGGCGGGGATGGAGTATTCGAACTCGGCCCGGGTGAGCCCCTCTGCTGGCCCTTTGAGGGTTAGATAGCCCTGCTGCCCGACAATGCGAACGCGTACCGTCTGCAGTCCCTGGGTGGGAATATATCCCTGGCGGTAGAGTCGGGGGGCTGCCAGTGATTGCCAGCGGTGGCCCGTGACTAGAAACTTTCGCTCGATTTCTTGAGGCATTGCTTCAAACCGGTCGATCTTGGGTCTTCGCTGATCTTAGGCCTTGGCCGCGTTCAAAAATAAGAATGCGTCGATTTCTTGGGGGGTTGGCTGGGCTGCGATCGCACCCATCCGAGTGGTCGTGAGTGCCCCCGCCGCGCAGGCGTAGGTCACCATGTGGTGGGCCCTATCTCTGTTCTGCAGGCTGCCGACACCGAATTTTCCCAGCTGATGCACGAACCCGGCGACAAAGGCATCCCCCGCCCCGGTCGTATCTTCCACATCAACCGTGAACCCCGGTACCGTCCCGCTGTGGCCCTGCAGCCAGTAGCGGCAGCCCGCCGCCCCGGCCGTGACCAGAACGCCGAGCAGCTGTGGGTTCTGCTGGGCAATCTGGCTAGGGTCAGTGGTTTCAAACAGCCATTCGGCTTCTTCCGTCGCCAGCTTCAAAAACGAAACCTGCGGGAGTACGGCTCGGATTCGGTCCGGGGCGACCGCAGGCTGGGGCCAGAACATGGGTCGCCAGTTGACATCCATCACCACTCGGCAGTGGGGCGGGTTTGCCCATGCTAGACAGCGTGCGATCGCAGCAGCCGTCTCTGGATAGGCCAGCCCCAGCGTGCCCATCACCAAATAGCGGCTGTGCTCAAAGATAATGGGGGACAGCGTCTCCGTACTCAAGTGAGCATCGGCAAAGCCATCGGGCTGCGGTAGTGAAAACCCGGCAAAGGTCCGCTCACCCTGGTCGTCTAACAAGACGTACACCTCACGGGTTGGATACGGCTGCTGCTGCACGCCCTCAGAATTCACGCCGATGTCCTGCAGGAGTCGCAGGAGGGCAGCCCCCCAGCTGTCTTGACCCACGGCTCCGACAAAAGCCGCTGACGTCCCTAGTTTAGTTAGACCGCAAGCCACATTGGCCGGAGCCCCCCCTGGTAGCCGGTTCCAGTCAGTGACGTCGGCCCGCAATCGCCCTGGCTGTTCCGAGAAGCAGTCGATTAAAATTTCCCCTACGCAGACGACCGACCCAGCCACAGCGTTACCTATCCGGTACGGCCATCGCATAATATCGCATCTGTCCCTCTGCCCAGGTCCCTGAGTGAGGCCATGTTCCTGAGCGCTGTTCCTGAGCGCTGTTCCTGAGCGCTGTGACGGCTACGGTCCGGTCCCAGATAGCGACCGGCTAGACAGCGACCGGCTGAGAAATCTTGTCGGGGGTGACGCTGCCAAATCTGCGATCGCGCGTCTGGTAAGCCTGCAGCGCCTTGTGAAACTCTGCCCGGTCAAACTCCGGCCACAGCGCGTTGGTAAAGTACATCTCACTGTAGGCCAGCTGCCATAGCAGAAAGTTGCTCAGCCGCTGCTCGCCACTGGTCCGAATCAGCAGATCAGGATCGCTGCTGCCGTCGGTAAATAGATGACGCTCTAACAGATCTTCGGTAATCGATTCGGGGGCAAGCTGGCCCTGATTGACCTGGTCTGCTAGCAGACGGCAGGCGCGGGTGATTTCATTACGGCTGCCGTAGTTCATCGCGACATTAAACGTCACCGCATCGTTGTTCTCTGTCTCAGCCATCGACCGCTCAATCTCTCGCCGCAGTGAGCTGTTGAGGCTGGACAGCTCGCCAATAAACCGAATCCGGACCCCTTCCTCGTGCATTTCTGCTAGCTCTTTACGCAGCAGCCGCTCGAACAGCACCATCAGAAAATCGACCTCTTCCGTCGGGCGTCGCCAGTTCTCTGTGGAGAAGGCATAGGCCGTCAGGGTACCGATACCCCAATCTTTGCAGCAGCGCAGCAGCTCTTTGAGAATGCGTGCCCCCCGACGGTGCCCCGCAATGCGAGGCAGCCCCTGCCGCTGAGCCCAGCGCCCGTTGCCATCCATAATCACCGCAACGTGATTCGGCAGGACATGGGGATCAAGGTCGGTGGGCAGCTGGCGCAAAAGTTGGCTTGTCATAGGTCTATGGTGTCCGGCACTACGTATGTATTAAAGAAGCTGGGTGCGTCCCAGTTGGCTCAAGGCGACAGGCTCTGGAAACGGTTCACAGAAAGTTCATTAATCCCTGAAGAGGGTTTATTTTTGCTTCACATTTCAGGGCTCTCCCAAGAGTTCCCGTAGCTGGTCAGAAGTTAGACGGTGTTGCCACTGCAAGAGCCGCTGCATCACTCGACCGAATGTATACATCAAAGCAGCTTGATTTGTAAAAGACCAGTCAGACCAGTGCAGCGTCTGGGTCATCCGTCTGAGCGTGTGAATCAGGCTGCCCTGTACGTGCGGGTTTTGCCACTTTTCTCGCAGGGCTGCAAACAGCGTCTGCCCGGTTCTAAACAGCGAGGCTTCCGGATAGGCCCAACAGCCAAAGCCCCAAAACTTGACGGTGTGATTGATTTCGTCAATTAATAGCTCCGCCAGGACAGACTGCAGCAGCCCGGTTGTGTGGGCCATCATCCACAGGTACAGGCAAGTGGCGCCGTATTCGGTGGCGACGCGGTGCAGTCCGTGTCGGTACAGATCAGTTTCGGGCTGTGAGGAGGGGGTGTAGGGCCGGGCCGAGTGGGGTTGGACGTTGGGCGTGTGGCCGCTTAACTGGGTATAGATCTGCTTGAGCGTGGGCGTGTGCCGCCGTTCTTCCTTTTCCCAAAGCCCTAGCTCCAGCATTTGCCCCGCTGCATCGACCCGTCCCCCGACGAATCGAGCCATGCGGGCATCAATCGGTGCTAGGTATTGTCGGCTGGCCTGGGTGTAGCCACGAATGGGCGCTTCGGTGTTAATGGTGCCCTCTAGGACGGCGATGAAAACCGTTGGGTCAATGCCCACAATCTGTTCTGGCGCAATGGCCTGCCAGCAGATTGGCTGCCAGGATCGGGGTGTCGGCTGGGCAAACTGCTGGGGCAAATCTGCCAGGCGCTCATTGAGATGGGGCAGCGGTAGATAGGTGTCGACGAGCTGATCAATCCGGCCCTGGATCTGGGTCGGGCTCAGACGGGAAGCTGAACGCTCGGGCAACCGACGAGGATGTAAAGGATTGGCTAAATTGCGAGTTTGGGTGGTTGGCATGGCATGCTTCTAGGACCGTCGCATCCACTGTAGGCACTCTCTTCAGCGGCGTCCGTCTGCAATCGTAGGCGGCGGTCGGCATTTAAAGGTCTGAAAAAGTCGGGACCTGGCCCGCGAAATTTACCGGACCCTGTCGGTAGCCTTACAGTGAAGGTGTGGGAGAGAATCGAGCGAAACAATGGGGAGTGAACCGTCGATTGAGTTTACGGATGCACTGTTGTATGAACATACGGGGCAGCACCTGAGCGATCTGCAGTACTGTATTCTGCAGCACCCTGGCAAAACCTATCGTGCGATCGCAACCCTAGCAGGGTATAGCGAAGGCCATGTCAAAGACGTCGCCGCCCAGCTTTGGCGCATCCTATCTGACGTGCTGGGCGAGCGCATCACCAAGGGCAACTATCGCTCTCGGCTCAAATACTGGCTGAAGCGAGCCAAGCACAAAGTAGTCAATAAGCTGGCTGCGGTTGCCCCAGCGGAGCCTAAACCCCAGCCCCCTACAATCTCATCGGTTTCCCTAGCCCCACCGCCCCGCCTTTCGTCCCATTTTCTCGGTCGAGAATCTGCCTCTGCCACACTCGACAGCCTGATTCCCCATCATCGCCTGATTGTCATTCAGGGTGAGGGTGGGCTGGGTAAAACGACCCTGGCCCAGCACTATCTGCAGCAGCTGGAATGCCATTGCGTTCTGGAGCTGATGATGGCGAAGGAGACCGATGACATTACCCCAGTGGAGCGCATTGTTGAAGAATGGCTGCGGCAAGACTTTAACGAAGAACCGGGACTAGACTTTGGGGTGACGTTGGACCGGCTCAGGCGTCATCTAAAACGAGAGCGCGTAGGCATTCTGGTCGACAACTTCGAGCCAGCCTTGGATGCTGATGGGCAGCTGATTCCGGCCCATCGGCGATACGTCGAGCTGCTGCGGGTGCTGGCAGAGCCGGGGATGCAGTCAATCACGCTGGTGACCAGTCGCGATCGCATCTGTGAACCGAGTATCAAAGTCTACCACTACCGTCTGCCGGGTCTCTCGCTGGCGTCTTGGCAACAGTTTTTTAGCCACAATTGCGTCACCGCAGACGGGGATTCTCTCCGCACGCTCCACCGCATCTATGGCGGCAATGCGAAGGCCATGGAAATTCTCTTGGGAACGGTGCAGTTTGAATATGACGGCGATTTAGCCGCCTACTGGCAGACCAATCAGACCGATCCGCTGGTCGAAATCGACCTCAAAAATCTGATCACCAGTCAGATCAATCGCATTCAGCAGCTCGATCCGGTTGCGTATCAGCTGCTGTGCCGCCTCAGCTGCTATCGGTATCAGACCATCGCGCGCCTGCCCCTAGCCGCGCTGACGGCTCAAATGCCAGCGGTGCCTGCCTCGCAGCAGCGTCAGGTTGTGGCCTCGCTCCGCAATCGGTCCCTGCTAGAAACCCACAAAGGTCAATACTGGCTGCACCCCGCCGTCCGCGCAGTGGCAATTGAGCGACTTCAGGCCAGTGAGCAATGGGAGATTGCGAATCAGTCCGCTGCCCACTACTGGACGCGCAGCATTCAACAGATTACGACCCTAACCGACGCGCTACAGGCACTGGAAGCCTACTACCACCACTGTCAAATTAAAGACTATGCTGCCGCGGCAGGCGTCTTGCTCAACAGCCGTCACAATCAGTGGCAGCAGTATCTGCCGCTAGCGAGTCATCTATACCGGATGGGACTGCTGCAGCCGATTGTTGAGGCCATTGGCCAGGTGCTCCCCCAGCTACAAGACTCTGAGCAGGCTAGCGAACTACACAATATTCTGGGCGATATTCACTGGATAAAAGGAGAGATCGGCACTGCCATCAGCTGTCAGCAGCGAACAATCTCCACCACGGAGACCTTGCTATCAAAGATTGCTGAACAGGAAACGGGAGCCGATTCTCATCGGCGTCTCTACTACCTGAAGATGCTGAATGTTGATTCCCAGCTGAGTATTGGCTTCTACAAAGTCGACCTTTGGGAACTTGAAACGGCAAAACAGCAGTTTGAGCAGGTGATCGCGTTGGCAAAGGGCACTGCCCATACGTCCTGGGCAGAGAAAGCCGAAATCGCACTGGCCCTGGTGAATGCCTACCTGGGGGAGGGGGGCATTGCCAAAGTATCGGCCGATCGGCTGCACCATAGCCTACTCCAACAGCCCCAGACCGAGCGATCGGGTCGCTTTGCCTACTTTATTCAGCTGTTGGGACAGACCTACAACTGTTTGAACGAGTTAGACACCGCTCAGGAGCTACATCAGCAGGCCATCGCCTTTGCCAACGCGAGCCACTACCTGCAAATCAAAGCCAAGGCGCTGACCGGTCTGGGCGAGCTCCATCGCAAGCGGTCTCGCTTTACCCAGGCGATTCAATTTCACACCCAGGCCCTGGATCTGCTTGAAAAAGTCGGTGCCCGTTGCGATCTGGCCGAGGCGCATTTGCAATATGCAGTGACCCTTCGAGCCGCATCCAATGCGGTATCCGATCAGGCCAGCGATCCCAAATGGCATTTTCAGACGGCCCTGCGACTGTTCTCAGCGATTCAAGCTCCTGGTCAGATTTGGAAGGTCCAGCAGCAGATGAGCCAATGAGGGCAACCACATGCCTAGGCAGTGATCGGCGGGGATGCGGTCGGCTTCGCCAACTGATGGTGATGACAAAGGGCAGCGAAGCGCTGACAATGGGTGAATAACTAAACACCTTTACGACCCATGAGCGAGCCCAACACGGCGGCCAACCAGGCCGAAGAAATTGCCGAAGTCATCGCTGAATTTGAGCAGTACCGAGAGCGACTGGTCAAGGACACAATGGAAGCTGCCAAAAAAGCCAAGATGCCAAAAAAGGACACGATGGCGAAGCTTGAACCTGAGCTCGCCAAGATCGACGCAGCGTTGGAGAGTTTGCGATCACAACAGGCCGAACTCACCCTCCCCGAGAGCGAGTAATGCCGCCCGACCCCGCTGTTGACGCCCTGCTCGCCCGGGTGACCGAGCAAATCGACACCCTCAGCATCGATCCTGAGGACCAAGCACTGTTTAGCCAGCTGATAGAGGGCTTTGCTGACCCCCGCGAACCTGTCCGCCTCCGCATTGCTGAGGCCTTGGGTGAGATTGGCGAACCAGCCACCCCCGCACTGACCCAGGCCCTACGCTCCCATCCGAACCCGACGGTTAGAGGCAGCTGTGCTAAAACGCTCATGCTATTTGGCGATGAGGACGCAATTCCACCGCTGATCCAGGCCACCCTGCATGATACCGATGCGGTCGTACGCGGCTCAGCCATGGCGGCCCTAGCGCGCACGGGTGAAGCCGCCGTACCGGCGCTGGTTCTTATTCTTGCCGACGCCCAAACTCCAGAGCCAACCAAAGGACTCGCCGCCTGGGCGCTGGCGTTCATCGGGGTTGAGGCTGAAGCACTGCTACTCAAAGCGCTGGAGACTGAAAACGTGGGGGTTCGGGCCGCCGTGATCGGCGCGTTTGCCAAGGTGACCAAGGGCGATCCGCAGCCACGTAACTTTGAGATTTTGATTGACGCCCTCAACGACCCGGCCGCCGATGTCCGGGGAGCAGCGGCGGCCGCCATCGGGGAGCTGGCGCATCGACCGGCAGCCACCGCACTGGTCAAGCTGCTACGGGCTACCGACTGGCAGACACGAAAGGCGGCAGCATTGGCGCTGATGAAGGTGGGGGATGCAAGTGCGATCGCCCCCCTACAGGCTGCCCTTTCCGCAGAAAACACCCCTGACAAGCAAGCTATTTACACCTTAGCCATTGACCAGCTCAAAAAATGAGCGGGTCCTCTTCTGTGCGATGAGCATCTCGCTCACCTAGTTAACAGACATAATTGCAGTAAAGCACAATGCGTTTCGACGCCTTCCTCTTCTGATGCCTGTCGCCCTAGAGTCCTCTTCAAGCCATACCCTAACCGCAAATGGTGACGTGCTCACCATTCAGACGGGTAGAACCTGGACTCAGTTCAAGCATCTGCAAAAAGGGTTCGAGAACACCCACGGTATTCGCCTCTTCTACCACAACGGGACGGTTGAAATTCTCATGCCCGGAAAGCCTCATGAGCTCTTCAAGTCAGTCATTGGCATGCTGATTGAGGTTTTCCTGCTCGATCGAGAGATCGAATTTGAGCCGACGGGTTCAATGACCCAGGAGGCAGAAGGCATCGCCTCAGCCGAAGCAGACGAGTCGTACAAGATAGACGGCTACCGCCTATCTGTCGAAGTTAACTTCACCAGCGGCAGCAAGGCTAAACTCGACCGCTATAGGGCTTTAGGCGTAGACGAAGTGTGGCTCTGGGAAGACGCCGTTTTACGGGTGTATCATCTACATCCTGGTGGATATGAGCGGGTAGAGCACAGCCTAATTCCCGCCTTAGCGACTGTTAATCTAGCGGCAATGGCTGCTTGCATTCTGACGGGTGAAACCTCACGGGTATCCGCCGTTAAGCAGTTTCGAGCTGCCCATCCTGTTGCCGTACAATAGTTGCAGCACGGCAATCGAGTACTACCGGCAAAACTGATGGTGCCTTAGAAAGTAAACAATTTGGTCCTGCGTATCGGCACTATTCATAATGAACGAATGACTGTGGTGCAGAACCAGAAAATCGCTCATTTCTGCCAGATGAGTTTCTTCAATACCCACCTTGCCGTCGTCTCGCTCGGGAATGAGCCAAGAGAAATAAGGCTCTACAGATTTGTCGCCTGCGATGATACCAACCTTGCCATCAAGCGTAGGCAAGTTGTTGACAATACACATTCCACCTTTTCCCAACTGCTTCCCCGCAGGTCCAACGGCAGCTAGAAAAAGTGGGCCAAGCGCATGGCTGAGCTTCGCGGCTAGGGTACTCCCCTGATTGGGCGGGCACAGCATGACAATACTCTGCCAAGCCAGCGGGTGATGGCTCAAAAAGTGTCGTAGGACCAAGCCTCCCATCGAGTGGGTAACAAAGCTGACGCGATGACCCGCTGAAACGATTTTCGACAACGCTGCATTCAAACATGAAGAACACACTTCAATTGTATGCCGGGTGGATGGGTAGGAAAGGTTATGAACGCGGTACCCTTCCTTCTCTAATCGCCTCTGAATCGGCCGCATTGACCGAGGGGTTCGACCTAAACCATGAAGGAGAATGACGATCTCGTCCATGAATGCCCAAGAACAACTTTACGGTACTCAAACGGGCAAAATTTTACCTCTCAAACCAGTAGGTGCGTCCAATCCATACCGATTTAACAACGTGGGTAAAATGTCATAGAGCTGCGCGCCCTCTAGCACCTGCCCGCCCTTGGGCTGGGTCGGATCGTGAAAGATCATCAGGCCATAGGGAGCATGGTTAGCGTCATCCGGGCCGGTATCGTTGTTCTCAACGTGTAGGCTGCCCGTGCCGACGCTGCCGACGCTGCGCCAGGCCAGATCGTCAAAGTACACGATCAGATCAGGGGCCATCCCGCGCACCTTCTGATAGGTTTCCTGGGGGATATGCGCCCTGATCTTCATGGGGCTGCCATCGGGGCGGGTGAGGGACTGCAAGGATGTAGCCAGATGGGCGCGGAAGTCTTTAAATTCTCGGAGCGGGATGGTCCCCTCCGGTTCTCGACCCTGCACATTGAGGAACACTCTCGCATAGTAACCGCCGGCACCCCAGGCTTTGGTCTGGCTCCAGTCAACGGCAACCTGGTCTAACGAGGTGGGCTCCACAGGCTTCTCTTTCAAGGTCAAATAACCCTGCTCAATCAGCCATTCGTTGATACAGACGCCCCCCATGAGCGGCTGTGCCCCATGGTCAGATACCACCAGCACCGCAGTCTCCGGGCCGCATTGATCCAACAGCTCACCCACCCGTGTGTCCACATGCCCGTAGTAATCGTGGATGGCCGTGGCAAAATCCATCCCCGACTCGTACTGCGGGTGGCGCGGGTCCATCGGCTTCCAAAACGCATGGTGTATACGGTCTACACCCATGTCTACCAGCATGAGAAAGTCCGGTGCATCCCGATGAATCAGCTTTTCGGCTAGGGTAAAGCGCTGGTCACAGAGCTTGTAGATGTTGTCGAGAATTTGCTGTTTATCTTCTGACCGAAACTCCGGCACGTCCAGCATGAAGTCTGGCATCCAATCAAGAATCTGCCGACCGAGCTCAGGGGGATGGGTAAAAGGCGTTTGTGGGTTCGGCGTCAAAAAACAGGACACAAGCGTGCCGTTTACTTCATAGGGGGGTGAAGTCCCTGGCACACTGAGCGCTGCCACGGTCCAACCGGCCTCTCCAAGGCAGTCCCACAGGCGAGGAAACTTAATCGCCCGACCATCGGCAATGGTCATCTTCTGATAATCGCGGCTAGCTCGGTTGCGAAAGCCATAGACACCCAGCTCGCCCGGATCGCGCCCGGTCATCATACAGCTCCAAGCGGGGACCGTAATCGCTGGAATCGAGCTTTCAAGTCGTCCGTAGCTGCCCTGACTCATCAACTTAGACAGATTCGGCAAGTCTGCCCGCCACTGGTCAAACACCAACGAAGGCTCCATGCAGTCCAGACCAATGATGACGAGACGAGGTGATTGGGCCATTGCTACCGAGTGGATCGAACGGGCGTCCGACGATGTCGCCAAAATAGCGTGACTCCCGCGCCAATAACTGCAGCCGCAGACAGTAGGTGAACGACGTTGAACGGCGTCCCTGGAAAGAACCAAGAATCTGTTCTTAGGAACTCAATAAAAAATCGACCCAGCGGATACCAGAGAAGATACATCAGCGATAAATCCCCAGGCTTGAGCTGCCGCTGGAATCGGCGAGAGATATAAAACAACAGGCCGAACCCAACTAGATTCCATACAGACTCGTAGAGAAACAGCGGATGGAATCGGGTTGATTCTGGATACGTCGCTAGATCGTTGTAAGGCGCGATCCGATGGGGTGGATCGATGCGTAGTCCTAGCGGTAGGGTTGTCGGCGGTCCGTATAGCTCTTGATTGATAAAGTTACCCCAGCGGCCAATAGCCTGGGCCAGCGGTAACCCGACTGCTGCTGCATCCAGATATATCAGGGTGGGCAGTCGGCGAATTTTAGTGAATAGCCAGAGGGCAATCCCCCCAAAGATAAACGCCCCAAAAATATGGATGCCGCCGCCCCAGATTTGTAGAATTTTACCGGGGTTACTAAGGTAGTAGCCAATCCCCTCTGCGCTTCTAGGGGACTGGATAAATACGTAGTACAGCCGCGCCCCGATGAAGGCCGGTATCAAGACCCAGATCAGCATGTCCCAGAAGTCGTCCGGATTCTTGCCTCGCCGAGCGATCTCGCGACTGGCTAGCCAAGCACCAGTGAGTACGGCGGTCGCCATCAGTAGGCCATACCAGCGCAGTGCAAAGGAGCCGATTTCAACAATAGTAGGGTCTACAGGAGGATACATAGCAGAGGGGCCGTGACAGGAAAGACCGTGGCTGGCTAAGTCGCTTAATGATAGTACGCAAGCGAGAAAAGTCGCGGATGCACGAACAGATTCATCTTTGAGTTAGTCTTCCAGGTAACCCAGATCCTGCAAACGACGACGAACTTCAGGGTCATCGAATCCGGTAGCCCGTGCCTGAGCGTACACCGCTTGGTGCTCATCGGCGTCACTGGTGAACAATGAGAGTGATTCTTGCAAAGACTCGACCTGCTCTGGGAAAATCTCGCTCAGGTCCAAATTCTCCTGGGGGTCGTCTTGCACGTCATAAAGCTCAAGAGAGTCTTCACCCGTTTCAATCAGCTTATGGCTACCCGACCAGACGGCTCTCCGCGCCTGATCGCAAGCCCGTCGCGTGACCAGATCCGGTTGGCGCTTTTGAATCAGATTGAGTACGTTCTGCGGCGTTACAGCTTCGGCAAAAACGGGCAAATCGGCCCCTGAACTTGTTCTTTCGTGCTCTAAACTCTCTTCGGCTTCGGTTGCTGTTGCTAAGCCTGCCGCAGAGAGAACGGTATGGAACAAACATCGAGTCGAAACCACATCTTCTCTAGCTGTTCCTGACTGGAATCGGCCACTGGTATCGCGAATAATGAGCGGTACCTGGATCAGCTCGTTATAGATAGACAAGCTGTGCCCCATTAGCTGTTTCTCACCCAGGTGCTCACCGTGGTCGGCGCAGATGATCACCAGCGTGTTGTCGATCCTGCCTGCTTTTCGTAATTTTTCGAAGAAAGCACCCACCTGAATATCTTGTCCGGCAACTTCGGCGTCGTACATGCCGTGCAGCGTTTCTTTCTGCTGCTCGTCTAAGTCCCCCATTAAAGGCGCTAGCCAGCCATACACATCGCTGTTGAAACGGCGCAGATAGCGCCTTGCCCTATGGTCTTTGAGGACATGGGGGGCGAACCGCTCAATCTGCTCTCGGGGGGGGTGATAAGGCATGTGGGTACCCATCAGGTTGATGAAGGTGAAAACAGGCTGATCGGCGGCCACGTCCTGTCGTTGTATATGTAGCCGCGCCGCATCCTCCAGCGACTTTGGCGTGTTGCCCTTGAAGCTAAGCGCCGTTTGCCACAGCGGCACCATCAGCGGTGTGAAGGAGAGTGACAGCAGCCAGTCTGACCGAGCAAAGGCATCTTGAACTTTGTTTAGCGCACCCGCCACGAGCCGTTTAAAGAACTGTCGGTACTTGTCTAACAGGTTCGAGGGCACGCCCGCCTGGTTGGGCCGCGAACTCATCAGGCCACTGTAGTTCAAAAAGCTGTAAAAGCCGCGTCTGAGGCCATTGTTGATGACGCCCACCAAGGGATTATTGCAAAAGGCCGCCGTGTAGTACCCCCCCTCTTGAAGCCGCTCAGCCAGGGTCTTCAAATGAGGGGGGATCACTGAGTAGGACTGCAGCATCTGATGCTGAGAAGGGTACAGTCCGGTAAACATGGAGGCGTGGGAGGGAATGGTCCACTGGGCCGGGGCAATGGCCTTGGTGAAGCGGGTACCCTCAGCTGCGATCGCATCAATATTTGGCGAGGTCGCTTTCTCATACCCATAGCAAGAAAGGCGATCCGCCCGCTGCGTATCCAACACGAGAAAAATAATATCCGGCTGAGGGGAGGGCATGGGGGCCAGAACCGCGAAACTACGTTATGTCCCAGTCTAGATTAAAACATCCGGGATAGGGGGGCGCTGGCTGTTAGAGCAAACAGCCCAGATCCAAAAAAGCGTGGACGACCTAAACGGCTCCTCCACGCTTTCTTTGAGCGGTTGTATCCGACAGCAGGCTCGGGCCTACCGGCCAATTCCCAGGTAGCGGAAACCGGCTTCCTCCATCTGCGCCTGATCCAGATAGTTACGCCCGTCAATCAGGGTCGGCGTGTTCATCAGACCGGCCATCTTCTTGTAGTCCAGCGTCTTGAACTGCTTCCAGTCAGTCACCAGCACCAGCGCATCGCAGCCGTCGGCCAACCGCTCGGGGTCAGTCTCGACGATGACACCAGTCATCCCATCGCGCATACCGCTCTGGGACACAATCGGGTCATAGGCCTTGACCTTGGCCCCCAAACGGTTCAGGTGCTCAATCAGAATCAGCGCCGGGGCATCGCGCATATCATCGGTGTCGGGCTTAAAGGTCAGACCCAATAGACCGACCGTCTTGCCCTTCAGGATCTTCAGGACCTGTTGCAGCTTCTCTAGAGCCAGCAGCCGCTGTCGCTGGTTAACGCTGATAGTGGACTTCAGCAGCTCAGCTTCATAGCCGTAGTCATCGGCGGTGTGGACCAGTGCCGACACGTCCTTCGGGAAGCAGGAGCCACCCCAGCCGATCCCCGCCTGCAGAAACTTATTGCCGATACGGGAATCGAGACCGATGCCCTGAGCGACCTGGGTCACGTCTGCGCCAACGCGATCACAAATATTAGCCACTTCATTGATGAAGCTAATCTTGGTGGCCAGGAAGGCGTTGGAGGCGTACTTCACCATCTCAGCCGAACTCAGGTCAGTCACCAGGACCGGGACCTGGGGTAGGGAGGGATCGTCAGAAAACTTGCGCTCGACGATCGGCTCGTATAGCTCCTTCATCATGGCAATCGCCTTAGGATTACTGCCGCCCAACACAATCCGATCGGGGTTGAAGGTATCCGACACGGCTGAGCCTTCCCGCAGAAACTCAGGGTTACTGACCACGTCAAACTGAGGCTCATCAGTACTGGGAGCCGGGGCACCAGCACCCACTGGAACCCGCTGCTGCGAAGCAATACCGTCCATCACAATCATGCGGACCCAGTCACCTGAGCCAATGGGCACAGTGGACTTATTGACGATGACCTTGTAGCCGCCGTTGAGGTTTTCACCGATACCACGAGCGACGGCCTCAACATAGCGAGTGTCGCTCTCGCCCGTTGGCAGCGGCGGCGTACCGACGGCAATGAAGAGGATATCGCCGTGGTTGACGCCTGCACCAATATCGGTAGTGAATTCTAACCGGCCTGATTCCATCGAAGACTTCATCAGTTCAGATAGTCCCGGTTCATAGATAGGGGACTGGCCCGACTGCATTAGCTTGACTTTTTCAGCGTTATTGTCGACACAGATAACGTGGTGGCCGATATGGGACAAACAAACGCCTGTAACGAGACCTACATAGCCGGTTCCAATAACACATACACGCATAAAAACTGACTCCTTCTAACTGTTTTGATGTTTGGATAAAAGCGAATTCAACCGGTGACTCGACACTCATGCGAGTCGGCGGCTAGTCGGCTACAACGGCAGCGGGCACCACTGTCTGACCGTCGGCTTCCAGCCGCTCTCGAAAGTCTTGGATGGTCAGGGCCAGTCCTTCTTTGAGCGGGACCGTCGGCTGCCAGCCCAGAAGCGTCTGAGCGCGGGTGATGTCGGGCTGACGCCGCTTGGGGTCATCCTGGGGTAGCGGCTCGTACTTCAACTCGGCATCTGGATTGACCATATCTTGAATGGTCTGGGCCAGCTGCAGAATGGTGTACTCATCAGGGTTCCCCAAATTGATCGGGCCGATATGGTCTCCGTTCATGAGTCGCATCAGACCATCGACGAGGTTAGCAACGTAGCAGAAGCTGCGCGTCTGAGATCCGTCACCGTACACCGTCAGCGGCTTGCCCTGCAGCGCCTGGACCACAAAGTTACTGACAACCCGTCCGTCATTTTCTAGCATGCGAGGACCGTAGGTATTGAAAATGCGGGCTACGCGAATCTCTACCTCGTTCTGGCGATGGTAGTCAAAGGCCAGGGTCTCAGCCACCCGCTTCCCTTCGTCATAGCAGCTGCGGATACCGATTGTATTGACATTGCCCCGATATTCCTCCGGCTGCGGATGCACCTCAGGATCGCCGTAGACCTCTGAGGTGGAAGCCAGCAAAAACCGAGCCTTGACCCGCTTGGCCAGACCCAACATATTGAGCGTGCCCATCACGTTGGTTTTGATGGTTTTGACCGGGTTGTACTGATAATGGACGGGGGAGGCGGGACAGGCCAGATGATAGATCTGGTCAACCTCAAGCCGAATCGGTTCGGTAATATCATGCCGAATCAGCTCGAAATAGGGATTGTCCAGCCAGCGCAATAGATTGCGCTTATGCCCGGTATAAAAGTTATCAAGACAGATGACCTCGTGGTTTTCAGCCATCAGCCGATCAATCAGATGAGAGCCGATGAAACCGGCTCCCCCTGTCACTAAAATTCTCATAATTGTTATTACTCAATGAGCGATTGGGAACTGCCCTGAGGCCGAGTAACGACCCATCAGGCAAGTCGCAGAGCCTGGCCTTCGGGGCAACTTATCAAAAGCAATCGGCCAACGCCGTTTACCTGGCGTCTTTTAGGACGGTTTTCAGACGTTTTGTTTAGGATCTACGGGGAACGCTCGATAGACAATCGATGATTCCCTTTACATAGTGGTGCTTTCGGACAATTCTCACAAACTTTCTTTGATTTGTCTGATCGTTCCAAGGCGATTCACTAAAACTTCAACTTTGATCCTCTCTAAAGAAGTACCCAAAAAGCGGCTGTCGGTATCAGCGCTGAAGCGCGTAAGCAGGTCCGCTAGGTGAGCTTAAGGACGGCCATGAAAGCTTCTTGGGGAACATCAACCGTACCGATGGCCTTCAGCCGTTTTTTGCCCTTAGCCTGCTTTTGCAGCAGCTTCTTCTTTCGAGAAATGTCCCCGCCGTAGCACTTGGCCAAAACGTCCTTGCGCAGCGCTGGAATGCTCTCACTGGCGATAATACGGCTGCCGATCGCCGCCTGAACAGGGATCTTGAATTGATGACGCGGTATCAGCTCCTTGAGTTTCTCGGCTAGGGCCCGACCGACGTAGTAGGCTTTATCGCGGTGAACGATGGCCGCCAGGGGGTCCACCCGGTCGCCATTGATCATGATGTCGAGTTTCACCAGCGGGTTCACTCGATAGCCAATCAGCTGATACTCCATGCTGGCGTAGCCCCGCGATCGCGACTTCATCTGGTCAAAAAAGTCGGTAACGACTTCGGCCAGCGGAATCTCGTACACCAGCGTGGTTCGCTCAGGGGTCAGGTATTTCATATCCTTGAACTCACCCCGGCGGGTCTGGCTCAGGTCCATCAGCGGACCGACAAATTCTTCAGGGGTGAGAATGTCAACCCGAACGTAGGGTTCCTCAATCGACTCACGCTCCTGAGGATCTGGCAACTCCGCCGGATTATCGATGTAGAGAACTTCCCCAGAAATTGTGGTGACCCGATAGATGACTGACGGTGCAGTGGTAATCAGCTCCAGGTTGTACTCTCGCTCCAGCCGCTCTTGCACGATTTCCATATGGAGCAGGCCGAGGAATCCGCAGCGAAAGCCAAAGCCCATAGCACTGGAGGTCTCGGGTTCGTACTGTAGGGCGGCATCGTTGAGTCGTAGCTTGTCTAGGGCCTCACGCAGATCCTCGTACTGTTCGGAGTCGGTGGGAAACAGGCCACAAAAGACCATCGGTTTGGCCTCGACATAGCCGGGCAGGGGCGCCTCGGCCCGGGGCTTAACCAGGGTAATGGTATCGCCGACGCGGGCGTCTTCGACTGACTTGATCGAGGCTGCCAAATAGCCCACCTCTCCCGCATGGAGAGCCTCTACGGGAACCTGGTTGGGGGAGAGCACGCCCAGATCGTCAATTTCGTATTCTTTACCCGAAGCCATCAGGCGAATGCGATCGCGCTTGCTCAGCGTCCCATCCATCACTCGAAAATAGACCACGACGCCCCGGTAGGGGTCGTAATAGCTGTCAAAGATGAGTGCCCGCAGCGGTGCTTCGGTATGGTCCTCCGGTGGTGGCACCAGGTGGACGATGGATTCTAGAATCTCATCAATGCCGATGCCTACCTTGGCAGAAGCGAGGATGGCACCACTGCAGTCCAGGCCAACAATTTCTTCAATTTCCCGCTTGACTCGCTCAGGGTCCGCACCGGGCAAGTCCACCTTATTGAGAACAGGAATAATTTCCAGGTCGTTTTCTAGGGCCAGGTAAACGTTCGCCAACGTTTGCGCCTCCACGCCCTGGGACGCGTCTACGACCAGCAGTGCCCCCTCACAGGCGGCCAGCGAACGGGAGACCTCGTAGGAAAAGTCCACATGGCCCGGTGTGTCAATCAGGTTAAGGACGTAGTCTTTGCCGTCCTGTGCCCGGTAGTTCATGCGGGCGGCCTGCAGCTTAATCGTGATCCCACGCTCGCGCTCTATGTCCATCGTGTCTAGATACTGCGCTTTCATATCGCGATCGCTCACCGTTTCCGTTTGCTGCAAGAGCCGATCGGCCAGGGTCGACTTGCCATGATCGATGTGGGCGATGATCGAAAAATTCCGAATGTCTGAAACAGAAACGTCGGTCATGGACAGAACGGGACCTTGAAAGGATGTTTAGCTATCTTAACCTTATCCCACCGACTATCAGGGGGTGGTAGAACCAGCTGAGACCGCACTAGGCTTTACCCACAGCGATGCTAGGGGCCTAGTCAGGGCACCCCAGCAAAGGGAACGGAAGCGGTTGCTAGGGCGGGTCATTTTTCAGTGGGGTCCAAGCCCGGATTGAAGGATGGGTTGTCTGTGCGCAGCCCGCCTGTAAAAATTAAAATCTAAAGCCATCAAGCGCCCCCCTCCAGCCGATCTGTCTTGTCCAGACAGCCCCCCGTTGACCGTTCCTCTGTCTGAAACTATGACCCAACCCGCTTCTGATACTGACCGGATGCCTTCTCCTGATGCTCAAGGGTTAGTTGGCAACCTAGGTGCTGAAACAGCCCCAGGTCCGGATAAAAATCCAGGTCCAGATAAAAAAATCGAGCTCTCCATTCGATTGGATGCTGATTTGATGCGCCGCATGAGCCGCTTGACCAACGATCCAAGTAAGGTAATCGAAGCGGCCCTAAAGCAGTGGCTCTCGGGCACTCGAACGGAGACCGATAGCCTTGCACGCCCTTTGCCGCCAAACCCTCCGGTTCCCCCAAAAGGGGAGTGGAATGATTAAAGCGGGCAAACTAAGGTGAAGCCGGAATTGGGTTTCAGCGGCTGATGTCAATACAGGGGCTGTCGGTTAGGGTGCCGCAAACGGTTGGAATCAATCCGTGACCAACCCAGCTTCTACAGATAGACTGTGCCATAGACGTAGCGCTGAGCCCGTCTGCAATCCGCCTCCTTTTCTCCTCCCTTGGTCCGCCATGACTGCGAGTCCTGTTAGCCCATCGTCATCGCCTCTCACGCTCGAGCAGCCGGTTCCAATTCCGCCGCTCGTGGCAGAGACCGTGACGTTACGGGTGACCCATGACGAACAGGGTTACATCAGCTTCCTGCACTGGCCTGATGCCAACAGCTACGGGATTGATACGGCGAACTGTGTCGATTCCCACGTTGAGTGCCTGCTGGGGCCTGTATCGGTGGCCTCCTATCTGCAAAGGGTCGCACGGGTGCTGGAAACTGGACGCTCGGAGCAGTTTCAGTGTGTCATTCGCTGCGGTCACCACCCGGTGAGTTTTGACTTTGTACTTGAGCCGGAAACTCAAATAGATCAGGCCGCCGCCCGCCGCGTGACGGGCACGGGCTGTCGCCTGGCAACCACCTATCCCGCAGCCGGAGCAGGGCCTGTCACCACCGGACCTACAGCCGAGCCGGACAGCCACGAGGCGAACCACTACCATGCGTTACTGACCCATATTGCGGCGAATATTCGCCGCACCCTGGATCTGCAAACCATCTGGCAGCAGACGGTGGACGGGCTAGGGAACTTGCTCAACCTGCATCGAGCGCTGGTCTGTGACTACTCTCACGACATGCAAACCCTGACGGTGGTGGCAGAGTTCCATCAGATCGATCTTCACCCCTGTGTCGGTAAAACCTTTGAGCTGGCAAACAAGCCCGATTTTCGTCAGACGATTGACACGCTTAAGCCGGTTATTTCTGACTTTGATCGAGGGGGTGAAGCAGACGCACCCTATACGGTGCTAACGGTGGCCACCTGCTATCAGGACGCGCCCAACAGTGTGCTAGTGCTGCAACAGCCGCCCCATCGGCCCTGGCACCCAATGGAAATTGAGCTGATCAACGAGCTGACCGATCAGGTGGGGACCGCCATCGCCCATGCCAAGCTGTTTGGTGAGAGTCAGGCACTCACCCAGGATTTGCAACAGGTCAACGATCAGCTACTCAAGAAAAATGACGAGCTGGAAGAGGCTCGCCGTCAGGCGGAAGAAGCCTCTCGCCTCAAGAGCGAGTTTTTGGCCAATACCTCCCACGAGCTACGCACGCCGCTCAACGGCATGATTGGCTTTCTGCGACTGGTTCTGGACGGCATGGCCGACGATCCGGAAGAGCAGCATGATTTCATCACGGAGGCCCATACCTCGGCACTGCGGCTCCTGGATCTGATCAACGACGTGCTGGACGTGGCCAAGATCGAAGCGGGCAAGATGGAGATCGACTTCAGCGATGTGGGGCTCAATGAGCTCATGCACCCGATCGAAAAGTTTGCTCGGCAGCAGGCGGAGGAACGTCAGCTCTATTTTCGGTTGGTGCTGCCCGCCACGCTCGATGAGATCAGGCTCTACGGCAACTACCAGCGGCTCTTGCAGGTGCTGCTCAATCTGGTCGGGAACGCGTTCAAGTTTACGCCCGAGGGAGGCATCACGGTATCGGCTGAGATCAAGCATCAGTCCGTGCGGCTAAGGGACTACATTGTGTGCGATCGCACCCAGCAAGACCGCATTTTGCCCGGCTTTGTCAAGATCAGCGTGGCTGACACAGGCATTGGCGTTTCGCTCGAAAAGCAGGATCGGCTCTTTCAAACCTTCAGCCAGGTCGACGGCGAGCGCACCCGACAGTACGGCGGTACAGGGTTGGGCCTCGCTATTTCGCAGCGGCTGATCGAGGCCATGGGCGGTAAGGTGCAGTTTATTAGCATGGGCGAGGGTCTGGGCTCGACGGTGACCTTTACCGCGCTGCTGTACCAGGAGCCGGTGCTGGTAGCGAACGAAACCGACGCGTCGTAGCTAGCCGAGCCTACCGGGATCCAGCTACACCCCCTCAATAAACGCCGGACGCCACCGCTGGGCGTCCGTTAAGTAGGCCTCTACTAAGGCCCAGTTTTCCTCAGTGATGGCCTGCGTCAGCTGGCTCAGCTCGGCCTGGTAACCGCTCAGGGCGGCGAGCAGGGCCTCGCGGTTATACTGCGCCATCATGCGACCGAGTTCGGGGTTACCCGCGCCGACCCGGCTGGTATCTCTAAAGCCCGTACTTGCCAACGACTCGGCCAGCGAGCGGGCAGGATGAGTAGCACAGGCATGGAGCAGACTTGCACCCAACATCACGGGTAGGTGCGAAATTAAAGCGACTGCCTGATCGTGGGCAGCCGGGTGGGTGGTATAGAGAAGACTCCCAAGCCGCTCTACCCATTGACTCACCTGGGTGACTGCGTCCGCAGGTGTTTGGGGCAGCGGCGTCAGCACGTAGGGACGCCCACGAAACAGACCGGCACTGGCAGCGGCGAGCCCGGCCTCTGCCTTACCGCTCATCGGATGACCGCCCACGAACCGAGGCCACAGCTGGGTGGCGGCCATGACGATATCGCCCTTGACCGAGCCCACATCGGTAATAACAGTGGCAGGACTCACCAGGAGAGCAAGCTGGCTGACCGTAGGCAGGATGGCGGCAATGGGCGTGCAGACAAAAATCAGGTCAGCGTCGGTCAGGCTCTCTAGGGACTGACTGGCGTGGGTAACCATCGCCTGCTCCATCGCGGCTAGGCAGGTGGATGCCCGGCGGCTGACGCCCCAGACCTCCTGACCTAACGCCTGCAGATCGAGGGCCAAACTCCCGCCGATCAGCCCCAGTCCGACGATGCCAATTTTCATAGCGTGTTGCTTACTCCGCGATTGGCCGTCCACCCCGAGATGGGTTCCCCCAGGCGGCGATTGCCCCACCGACAAAATACGGGACTGGACCGTAGGCCGCTGTCTGACCTGGGCATCCTAGGCAGAGGGGCCTTGCCCCTGATCAGGACGTTTCTACTCTCTCAGGCCAGTATGGATGCTGCCGAATTAGTCAGTCGCTATCAGCAGGGTGAGCGCACCTTTGAACAGGTCGATTTGCACGAGCGAACGCTGGTGGGGGTCGACCTCAGCCATAGTTTGATGCCAGCAGCCAACTTTGCGATCGCAAACCTGAGCAGCGCAAACCTGAGTCACTGTAGCCTAAATCAGGCCGACTTCAACGTGGCCCGCCTCAGTGGGGCCAACCTCAGCGATGCCCAACTCGTGCAGGCCCGTCTAAACGTAGCGAATCTGGTTAGGGCCATACTGACCGGGGCCAATCTGACGGCTAGCACCCTGGTGCGGGTTGAGGCCATGCGCTGCGAGCTGAGCCACGCGCTGCTGCGGCAGGCAGATTTGACCGAAGCCGATCTGCAAGAATCCCAACTCCGCTGGAGCGATCTGACCGAAGCTAACCTCAGCCGGGTCAACCTGAGCCATAGCAGCCTCACGGGCGCTTGTCTGCGTCAGACGCAGCTCAACGCTGCCGATTTGACCCAGGTGGACCTACGCGGTGCTGTACTTGAGCAAGCCAATCTACAGTCTGCTCAGCTCGCCCAGGCTGACCTGGCGGGCGCGAATCTGCAGGGTGCCTGCCTGCGCTGGGCCAATCTGAGAGGAGCCAACCTCAGCGATGCTGACCTGACTGGCGCGAAACTCAGCGGGGCCAACTTAAGCGGGGCCAACCTGAGCGGCGCAGATCTGTCCGAGACCAGCTTTATCCAGGCCGATTTGAGCCACGCCAACCTGATGCATACGCAGTGGCGACAGGCCGATCTGACAGAAGCACAGCTAACCGGGGCCAAACTCTACGGCTCGACTCGATTTGACTTAGCCACTCGCACTTTGCAGTGCGACTGGGTTGACCTGAGCGCTGACGGTCGGGGAAAAGACCTCTGCTATTTCCAGCAAGCTGACGAAATCCACACCTTCTTCAACCGGTCCCAACCATCGGTTGAGCTCCTCATCGACGCGCCACTCTCTGCCGAGGCCCACGCGATACTGGCGCAGCGCTATGCCCAACTGACTCAGCAACCCGATAGCGTGCTGCAGACCCCACCCAGCATTCACGTTGACGTTCGCAAAACCCAGCTGCTGTTCCATCCCCAACAAGACCGCACCCTGTTTTCGCTGGCCCAGGCAGCCATACTGCCGTTTATTTCGAGTCAGCTGCTGCAGCGCCACCTGGTGATGATGACCAGTCGGCTACAGGCCTGCGACCTGGCTGAGTTTGCGCCCCCCCAGCGACAGCAGCTGTCCGTGCTGATCTATGGCCTGGTCGATCTCTGCCATCGGTGTGCGCGTCAGGCCCGGCTGCCTGCCAGGCAGCCCGTCCTTGAGTCAAGCTTTTTCACCCAGCCCATACAGATCCGCCTCACCAACAGCAGCGGTCAGTGCCTGATGCTATACCGGTCACCTAGATTTGGCGTCCGCTGTCCCGCTGATCTCGCCCCATCGCTCCCGCAGGCGACCGACTTGAGCCCTGCCCCAGGTCTTGAGGCGCTGGTTAATTTCCTTCTGGGGAGCCGCGTTGAGGCGGTCATGCTGCGTCAGCGATCGCCCACAGACAGCCTGACCGATCGCGCGTTGAGCGCGTGTCGGCGGTAGCCAAGCGAACTGCCGTGGGCAGTGTGCTAAGCCGTTATCCAGCGGCGATATGTCACAATGAGCCTGTTAGGCTAGGCTGTTGACGGCTACAGGACTAGGGGGGCTCAGGCCAGCTGACCACATCGATGCATAGGGGTTGGATTCAGAGTTTAGCGCAGGCAATTTTGCGATTGTGATTGAAGCGGAAGTTCACCAGCGACTGAGGGCTCTGCTACGCGAGCAGGGTGAGCCGCAATGGCCCCACCATCTGACGATGGCTCGGCTCGTGGCGCGAGCCCTGCGGTTGGGTCGCAGTGCGCTGATTCAGACCGGGGGGGCATCGGCCTATCGTGGGGACCATCGGCTGAGCTACCTGATGTCGGCGCTGATCTGGCCGGAGCCTGCAGTACTGGTGCTGCCCCGGTCCCTACACGGTCGTCTGCTTCAGGCCGATTTACCCAATCTGCTGCATCGGCTGCCGATGGTTAAGCCGGTGCAGTCGGGCCAGCGCTGGCCCTCGCCCGACTATCGGGGCCTGCTGATTACGGACCCGGACAGCTGGTTTCAGAGCAAGCTGGAGGGGCAATGCCATTTTCCTGCGGCGGTGGCCACGCTGATTGATGGAGCTGACCAGGTAGAAAGCTGGGTGCGATCGCACCTGACGCGAAGCCTGGACGAAACCGACTGGGCCGCCCTGATGCTGGCTTACCCCAGCCAGCAGGCCAGCATCCGCGATCTCCGCGTGAGGCTCACCCATGCCAGTTTTCAGCACCCCGTCAATCCCTACGACTGCTATCTGTTAGACACCCCTGAGCAGGACCTGCTGCAGACGCTGTACGGGTTGCTGAGCGATACCCCCTGGCAACAAGATGCGCTTCCCCCGAACTGGCGACGCTTTTGGTCTCAGCTCAACCAGCCCGACGCGCTGACCTGGGTACAGGTCGATCGCCAGCAGGGCCGCTTTACCCTACACTGCGCGCCCGCCGACATTGCCCCACGGCTGATGCCCATCTGGGACCAGCAGCCTGTGGTGCTCATGGGGGCCGCCGTCGATCTTGACAGCGAGGCCGCTGCCTACCGCCAGCAGCTGGGGCTGGGCGACCTAACCTGTCTAAAGTTTGCCCCTGATCGTCACCACGACAGCATTCAGCTGTATTTGCCCGATCGACTACCCATGCCGAACACCCGTCACTTCCAAGCGGCGGCCCTCAAAGAAATTCGCAAACTTCTGCAGCGGCCAGTGGCGCGTCAGCACCTCACCGTTGTACTGGTGGGAGATACCCCGCTCAAAGGCCAGATTGGCTCCATCCTGGCGGCTGAATTTGGTTCTCGGGTACGGGTGGAAGCCCTGACCCTGGCCGAAAATGGCATTCTCGTCTGCAGCTGGGCCTACTGGCAACGGCACCAGCTCAGCCTCCCCTGCCCCCACCAGCTGATCATCACGACGCTGCCGCTCCCTTCCCTCGAAAATCCGCTGGTGGCCGGGCGAGTAGCCCACTATAAGCGCCATCGCCAGGACTGGTTTCGGCTGTATCTGCTGCCGGCGGCCATCCGTCAGCTCCAGCTTGCGATCGCACCCGTTCAGGTCAGTCAAGGACACGTCGCCTTACTAGATAACCGAGTCAGCTACCGCAGCTATGGCCGCCAAATCCTATCAGCCCTGAGCCCGGCAGCCTGCAGTAGCTACCTGGATGCATCCCTCGATCTGCCTGATATTTTGGGCGATCCCCCCCTTAGCTAAGGCTCATGGAGCAGGCGTAGGGCAGGCGACTGGGCAAATGAGCGGACAGATGGGCAGGTAGACCGCTGTTATCGCCGCTATGATAGAAGCGATTGGTCGCTGCTAAGGAGTTTCCCGATGGGTGAAGCCAAACGCCGTAGAGAACAGCTGGGCGAAGAGTACGGTCAGCCTGAGCGCATCTTGCCCTGGTTACCCATCACGACTGAACAGTCAGCTGCCTTCGTTCGCTGGACCAGCCGCGGTGCCTGGGTCGGCATTGGGCTAATGGTCGTTCTCTGGCTGACGGTGCGGTTTATTGGCCCAGCTTTTGGCTGGTGGACCGTTATTCAGTAATCTTCGTTAATCCGTTAGATAACAAGATCCTATCGCTGCGTCTGATATCCCCTGCGGACCGCTGGCAAAGACCGTCAGAGGGCTCAGGCAGCTGGTATCCCAGGCTGAATGCCCCCAGACAAGGCCAGACCAGGCCCCATAATGTAGCGAAACAGTCATCTTGATTCGGGCTGCATGGGTTAGAAAGAGGCTGGACGCCAACCGAGTTGGTGTGCGTTAGGGACTCAGTCATCAACCTGATGACGAAGCAAATTTGTTAAAAAAGCATAAACGCGTTAGGCTTTTCTGCAAATGTGTGCTGACTTAGGTCGGCACATTGGGAAAGGTAGGTAGCATCCTAACGGTCTCCGATCACCGACCGATGGTCTCAGTCATATAAGGTAAATAGTCAGAATAATAAAAGTCTAATTACGTCAACGCTTAGGCGGAAAGAAGATCAGCTATGTTTACTCGACTTGCAGAACAGCATCGCCAGTTTGTTCGAGACTTAGTTCTCAACCTTAAGGCGCTAGCCACCGTACTTGAAAACAGGGGGTATTTGGCTTCCTGCTACACCTGTGGTGGACAACTCAACAGTGCTTCTTTCATGGTCAGCCTGGGCGATGATCACCTGATTCGGTTTTTGGTCTCCGACTATGGCATTACCTGGACTGAAATGCGCGACGACCGTGAGCTAATGAAGCTCGAAGGGGCAGAGGCCATTGGTCAACTCCAGGAGCTTGCCAATCTGGTAAAGTACCAAATCAAGCCGGTTAGCCCCCAGCTCGCTGGCAAGTCGGTCTAGGGTAAGGCGAGGCCTGCTACGCTAGCCCCCTACGGTTTGATTCACTTAATTCACTCAAGCACCTAATTTACTCAAGCAAAGACCGCTCCGGCAAAATCGCTGGGCGGTCTTTTTTGGCCCGAAGTTGGCGCGTTAGCCCCACCGATTAACAGTGCTTTCACATAGTCCAGGCATATTTCAAGTTTTGACAGTTAAGCTCACTATTTCATAACCGATTCTCAAAGTATCGCTCATACTACTGAGGAAACTGATTTTGTAGCCGTTGTCACCGTAGGACTTGCTCAACGGAGAGTGGAGGCTACGAGCAAAGGCGTTGTCAGCTTCAGCAATGTTGAGGCTTGAGGAAGGGTAGCTCAAGCCGGTGACGGGGGCTGAAGTTACGGCTCAGCCGCTCAGCTAACGCTTAACTCGGACTGCAAATCAGGTTTTAGTGACAGACCAAGGCTTTCTCTATAAAGTCGGATGTCTGGCCGGGTGACTACCTCATTGAACTGCGATTGGCTTTCACAACCGACTAAATAGTGGCACTTGCTAACTTCGATAACCGTTACTGCGCTGATGCTGAGGAAGAAGAGGGTTTGCGCGAACGACTGGAGCTGTTTCAGGCGTTCACCCAGATCTATAACCGCCATCGCGACTGGCTGAAACGGTTGGTTAATCTCGATCAAGACGCGCTTCAGGCGCTGGCCCCGGCCTCAATGCACTACATTCAGGGGATTGTGTCCGCCGAGCAGGTCTATCTGGTCAGTAATCTAACCCACGGCTACTCGCAGTCCATCGCTGCGACTGACCGATTTTGGACACTGGGGCGCGATCCCCGGCAGTCTAATCTGGCCATCTTGGACCGCCGGCTATCCCGCTGCCACGCCAAAATTCGACACTGTTCTCGCCGGGGGTTTGTGCTGGCCGATGCGGACAGTACAAACGGCACGTTTATCAATGGTGATGCAGTTGTCGATGAGCAGGTGCTGCGCGATGGTGACCAGGTTCGTCTGGGCAGCCTGACCTTTTTCTTCTTTACCGACAGTGCGACAGAGACCTCGGTAAAGCCCGATTCAGTTCAGTCTACAGGCATGCCCCTGGGCGATACGACGCTGCGACTGCCCTAGGAGGTTGACCTACGCCTACTATCAAACGGAGCTCAGACAAACAGGACCCAGGATTATGCACTGAGGGGCTGAGTTTCCCGTGAAGTGGCCAGCTTGGCCGCCCTTTAACCAGACGAGCGAGACGCTCGCCCCGCTGACATCTGAACACGCCTACCCTAGATATACCGCCCTAGATATACCGCCCTAGATATACCGTTGATGGCAGCATAATCGTTGGCAACCGCCCTATTGCTGCAGCTAGACCGCTAGCCTATTCTTCGGCTTCAGCGTCACTCTCCGAGTCCAACTCACCCGCGCCGCCAATGTTGAGCTGCTTACGGACTTTCTGCTCTACCTGATCAGCGACCTCTGGATTTTCGGCCAGGTAGCGAATTGCGTTGTCCCGGCCCTGGCTGATATTTTCGCCGTTATAGCTGTACCAGGCCCCCTTGCGGACGATGACGCCGTTCTGCTCGGCCAGGTCAATGATGCAGCCCAGGGTCGAGATGCCCTGGCCAAAAATCACATCGAATTCGGCAATGCGGAACGGCGGCGCGACTTTGTTTTTAGCGACCTTGACTTTGGCCCGAATGCCAAAGTTGTCATCACCTTTCTTGAGGGTTTGAATACGGCGAATATCTAACCGGACAGAGGCATAGAACTTGAGTGCGTTACCGCCTGTGGTCGTCTCTGGATTGCCGTAGGTGACGCCGATTTTGAGCCGTAGCTGGTTCAAAAAGATGACCGTGCAGCCCGATTTACCAATGTTACCGGTAATTTTTCGCAGGGCCTGGCTCATCAGCCGCGCCTGCAAGCCCACGTGGCTGTCGCCCATTTCGCCCTCAATCTCGGCGCGGGGGACCAGGGCTGCCACCGAGTCGATTACCACGATGTCGATCGCTGAAGACCGCACCAGCTGGTCCACAATTTCGAGCCCTGCTTCCCCTGTATCGGGCTGGGATACCAGCAGGTTTTCAATATCGACCCCGAGCGCACTGGCGTAAACGGGGTCAAGCGCGTGTTCGGCATCGACGAAGGCCGCCACACCGCCCTGCTTTTGTACTTCTGCTACGGCATGCAGCGCCAGGGTCGTCTTGCCCGAGCTTTCGGGGCCATAAATCTCAATGATGCGCCCTTTAGGCAGGCCGCCACCTAGCGCCATGTCAAGGGTGAGTGCGCCCGTGGGGATGGTTGCGACCCGCATGCGACTCGCATCCCCTAGTCGCATAATGCTGCCCTTACCAAAGTTGCGCTCGATCTGGTTCAGCACCATGCTGAGGGCTTTTTCGCGGTCGGAGTTTTCGGTAGAAGATTTGGTGGAGGATTTTGCCATGTCAGGAAGGGTTGGGGTCGCAACAGGTGCCCATCAGTCTAGCGGCCAATGCCGTGGTTGGGAACTGCAAAGATTCAGTAATTTTGAAGCGCTCAGGCGGCCTTATTCTAAGCTGTAATGTCAGGCCGAGCCACTCGGAAAACGAATGCTGTCTGATCGCATTTCAAAACATTTGTACTATATAAAATGGGTCTTGTCGAGGGTTTCTAACAGAAACCTTGCTGCGAGCCTGAACAGGGTCAGTGGATGGTTGCGATCGCAACCGCTAACCGTCTGCTTCAGTCCATTACTCATCCCGGCAGACCGGGAGCGAATGCGGGAATCAGACGAGGGAAACACAGCGGCTTAAAGCCGTGTGCATGGAGTCTTGAAGTTTGAGTCGGTGTAAGTAAATTGGAGTAATGGCAATCTCCCTAGTTGATTTGCAGCAGCAAGCCCTCAGTGTCGCGGGGCTGACCGACTACCTCCAGCTGCTGCTAGAGGGCGACGAGCGCCTGCAGCAGATTTGGGTCATTGGCGAAGTGTCAAGTGCCCGTAATCATCCCAGCGGCTGCTTTTTTTCGCTGCAGGAGCCGGACGGTTCGGCCCAAATCAGCTGTGTCACCTGGCGCAGTCAGCTGCCGAAGCTATCGGTGCAGCCCACCGTAGGCGAGCAGGTAATTGTGCTGGGCCAGGTGAAGCTCTACCCAAAGCGGGGCAGCTATCAGCTCACGGTTTGGCAGGTGCTGCCTGGTGGGGCGGGGCTCAAGGCCCTGCGCTATCAGCAGCTTCGCCGTCGCCTACTAGAAGAGGGACTATTCGACGCTGAGCGTAAGCGGCCCCTGCCACGCCATGTAGAGACGCTGGCGGTCGTCACCTCTGCCCAGGCCGCTGCTTGGGGCGACATTCAACGGACGCTGCTGCAGCGCCATCCGGGACTGCGGGTGCTGCTGTCTCCGGCCACGGTGCAGGGATCGCAAGCGCCAGCGTCGATTGTGCGGGCCATTGAGCGGGTGGGGCGCGATGGGCGGGCGCAGGTGCTGCTGCTGGGCCGCGGCGGCGGCGCGGTAGAAGATTTGGAATGCTTTGACGATGAGCGGGTGGTGCGGGCCATTGCCACTTGCCCAATTCCTGTAATTACCGGCATCGGCCACCAGCGCGACGAATCCTTGGCGGATTTGGTGGCCGATGCCTGCGCCCATACGCCGACCGCTGCGGCTGAGGCAGTGGTGGCGTCCTTAGAAGACTACTTCGCAGTTCAGTACGACTATGCCCAGCGCCTGGTGCAGCTCCTGTCTGTACAGCTCTACCAGGCGCAGCAAACCCACCGTCAGCTCGAAAGCCGCCTGCAGCGCCTGCGGCTAGACCGCTACCTGGACCAGCAGCAGCAAAAGCTAGGCTGGCAGCAGACCCGACTGGTCCAGCTTCTGGCCCAGCGGTTACAGGAGACCCAATCGCATCACACCCTGCTGCGGGAAAAGCTAGCGACGCTGGACCCAGAGGCGGTGCTGCGACGAGGCTATGCGCTGGTACGGCAAGAGTCGGGGGCAATTATTCACCGAGCAGGCGAGCTGACGGTAGGCGAGACGGTGACGCTCAGATTGGGGCAGGGGCAGGCGACTGCAGAGATTGTTGATATTCAGGAGGAGACCGATGCCGAGAGCTAAGAAAGAAGCATGGAACTATGAAGGTGCGATCGCAAGTATCGAACAGGCCATAGACGACCTGGAAACAGGAGAGCTGCCGCTGGCCGACGTATTTGACCAGTTCACCCAGGCGGTCAAGCAACTCCAACAGTGTGACCAATTTCTCAGGCAGAAACAGTCTGAAGCCCAGCTTTTGATCGAAACCTTGGGCGACGAAGAATAGCCTGCGATCCGGCTTTTCCGATTTGACTCGACCCTGGGCATTTTAGAAATAAGCGTTCAGAGTAAGCCTGGCAGGCTGGCAGAAAATATTGGGGGCCGATAACTATGGCGAGTAGGGGCGTACTGTATGCGTTGTCTGATGCAGAACTACAGCGATTATTGAATCTACCCTCTGACGAGGCTCGTATTGATTACCTTTTTGAGGAAATCGAAGAGGCGTTATTTGACACTGACCAGTGCGCCGAAACCGATAAGGCCTGGGACGGCATTCATCGGGCATTGTCAGACGGCTCATTGTCTTGGGAGGGAGGTGAGGCTCCACTCAACGCAGTCATTTTGGGGGGCGAGTCGTTGCTCTCTGTGGACGATTGCATTTTTAGTCTCAAATTGCCCCAGCAGGTAGTCGCAGTGGACGAAGCGCTACAAAATCTGAGCCTGACAGACTTTTCATCTCGCTACTGGCAGATTGATGCGTCTGACTATGGCCATGAATTGAGCGATGAAGATTTGGAGTACGCCTGGGACTGGTTACAACCGATCCGTAAGCTTTACCGCTTTGCTGCAACGAAACGATTAAGTATTCTTTTTACGGTCGATCTGTAATACGCAGAAGGATACAGACATTGAATTGTGTTTATTGCCCTCAAGCGTTACCCCAAGCTCTACTCAAACCACTCCAAATCCGCCTCATCCTTCGTATTGGTGTTCCGCTTGGGGGTCTCTCTCTTAAAGTCCATTTCCACTTCGCGGGTCTGCTCCCCGTCGCTCGCAGTTGCATGAATGGGGAATTCTAATTCTCCATCCTGGAATGACATGTGGAAGCGGAAGGTGCCATCGGGAGAGAGTTGGACTTCTTGTCCGCCGATAGTGACGGTCGCGTCAGGCTCGGTTGCGCCGTAAACAATCAGCTCAGCATCGGCCACTAGCCAGAACTTACGAGGGCGGGGCGGCACGAAATCCGCAGAGAAGCCGACGCCGGACATATTTAGACCCGACATGTTTAGCCCCGAGAAGTTGGGGACGGGCGCACCCGGAACACCCGGCAATTCCGTCAGGCCGGAGGGGATGGCGAAGGAGCTGAGGGCAGCGGCGGGCACCTGCTGCATGGAGCCGAAGAGAGAACCGGCAACGCGCAGGGCGTTGGTGTCGCCAGCGCGGGCGAAGATGGCGTCGTGGATGGGCGATTCGCCGTCGGCAGCGGGGCGGGCCATGCCAGGGGGAATCAGCGTCGCAAAGGTCTGACCGCGCAGGTCTGCGGACCAGTCGAGGGTAAGAAACTGGTCCTCAATCCAATCCGAGGGGAAGACCGGGGGAATGTGGGCCGGGGCGGAGCGGGCCAGCAACAGCCAGCGACCGTCAGGGGTCAGGTAGCCCAGCTCAGCAATGTAGTCGCGATCGCTCACGGGAATCGGCAGATACCAGTTCCGGGCCATTTCGTCGGCGTAGTAATGCTGCAGGCTGTGCGGAGCCTGGTGGTTCAAGTCCACATCGCTGACGTCGTATAGCCGCAGCGCCAGATCGCGCCCGCCCTGGTTGCGGAGTTCTTCCTTGTGGGCATTGGGCACATCCCAATAGGTGTAGGCCCACTGCGGGTCGCGGGGCATCAGCACAATGCGGCTTTCGTCGTAGCCGTCGGGCAGCTCGGGCAGCTCGTCATCCACCGTAGACAAACTGGCCGGGTCGAAGAACGGGGGCCGGGAAGGTAAGTCTGTGGGCTCTAGGCGTGGCGTTTGACCCACGGTCCTAACAGGGAGTGCCATCGGGTCTGCGTCGGCAGAGGCAGTTTCAACGGGTCCTGGTTCAGCTGAGCGCTTAGATGCCTGAGCCGCAGCGGTCAGCCCCGTCGCTGCAACGACGCCTGCTACGAGAGGGACAGTGCCTGCAGGGGGCATATTGCTGGGCGCAGTCACAGGTGCAGCAGTCTCGGGAGCGAGGTCGGTAGCAGCGGGTGAAAAGACTTCTAAAACCAAGTCGTCCATCGGCTCTGCCAGAATCTCGGGTGTTTCAGCGGACGGCTGTGCCAAGGGGACAGTCGGCATCAAGGTATCTGCAGACGGTGACGCAATGGCGGGTTCGTCACGAGTGTCGATGTCGTCGTCAGTCTGACCGTAGAGCTTGGGGGTAGAGACCGGCGGCATTGTAGTGGCAACACTATCAGCGGCAGATGGCTTTGAAGCGGTCGGAGCCTGGGCCGAGTCTGAGCCTTGTCGACGGGCGGCGCCGCCCGCGATCGCACCTGCGGCCAAACCCGCAGCCCCCAGTCCTACGCCAGTGCCAATTTCCCCTAGCTTGAGCGGCTGATCGCGGTCCGATTCAATAACGGTCTGGGCCCGGTTGGAGACCTCAGCATCGGCGGGGGTGACCGCCGCCGGGGCCAGGTCGTCTATGGTCGCGGTGGTTGAGCGTTCAGGTTCAGGTAACGGCTGCCCGTGGGGAATATCTGTGTCAGCTTCAGGCTCACTCTCAGAATCCTCGTCGCCCCGGCGAGCCAGTAAAGCCCACAGCAGCAGCCCAATCAGCGCGGCGGGGAGCAGCCACCACCAGATGGGCACGCGTCGCGCTGGGGTTGCTACAGCCCCCTCGTCGGCTGCACCGGTCCCCCCGTCGGCAGCGGCCCCATCAGCGGCCCCATCAGCGGCCCCATCGGTGGCTTCACCTGTCGGCGCGTCCGCGGGTGCCTGAGCGGTGGTTCCTCCTGCTGGGGCTGCCGCTGGCGAGCCATCCGCAGCGGCGGCCACGGGGGCAAGCGCGGCAGGATTGGTCGCGACGCCCAGAAACGCCTGGACAGCTGGGGTGGGCTCTCCCTTATAAACATAGAACTGCGGTTGGGAGAACGGATAGCGCGGATCGTCAGGTAGGGTTTGGTGCATCGGCACGATCGTGACCGCTTCGTTGTCGATCACCTCGGGTGCGATCGCATAGCCCACGCCGTCAGCCCCCAATGCCTCGACCACCGCTGCGGTCGAATCGGTGTCTACCACCGTCGCCGTCGCCCCGGTCTCAAAAGGAGCCGCCTGGAAAACCGGATAGTTTTGGAACGCCTGCCGGGTATCGCTGCTGGCAGGCCGGTCGATGAAGCGAATCGGACCTGGCTCACCACCGACTGCTGACCAATCGGTGACCTCGCCGCGAAAGATTTGGGCGAACTGCTCAAAGGTCAGGTTGCCGTCGAAGGGGTTATCCGCACCGACAAAAATAGCAATTTTCTCTCGGTTGAACGGCACAGCCACCAGACCCGCTGCTGCTTCCGCCGCCGTCAGCGGGCGGCCCAGTGCCGCAATTTCAAGCTCGTCGTTCAGCAAGGCCTCAATGGCGGCATCTGACCCGGTACTGTCAATCTGAACGGTTGTGTCAGGGTACTGAGTCGCGAAACGTTCGGCTACCCCCGTATTGGTGGGAACCAGGCTCGGGTCTCCGTCAATGCGGATAGGCAAATCTGAAGGAATGGACTCGGGAAGTTCGAAGGTTTCGGGCGCTTGAGCCAGTAGCCGAATGCTGGCGGCCAGCGGCTGAGCAGGGAGCAGGAGTGTGGCCAGCAGGGGTAGGCTAAAGAGCCGAACGAAACGCACCATAGACTTCCTTCTTGAATTTTTAGATGTGACTGTAAATGTGACTGTTGGTAGATTGCGGCTATGCACGCCGCTGCGACTCCAGAACCAAGCTGTTAAAAAAGTTAAGAGTATAATCTCAGTGATTTCTCGTAGCGTCAATGAAATTTGCGTGCCTAGGAGTCAAAAATGACACCTGGCAGGCTCAGCGCTTACGCCGAGATGAGCGGTGCTTGCTGCCCGGTGAGGTCTGATGGGACCCAAAATATTTTTCGCTACGGTAGCGCAGCCAGATCCTTAGCTGCTGGGGAATCTTATCTTTCTGATCTTTGGTGAGCTGGTTGTACAGCTTGAGGGCTCGCTCTCGCTCCTTGCGACAGCCGGCGTTGTTGTGCGCTTTCCACAGCTGCATGGCCGTACGAATGCGGCGGCAGGTTTCCTTAATCAGCGCGTCGCCCTGTAGGGGCTGATCTTGAGCCATTTCTGAACCTGGCAGATTGAGTCTCACATCCCCATCATGCCAAATCATGCCAAAAAGGTACCGTGATAGACCGTCCTGAGCGATCTATCCCCACGATATATCGAGTGATCTATCAAGCTAATGCGCTATCAAGCGGCCAGACCCAGACTTTGGCACAATCACGATTGTCGTTTCCGGGCAGGCATGTCAGGCTGAAGCTATGCATTTTCATGGTCTTGATTCCTGCAATTGTTCAACCGCCGCTTCGCCGCAGAAGCTGCGAGTGCTGTGGGTCGCCCTGGCGCTAGTTGCGACCTTTTCTAGCATTGAGCTGCGCATGGGGCACCACAGCCACAGCCTGTCGCTGCTGGCCGATGCGGGTCACATGGTGGCCGATGTATTTGCGATCGCAATGGCCCTGCTAGCCGCCTGGATTGCCCAATGGCCCGCCAGCGACCGTGCGCCTTTCGGCTACCGCCGGGTAGAGATTCTGGCGGCGCTGGTCAACGGCGTCGGCCTGCTGCTGATTGCCGGATGGGTGGCAAAAGCAGCGGTGTTCCAACTGCATGCACCACCAACCGAGATTTTGACCGGGCCAATGGCGGCCACAGCGGCGCTAGGTTTGGGGGTCAATGGACTCAATGCCTGGCTGCTTCACGGTCATGCGGGACAGGATTTAAACCTGCGTGGCGCGTTCTTGCACGTACTGGCGGATGCCGTCAGCTGTCTGGGCGTGCTGCTGGGGGCCGGGGCGATTGCCTGGCGGCACTGGTACTGGGTTGATGGTGCGGTGGGGGTTGCGATCGCACTCCTGATTCTCCTCGGCTCCATTCCCCTGCTCCGCCAGAGCCTCAGCATTCTGCTGGCCCTGACGCCCGCAACCGTTCCTGTGGATGAGATCCGTACCGCACTATTAGCCTTTGACGGGATTGAGCAAGCAAACCGGCTCCAGGTCTGGGCCATCGCCCCCGGTCAGCTCTGCCTCACGGCCACCCTCTCTGTGACGGTTTCTGCCGGGGCCAAGCGCGACCAGCTGCTGACCCAGCTTCAGACCCGCCTCCAGCAGGACTTTGGCATAGCCGATACCACGCTACAGCTCGTCTCTGCCCCTGCTTTGGCGCTATCGACCCTGCCGGATACTAGAATACGAGAGCTAATTTAGCCTCTCCCCCATGCAAGTCGCCTCCTGGAATGTTAACTCCGTCCGCACCCGCCTCACCCACGTCACCGACTGGCTGCAGGCGAACCCGGTAGATGTGCTCTGCCTGCAGGAGACCAAGGTACAGGACAAGGACTTTCCCATCGAGGCGTTTACCGAACTGGGCTACCAAGTCGAGGTCTACGGACAGAAAAGCTATAACGGTGTGGCTTTGGTGAGCAAGGAACCGCTGGAAGATGTCCGCCGGGGCTTTGCAGGCGTGCTGCCCGAGGAGACCGTGGGCGATTTGGACGCGCAAAAGCGGGTAATCAGCGGCAAACTCAACGGCGTTCGTATTCTCAACCTATATGTACCCAACGGCTCCTCCATTGGCAGCGAGAAGTACGACTACAAGCTGAGCTGGCTGGCCCTGCTGAAGCAGTACCTCTCCACCATCCTGGCCGACGAGCCGCTGCTCAACGTCTGCGGCGACTTCAACATTGCCCTAGAGAACAAAGACATTTACACCGACCAAAAGCGCGACAGTCACATCATGTCGTCCCCCACCGAGCGTGAGTCCCTGCGAGATCTTCTGACCGTGGGCCTAGCCGATGCCTTTCGTAAGTTCACTGACGAGGGCGGTCACTTTAGCTGGTGGGACTACCGCTCGGGTTCCTACCCCCGGAACATGGGCTGGCGCATCGATCACCACTACCTGTCGCCCAAGCTATACGAGAAGGCGACCCGCTGCTGGATAGACCCGGAGCCGCGCGGGCGGGAGAAGCCCAGCGACCATACGCCAGTGATTGTGGAGTATTGAGCTTTGGCGCAGCTTGGTTGTGAAGCTCGGTCGTCGCGCTAAGATGGCGGCATGACTGCAACCCTCAGCCAGATCACCTTTAGCGAGTACTTGCTGCTACCTTACGATGGCAGACGGACTGAGCTGGTCAACGGCAAAATTGTTGAGATGAGCGAAGCTAGCCCGTTACACGTCGATATTATTGACTTTTTAATGGAGCTACTGAAAGCGCACATCGTGGCTGAAGGGTTGGACCTGGTTGTGCGGGCGGGAACCGGGATTGAGATTCCGAGAGAGAGCGGTTTTAACAATGCTCGTGATCCAGATCTGGTTGTTTGTCAGCGTCAGCAGTGGCGAGCGATGCGTCACCTGACAAAGGCGGTCTTTTTGTCAGGTAATGCCCCATCTCTGGCGATTGAGGTGGTCAGTCCAGGGAATTCCACGGTAGATACCGTTGATAAGCGGCAAGAGTATGCACTGGCTGGCGTGCCGGAGTATTGGATTGTGAATCCGGTGGATGGCTATGTGCTGGTGCTGGTGCTAGAGGGAAACGACTATCGGGAACTGGGAGAGTTCCGGGGCGATGAGCTGGTTGCTTCGAAACTGTTGCCTAGATTTAGCGTGAGTGCAGAGGCAGCTTTGAATCCGTAGGTTTTGAATCCGTAGGGTTGCGATCGCACCTCTCTTCTACAAGTCTTCGTCTTCATCCACTGGCTGTAGCACCTGCTGCACTATGTCACGCCAGCGTTACCGTCGTTTGGCTGGCGCTTGCTTTGCCTTCCCCAAGGAAGCGCGCTTGCCCGATGCAGGGCAGCCAGGATGGCCGCCCCACACAGACATGTTTTACAGCCGCCGCGTCAGCAGGCTCATCTGCTCCCCCTGCTCAGCGGTGAGAATCACCTGCCGGTTGACCAGCTCCACCAGCGGGCTCCACTGGCTGACTTCGACGTAGCGCAGGTTGTGGAGCAGGTGGCGGGTTTGATGAATGGCGCTGGGGGTGCCGAGTAAGATGTGGCGAATGGTGTCGCCGTTGGGCAGCAGCAGCGAGAAGTCTGCCGGTAGCGGAGTGCTGCCAGTTTCAGTACACATGAGGGGTCTCCTTTAGGTTGGGGAAGAAGACCCAAAAGTTAGCCACTCCAGCGTTAGCAAACCGGAGTGGCTGTAAACTGATGCACAGCTCTGCCGGACTGCTGGTTCAGTCGGGTGGAGTTAGCAGGGTATGGGGTGTTGGCGCACCCCTACTCTGCGGCTAAATTTTGGGCGGAATATAGCTACTGGGTGAGCAGCTATTAACACAGCAGACTATCAGCGGCGATAGGAAGAGTCAAGATGGCTGTCACTACGAACAGGAAGTTTGTGCAAAGGCGGAACTCAATTAGGAGAAGGCTACAATCATAGCGGGGTAGACCTGCATCTGTGCTTTCTTGTAGAAGACATCGGATAGACGAGTCACAATATTTGTTTAGAATAATTACTTTCGTTTCGCTCGAGAAACTTTGATTTTGGCTCAATCGGTGTTTCAAGGAGCTAGGCAAGCACAGTCTTCAGAAGACTTCCAAGCAGTGCTTTACCTCGTTTCCT
>JBCBWI010000017.1:0-90982 GCA_039817185.1 Cyanobacteria bacterium J06648_16 | reverse complement strand
GTATCTGGTTCACTGCCCTGGGCATCAGCACGATGGCATTCAACTTGAACGGCTTCAACTTCAACCAGTCCATCATCGACTCACAGGGTCGTGTGATTGGCACCTGGGCTGATGTACTGAACCGTGCCAACCTGGGTATGGAAGTCATGCACGAGCGCAATGCTCACAACTTCCCTCTGGACCTGGCTGCAGGTGAAGCTGCACCGGTTGCTCTGACGGCTCCTGCCATCGCTGCGTAGTCTCTACCGCGATTGATGAGCTAGTTAGATAGCTTTAAGCCCCCGTCGCACTGCGGCGGGGGCTTTTTACGTTGGAGGGTGCGGTATTAGGTTAGAGATAAGGATTGATATAATCGTGGCCTACTACAGCTTGACGGTAGAGGCGACCGCCCATGAGCTCACCGGACGTTCGCTGGAAGCAGCGATTTTCGAACTATAAGAAAGCACTGGCCCAGCTGACCGAGTTCTTTGAGCAAGAGAGCCTCAACAAGTTTGAACAGCAGGGACTAATTCAGGCGTTTGAGTATACTCATGAGCTCGCTTGGAACGTCCTAAAGGACTACTTAGGCTACCAGGGTACTCAAAATATTTATGGCTCCAGAGATGCCACCCGCATCGCTTTCAATCGGGGACTAATTGAGGATGGCGAAAGTTGGATGGAAATGATTAAAGACCGCAACCAGACGAGTCATACCTATAATCAGGACACTGCAGCGTCCATTGCTAACAACGTCAGACTGCGATACTTTCCAGCCTTTGAATCCCTCCGCGAGACGATGGAGGAAATAGCCAATGCCGTCTGACGTCTCCCCGGGAAAGTTCGGACTCAAACAAAGCACGATTGATCAAATCAATGCGGTATTTGCCCGTTATCCATCGGTTGAGAAAGCCATTATCTATGGATCTCGGGCCAAGGGCAATTATCGAAAAGGGTCAGACATTGATCTGACCCTGGTAGGCGCAAAGCTCAAAAGCTCCCAGTTAGCTCTCATCTGGCTTGAAATGGATGATTTGCTGCTGCCTTACCTGATGGATATCTCGCTGCTGCGCCAAATTGACAATCCTGACCTGATTGAGCACATCAACCGCGTGGGCGTTACCTTCTACGAAAAAGCCCCGTCTTAGTGCCCTACCCCATCACTGCGCTCGCAGACCAGTGCTACAATGGTGCTTGCCTTACAGGTTTTACCTGAAGAGGGCATGTAGCTCAGTTGGATAGAGCATCAGATTCCGGTTCTGAGGGTCGGGGGTTCGAATCCCTCCATGCTCGTAGTAGGTCTAATCGAAGTCAGTGCGGTTTGTGCTAAAACCGTACAAGTTTTGTTGTTAGAGCTTTGGTCAAAAAACTTTTAATCGCGATTGTTGTCCTGTCTGCAGCCATTGGCGGTGGGCTAGCTTACGCTTGGAACCGAGCGACAGCCGTTCCCCGTTGGTACGCCGCAGATACGGCAGTTCCTAATGCGACTGTTTCCGTCAGTGATTTGCTGGCGCAGCGGGCTACGACGACTGGTGGCCAGGTCCAAGTCACGTTAAGCGAGGCGGACCTGAACCAGATTGCAGCGTCGGCCGCGGCGAATTCTAGCGCGGCGTCGATTTTGGAGGCGACGGGGGGGATCAGTACCCGGATTGATCGCGATCGCATTGAAAGCGGCACCGTTGTCAACTTCTCCGAACTGCCGATGGACGCACTGCCCGCAGAAGGGCAAGCCGCCGTTAGCCAGCTTCAAGAACGCTTTCCGGTGATCGCTAACCGCGATGTTTATATCGGCCTCTCCAGCCAGCCACAGGTTCGCGATGGCCAACTGCGGTTGGGGGATGACGCCGCCATTAAAATTGGCCAGATGTCGATTCCACTGGGCGACGCGGCCCAGCAGTTGGGGCTTTCTCAGGCTGAGTTAGAGGCACAGCTGTCTGCCCTACTGACCCAACAAGGCATTCGCCTGGAAGATGTACGGGTAGTTGACGGACAGCTGCTATTGAGTGGCTCGCAGTAGCCCTAGTCGCCGCCCACACCCTCGACAATTCGAGATAGGGTACTTTTTTCGTCCACTGATACCCGCGTCGGCGAACCGCTGATGATACGTTCCAGGTTACGGAAGGAGTCTTTGATCTCCGGTCCTTTAGCGCTGATGGTGTACTCACGAATGGCCTTATCGTGCCAGGATCCTCGCATCTTAAAGACATTTAGCGCCCGTGACATCTGACCCCGAATCTCGACGTACTGCAGCATCAAGATCGTGTCAGTAATGGTGGAAATATGGGAGTCTGTGATCGAGTGCGACCCCATGAACTGCTCGGTGGTATTGGTGAAAAACCCGGTAATTTCTTCCTGTTTCGCATAGCCGGTTACGCCAATCACAAACTGTCGGAAGGAGTTATTGCTAACCCCCCGGTCAAGGGCCGATAGAGAGTCGATGGCGATGCGCGAAGGCTTGAACTGGGCAATCTCAGACTTGATAATTTGCAGGTGGTCTTCTAATCCGGCAGACTCCGGGTAGGCGCAGATAATCTTGAGCAGCCCAGCTTGCTCTAGGGCTTCAAAGTCGATACCCCAGGAGTAGGCATTCCGCGACAGCTGCGCGCGCGACTCCTCATAGGCAAACAAAATGGCCCGCTCGTTCGACTTGCAGCCGGTTTCGATGAACTTACTGACCAGCATGGTTTTGCCGGTGCCGGTCGCGCCCGTCGCCAGGATGATGGAGTCTTTAAAGAAGCCACCGCCGCACATTTCATCTAGCCGCTCGACGCCAGACGAGACGCGCACGTTGGATGAGCGCTGGGTCAGGCGCATGGCCCCTAGTGGGAAGATGTTGATGCCCTGGTTGGTAATGGTGAAGGGATATTCCCCTTTCATATGAGTGGTGCCGCGCAGCTTTAGAATTTCGATGGTGCGGCGTCGGCGTTCGCCCTCTAGCGCATTACGGACAATGACCACGTTATCCGAGACAAATTCTTCGACCCCGTAACGGGCAACCTGACCGTATTCTTCGACCCGCTCGGTGGTCATTAGCGTCGTGACGCCCATCTGCTTGAGGCGAGCGACGAGGCGAAAGATTTCGCGCCGTACGACGTTCGCCGCATCGTACTGCTGGAAAACGGCCGTGACCGAGTCAATCGAAACACGCCGAGCTTTGTATTTGCGAATAGCGTACTGAATCCGCTCAATCAGCGCTGACAGGTCGAAATTGCCGACGATTTCTTGCCCTTCTGGATCGGGCGAAGCATCGAGAATGAAGAGTTTGCCGTCGTCGATTAGCCGTTGCAGGTCCCAGCCGAAACTGAAGGCATTGGTGATGATATCCCGTGGGGATTCTTCGAAGGTGACAAAAATGCCAGGCTCATCGAATTCGGTAATGCCGTTATAGATAAACTGAACCGCCGTCAGCGTTTTGCCGGTGCCGGACGTGCCACTGACAAGCGTGGAGCGGCCCACAGGTAGCCCACCGTGGCTGATGTCATCGAATCCTTCGATCATCGTGCGAATTTTCTGCACGCCCTTCATCTGGGATGGATTCGTCTGCTCTGCTGATGAGGGCTGACTCATGGGAAATGAAGCAAAATTAAGTGTTTCTAAAGAAAATTATCCTACATCGCGGGTTTGCAGGAAAGCCTGTGTATTGGCAATGGGCTGATCTATGGGACGGCGAGGGCGGAAGCGCTCGGCGTTGCTAGCGGCTGCGGTCTTGCTAGCTAAAGGCTTCGTCCTCTCTTAATTCGTCGTAGAGCAAGTCTAAACCGATGAGGACGCGCTCGCGGTCGGAAAGGTCTCCAATGATGCGGCGAACGGGCGGCGGCAGAATCTTTGAAAGGGTAGGAGTGGCTAGAATTTTGTCTTCCTCTGCGAGCTGAGGATTTTTGAGGACATCAATCACCTTGAGCGCGTAGACGCCTTGGAACTCTTTCTCCAGAATGTTGTTGAGCATCTTCAACGCTCGAATAGAGTTGGGAGTATTGCCAGCTACGTAGAGTTTGAGGATGTAAGTCTTTTTGGCGGCAGTCATAGCTTACTGTTCTCTAGGAATAGAGCGGCGATACATCTCGCAGAGATGGGCGATGACGTCGATCAGGGTTAGTCGGTAGTCTAGCAAGATATCTTCGCTCCGACCCTCTATGTGAAGCTGTTTGGAGAAATCATCCATGAGCTCCATGTGAATCTCTACAATTTTTGACACAGAGACGTCGGCGAAAAAGGTCAGGTTGACAAAGTCGTCAATCTGTTGGTTGAGGTTTTTTCCAGCGTCTTGGTTTTCTGAGAAGTAGGTCAGGATGATGCGTCGATAGTCCTGGCGGAGCTGAGTTAGAAATTCGTGACGCTCTTCAGGCGTCATATTTCGGAAGAAGTTTTGAGAGCTTCGCTTGTAGTACACGCCCAAGTACCCTAACCGTTCTTGTAGCTTTTCGATCAGGCGCTGCTGTTGCAGGCTGAGCAGGAAGATCTGGTTGTCCTCGGTCTGCTGTACAGGCGCATCGGCAGGATGGTTTTCCTCTGTCGGAATCTGGATGAAGCGCTCAATGGCGTTGCTGATTTTGTCTTCGAGTTGGTCAAACTGAGCGGGGGGTAGATAGACGACGGCTTCGTGGTAGGCGTGGAAACGAGTAGCGTCCCGGTCAGACTGGATTGCGATCGCCGGTAACAAAATACTGCGCGTCTGGAGTGCCTCCAGAATAGACGGCTGAGACGTTTGCTGAATGACTAGACAATCGATGCGGTGTCGATTGTCGGTTACCCAGTCAATAAACTCAGGCTCAGAGGCGCTCCAACTGACAACCAGGGCGCTATGGACTAGACGTTGCTTGAGGGATTCGGCAACTGGATCGGAGTCTGTAAAAATGCCAACGAGAAGGCGTGCACTCAAGGGCTTCGGAAACCAGCGAGGCTTCTGTAAGAATAGATTCTTTAGGGGTTGCGGATATTAAAACAGGTGTTTTAAGGCAGCGGCCACTGTTGTTTGAGTCGAATCATTCCGAGCAGACAGGTGAGGTTGGTGCTCGGCTGAGGATAGGACCTATCGTGGGTTTATATTTTCTTAATATATCTGTCATTTTACTCCCTTCGGACCGTTTTAGCGATGACTGGCAGGATTCGGTCTCAGGTGACGGCAGATTGAAGTAATCCCCACGGCGATTGGCGCTCCCCTAAAATGAGGCAGTTCAACACTGTGATTGAAAGGATGGCAGGTCTGTGAAAGTACTGATGGTTTGTTTACTTATTGTCTGCTTGGGAAGCGTCGTTAACCCGAGATGGGCCTGGGCTGACGCACCACAACCAGAAGCGACGCCCTTGCCCACGGCGGCAATGCAGTTTGAAGCGAACTGCGCGGGCTGTCATCCTGGCGGTGGCAATGTGATTCGCCGAGGCAAAAACTTGAAGCAGCGAGCACTGCAGCGCAACGGCTACACAGATGTCGGTGCGATCGCAACGCTGATCGCCCAGGGCAAAGGCCTGATGAGTCCTTATCAAGATCGCCTCAGCGAGGACGAAATTCAAACACTAGCGCAATATGTACTGTCGCAAGCCGAGGTGAACTGGCAGTAAGTCATTAGCGAGCCGCTGCCAGCCCTCCGACCGGCCTAGCTGTCTGCTGTTACGCTCACGCCCACGGGACAGGCTACGTTAGTCCCGCCAAGGCCACAGTAGCCGCCCGGGTTCTTAGCTAGGTACTGCTGATGGTAGTCTTCAGCGTAGTAAAACGTTGGGGCGGGCAAAATCTCCGTGGTGATTTCGCCGTAGCCGGACGCCTTCAGGGCTGACTGGTAGGCTGATTTAGACGCTTCAGCCGCTGCCTTTTGCGGGTCAGAGTAGGTATAGATGCCAGAACGATACTGCGTGCCGACGTCGTTACCCTGACGCATGCCCTGGGTTGGGTTGTGGCTCTCCCAAAACGTCTTTAGCAAGGTCTCGTAGCTGATCACCTGCGGGTCGAAGACCACCAGAACCACCTCGTTGTGCCCGGTCATGCCCGAGCAAACCTCTCGATAGGTGGGGTTAGGGGTGTAGCCAGCCGCATAGCCGACTGCCGTTGAGTAGACCCCGTCCAGCTGCCAGAACTTGCGCTCAGCGCCCCAAAAACAGCCCAAGCCAAACATCGCTGTCTCTAACCCGTCGGGAAAAGGCGGTTGGAGAGCGTTGCCGTTGACAAAATGCTTTTCGGGTACGGGCATCTTGCTGCTACGTCCCGGCAGGGCCTCCGTCTGTGTCGGCATCGCCGCCTTTTTGCCCAAGCCACCCAGTCCAAAAATTGCCATGCTCCAAATGCCTTTTGCTCACTACAGATTGACTACGGCGTAGCCACCCCCAACCGCTACTCAACAGCCCCAGAGAACCTTCGAAGTCCCGGTTAGGCCAGTCACGCCCATATCACGTCTAGAATTGCCTTGACTTCAGTCTAATCAATGCTGTGAGAGTTTGCCGGCACCCTATGGACGGCAATCTTGACCGTTAGTGTTGGGGCTCTAGCACTTGTTGCTCGAAGGCCGCTCGGTCAGCGAAAATTTGGAAAACGCGATCCATACTGGTGAGTTCAAACAGCATGCGGACCTGGTCGTTCATAGAGCAGATATACATCCGCCGCTCGGCTGCCCGAACCTTTTTTAAGACGGAGACCAGCGCGCCCAGGCCAGAACTATCCACAAAGTTAATTGATTTAAGGTCAATCAAAATCACGGAGGCCCCATTATCTAGCGCCTGATCGACCTGGTGGCGGAACTCTTCACCTTTAGTACTATCTAAAATGCCAGTCGGTTCAATTACCTGAACGCCTAAATCCATAGAAATCGACATAGTTCTTTTGAGATTATCCTACCTGTTGACAGCATCCCCGTTCAAACAACCGATGGTGCGGCTGCTTTCTTCAGATTTCCCACCGAGCCTGGGTTATGCACAATACGAGGATATTGTTATGTCGTAGATAAATCGTAGATATCCCGTGAATGTGTCTAAATATCACGCAAAATTGATGTAGTTCAGGACGAGGTGAATCGTATCCTAATGTCGGCCTTGGTGTATTCAGGTTGGCGGCCGTAGCTACTCAGCGTCAGCGATTGAAGTCGATCGAACAGCGGCTGAGCGGTGGTTTTGAGCAAATCAAACAGCGGTATTCGCAACGGTGAGGCGGTGCGCAAAAGCTGCCAGTTCAGATAAAGGTAGCCGTCGTTCGGCTGGTCAAACCCTCGGAGGGCCTGTTGATAGTCGGCACGACTTACCAAGGTTTGCACCTGTGGATCCAAGGCCTCGGCCAGGGCACCGATAGCGGTCGCCCCAACATCGTAGATATCCTGATGGGTATGAAGCGCCCGTACCTGGGTTTCGACCGAGGTTTCACGCTGATGATCGGCAAGCGCTGTTTGAGTTTTGAGTTGGGTCCAAGCGATGACTGGCTGTTGCTGGACGGTTAGGGGTGTTACGTTGAGCGCTTGGCGAGCGGCTAGCTGATCGAGGGTGGCTAGGGCTGTGGTGCTACGGGGCGACTGCTCAGCGGCTAGAATCCAGTCGCCGGTGGGTGCCCAGCCTATGGCATAGTCACCGGTAAGGAGCGTCTGAAGGGCGCGATTTCCCGTCTTTCCCTCGGGTGTTGCGAGCGCCTGCCCCAGCCGCTGCAGTGGCTGGGGCAGATCACGATAGTGGCTGCCTTCAGCCATCAGCTGCTGCCAAAGGGCGGTAAGGTTGTGACCGATGGCGGCAATGGCGACTGACGCCGGTAAGTAAGCAGAGACTGACGACGTTGGTGGGGTTGGCGAGGCTGTCGGTAGCGGCTGTCGCGGATCGGCGAGTAGGGCCGTGTGGAGGACGACCCCCTGCCGGTCAAGGTCGATGCTAATGGTACCGTCGCTAAACTGCGGTGGACTGTCAGCCTTGGGGCTGCCCAGACCCAGGGCTGCAACAGCAGCTGGAATATTGAGATGCACCAGCCCAATCCGCTCAGCGGGTAAGGCGGTCAGGGCTGTTTGATAGGCGGATTGATGGGCCAGATTGAGACCGGGTGACTGCAGCGCCTGTAGACCTTGCCGCAGGACGGTCGGGCGGTTGGCAAACAGCAGGTAGCGGTTGCCGACCAGGGCTGTGCTCCACTGGCGCTCTGAGCGCTGGGGCCTAATCATGCGTGCACCGCTGACCGTTTCTAGGGCCAGGGCGGTTCCGGTCAGGGTCTGCCGCTGCCAAAACAGCTCCAAACATTCCCGGGCGCGGTCGCTGTCCGTTACCGCTAGGACGACTAGATACCCGTTGAGCTCGGCAGCAATCCCAGGCGTTACGGCCACCAGCAGCTCGTGGCCCAGCCAGGGTCGAATGTCCTGGGCGTAGTCAAGCCCAGTTTCCTGCCTCAGCGCCGATTGGAACGATTGCCACGGGGCCGATGACTGTAAGGCGGGGGGTAAATCATCCGGGGAAATGAGTAGCGTAGCGGTGAGAATGGACTGCTGGGGCACGAAGGCAGTGGCGGTCGGCATCGCCGCCTGCACCGGCGGCAGGTTGGCGGCCGGGCGCAGGAAAAATAATGCCAATCCAATCAGAGCAGCAAAGAACGCGCCTAGTCCGTACTTCCCGGCCCTCCCCAATCGCACGACCATTCGTTACCCTCGCCTCGCCGGGTCTCAGTGTAGCGCTGTACGGGGAAGCCACCGACGGCTATCGCAAATTGTAACCCCGCCAGACGGCCACCAAACGCCCCTCGACGGTCACTTCATCGGCGGGGTAGCGCATGGGCTCATAGTTGACGTTGGCGGGCTTGAGGACGACCTCTCGACCCTCACGGTGAAAATACTTTAGGGTGGTGGCCCCTTCTACTCTGGCGGCGACGATGGTTTCGTCACGAATGCTAGAGATTTCTTTGACCGGGCGAATGATGACCAGATCGCCGTCGTCAATCAGGGCGTCGATCATGCTGTCGCCTCGGACTCTCAGGGCAAAGTCCTCGTTCTTAAACGGCAGGCTGGCAAGGTCGAGCCGTTCGGCTGACTCGCGCGTCTCGGGGAAGACCTCTACCATCGAACCGGCTGCGATCGCACCCATGATCGGCAGCCCTTGCTCTTCTTGCTGCAGAATGCGAATCGTACGTGCCTTGCCCTCGTTCCAGGCAATGTAGCCCTTGCGCTTGAGATGATCGAGGCGGCTTTGGATGGGCGCGGGCGACCTGAGCCCCATCGCTTCCATCATTTGCCGAATGGAGGGGGAATGCTGATTGTCGCGGATATAATCCACCAGCCAATCGTACAATTCTTGCTGAGCGCCAGTGAGGGGTTCCATATTGGTTACAAATGAACTACGGCAAGCCGATAAGAACAAGCGTACCAAGCACTAGTTCATTTGTCCACTCGTTCTAAAACGGATCTGATTCTAAAACGGATCTGACAGCAGTACGCTCAAACGCTACCAGCGCCCCCAAACGATCTGAACCCGGGTTCAGATCGTTTGGGGGCGCTGGTGTCTTGCCGCCGTTTGGGCCGATGGCTAGCGAATGTATTCCTTGAGGACGCTGTTACGGTTGGGATGACGCAGCTTGCGAAGCGCTTTGGCTTCGATTTGGCGAATTCGCTCACGCGTGACGTTGAAGATTTGGCCGATCTCTTCAAGCGTTTTCATCCGACCGTCATCCAGACCGTAGCGTAGGCGCAATACATCGCGCTCGCGGGGGCTCAGCGTACTCAGGACGCTTTCGAGGTCTTCGCGCAGCAGGCTTTTGGAGACCTCGTCTTCGGGGGTTTCGCCGTCGGACTCGATGAAGTCTCCCAAGCGAGAATCCTCTTCCTTGCCGATGGGCGTTTCCAAGGAAATCGGCAGCTGAGCCGACTTGGCAATGAAGCGCAGCTTCTCGATGGTCATTTCCATGCGAGTGGCAATCTCTTCTTCGGTCGGTTTACGGCCTAACTCCTGGGACAGCAGCTTGGTCGTTTTCTTAATACGAGAAATGGTCTCGTAGAGGTGCACCGGTAGCCGGATAGTCCGGGACTGGTCGGCAATCGCTCGGGTGATCGCCTGACGAATCCACCAAGTTGCGTAGGTAGAAAACTTATAGCCCTTTTCGTGGTCAAACTTTTCAGCCGCTCGAATCAGACCCAGACTGCCTTCCTGGATCAGATCCTGAAAGGACAGGCCCCGATTCATATACTTCTTGGCGATAGACACAACCAATCGGAGGTTGGACTGGACCATCTTGTCCTTAGCACGGCGGCCTAGATACAGGCGACGACGGAAGGCCGGCAGCGCCATATCGACCGCTTCGGCCCATTCTGCATCCGTGGGCTCATGATCGAGACCGTCTGCCAGGCTGTCTTTGATGCGTTCGAGTTCCAGCAGGTCCGCAATTTTCCGAGCCAGCTCAATTTCCTCTTCTGCGCGCAGGAGGCGAATACGGCCAATTTCCTGCAAGTACAGACGGATAGAATCTTCAGTGTAGTGCTTTTTCTTGGCCGTCTGCGTGGTGCGACGTCGTGTTGCCTTACCCTTGGTTTCTTTACTCGAACTTGTCGAGGCCTCATCCTGGTTAAACGGCTGAGCCGCTTCCGGATCAATTAGTGCGTCCAGCTCGTTACTGGGCTTCAAAGTCTCGAGTACGTCATTCGCTTGGGTCATGCCGCTGTCCTCATGCTCCTTTCTTTGGGCGGTAGATCAAGATTGAAAAGGTATTTTGAATTTCTAGCCCTGGACAGACAAAAGAAATCGCCACACTGGAGCACAAAGACCCAAAGGTGCGGAGATGGATAACTTCATCTATTCAGACCTAAAAACTGCTGAAATAGCAAATACCTAATGTGCGAGTTCAAATGTTATTGAGTGGTTCTGACTCGTAACAGCTCTTACTCGCAGCTATGTTGTCTGGGGCGCTGTAGGCTTTGTAGATTTTAGCTGTTTAAACTGAAAACTACCACCTTTACCATTGACTTTTAGTGTTGGCCGCTGTCTTTGGCATTGCCGTTAGGCTCAATGCTACCCAAATACGTTGTCCGTATTTCTACAGTGGTAACACGGCCTCCTCAAGAAAGCACAGGGGAAAAAGGTACGATTTCTATCAAAAGTGCAATAGTCGAACGGCTTATCTCGCTGTAAAAACGCTGAAACCCTGATCCAGAAGCTTGATTGAGGATTTGGTAGATAAAATTAGATTTATCTATACGAGTTTATCGACCGATAACTTTTCGTTGTGAGTCCAGCAGTGTGGCCGCCGCTTCGGGCTGGCTTCGCTGAGTGGAAAAGGTCGCAACCGCATCTGGGCGTGGCGACCCCTGGGCAACCGATGGAGGCTGAGCAGGCGGCATACAGTTCTGGAGAGACTGCAAGAGGTAGGGCTGGCTTCGGAGGCTGACCCACAGACTGTAGCGGCTATGACGATGGGTGATTAAGATGTCGGCCCCTCGCTGGGCCAGTTGGCTGCCTAGCCTGTATAGCTGAATGCGGTGCTCCGAGTCAGCGGTTTGCAGTTGGTGAAACAGCTCATTTTGGTAGTGGAGTCCATTTTGCAGCTGGTGATTAAACCAAAACTTGAAAAACCGGACCTGCTTGTCAATGAGCGATTTGGGTAGCACAGCAACTAATTTTGTAAAAACTGAAGTTCAGAAGAACCGCAGATCTCGGATGGGGCAAGCCTGAACGTTTGTTAGTCTAAATAATCTTGCCGGATCATAATCTTGCCGGATCTGGGCGGCCCAGCACAAGCAGGCTCAAAACGCAGAATGGCGGTAAGGCTTTGGCCTAATGACGAAAATTCCGAAAAAATGTTTGCGATCCAGATTGCGACAGGTCAGGGATATAGAGATAGGGCTTTCTATAGGTAGCTATGGGTAGCTTCGTTGGATGACTGCACAACCGCCTCGACCCGCATGGCTGCCTCGGCACTTGCCTCATCGCATTCAGGGTTAGAGTGCCCGCTACCTGACCAGATCTGGCATTTATCCCAGGGAGCGACCTGCTCTTCTGAGCAGGGCCACTCCGTCTAGGGTGAAGCGGGGCGCGCGCTTGCACGCCGCCTGGTCAAAATCCCGTCTTGACGAGTGCAGACTCGACCAGCGACGTGAGTACCTCGTAGCTCAGGGGAGTCACCAAGAAGCCGTCAATGTCAGGATAGTCCTCATGAGGCAACCAGCTTGATTCGCTGAATTCGGTTAACGCCACAATCGTGACCTCTGCGGAGCGAACCTGCTGGCGGAGTTGATGAACCAGCAGGGGTGACCAGTTTTGGTGGGTACCGGACAAAATCATCAGGTAGGGGGAGCCTTGCTCGACTCGGGCAACGGCCTGTTCAACCGAACGCGCGACAAATACGGGGCAGTGACGCTGCTGCAACAGGTTCTGCACCGGCTTTGACGCTTCGCAGCCAGCTCCTAATAGGAGAACGTAGCCTCTAGATGTATCCATTGCTGCCGGGTACTTGAGCCCAATCCGTAGGCTCAGATGTGCAGGTGCCGGTTCATTGCGCTGTGCTTGATTACGCGCTTCTCTCACTAGGCACCATTAGGGCCCAGTGTAGGGGCATCGGGGCGGCGCAGGCGGGAATAGGAACTATCGCAAGGCTTCTTTGCGATTCGTACCTAGCCGTCAGATATCAATAGGTTTGAACATCAATCGTAAGATTATCGCAGCCAGAAGATGGGACGCCAGGGCGTCCCGCTCTCGATTATGGAGACAGGCGGGCTTTTTTGAGGCGATTGTCTTCATACCAGGCTGCGATCGCAGGCACCCAAGCTTGAAAGTGGGGCCAGATCGCTTCGCATAGCTTTTGGGCTTCGAGCTGGGCGTCGGCCTTCCAGCGCAGGTCAAGCAAGTGCATCAGCGAACGCGCATTGGCTGAGAGGACCCAGTGCTGCCGTACGTCAAAGGGGATGAGACCACGGGCATGCTCCTCGGCAAACCCCTGCTCGATCCGGGTCTGGTAATGGCGGCAGGCCTGGTAGCACCAGTCGAGATCTTGCTGGCGCTGCTCGGCAGTGTATTCGTACTTTTTGCCCTGGCGATCGCTGTAAAACCCCAGGGGGCGCAGGTAAAAAACTTCCTCCAGGTCGCGCTTGCCAGCGACCACATCCAGAATTCGGCTACCGGTATAGCGGAACGACTGGACGTCAAAGCTAATGCCAACGCGGTGGGTCCGGATCTGCTGCATGGTGGAGTGGGGAAACCAGCCACAGTTGAGCACAATCTGAGGATGCTCAATAGGGCCGTAGTGGCCGCGCCCGCCTTTGAGGAGGTTCCTGACGACGATATCGCCGCAGTCGACCTCGGATGGCCATTCCTCGCGACTATCCCAGACAAAGCCCTCAGCGTAGTCCTGGTGCATGGCCGCATACATCGTTTGCTGGGGGTTAGGCGTTTGAGAAATGACTTCTACGGTGAAGCGGTCCATACAGAATCAGCGTCAGTGCAAAAACGTCAGTACAAATCAGCGCAAAACAGCAGATGATGATGGTTTACGCCAGCCTGACCCATCCTAGAGCCAAACCCAGAGAAGCTGGCATCTGCTTAAGGAAAATTGGCGAGCAGGGTTGCTGGCTGCTGTCACCTGTTCAGGCAATTCACTCGTTAAACGCGGGCTTCTGAAGCCCTATGATGCACAGGATCCGTGCGAGGGGGGAGTGGTCCCGTCAGAAATAGGCGGGAACTTTCGTGAGGATTCAACGTCTTTGTTTACTTACGCTTTGTTGGAAGTGGGCGTGGATACGTCTCGTCTGCCTGCACGCGGTCACCCGGAATGGGCTGAACGCGATCATCTGTGGATTCATCAACGTAAATGTTTGTATCGTTCAACCGAAAGGTCACAACGATGAGCTAAATTAAGCGTTTTCGTACTGTGCGCCAACCGTTGGCGGGTTCGTGCGATTTTGCCGGTGAGGGGTGATAACTCGCCGCCTTGCCCTTGTTAGGTACGCTTGTCTGCCATGCGTTCGGTTTGTCTACTTAAATTGGTGTTGATTGGGACGAAAAGATCGATCAATCGCTAGTTTGAATCGGTAATCGGGTTTTTCCATTTTTTCATAGCGGGTGCGATCTCACCCACATAGCAGGTGAACACGGCAATTTCCATTGAGTGAAGCTGCCGTCAGTTTGTTATTGCTATGGATCTATGTTTGAGCCCCTGCCGATGATTTTTAAGTTGCTAAAGCCCTTACTGATACTCTCCCTGAACTATGGTTTCCTCGCGTTCTTCTCGGGTTGCTGAGTGGTCGCAATCGTCGACCCCATCTGCCTTTGGGCCCCAGCCAGCGTCAGCCCGTTTGCCGCTTTGCTGGGGAGCGCCGACCCTGCGAGAGCGGGGGGCTGTTGTTCCGTCCCCGCGTGGGCCGCTACCGAGTGACCAGACTGGAGCAGCGCCCTACAACGCCATCGGTAGTCATCGAGCCCGTGGAGGGCGTGGCGTGACCCAAGCGATGAGTGTGCTGACGGGTACCGCCGCGTCCGGTCAGAAGCGAACCGACTTACGCTGCAGTGAGGTCAATATCCAACCTTGCCCTGGCTGGTTTGGGGCCTCAGCGCCTGTTTCGTTCGATCCGTTTGGAGCGACTCCCGTCAGTCCGGTCGCGGTGGATCGGGTTCCGGTTGGGAGTGATGGCCTTGAGCCCACGATTGTCGCAACCTGCAGGCAGCTCCGTTTGCCCGAAATCCACAGCGCGCTAATGCATGGTTGGCTGGAAGCCGATGGTGACATTCTGCAGGCCGATGGGTATCTGCAAGTGACCCAGATTGCGATCGCACCGGTCTGGTATCTGCCCGGTATTGCCCACCGCTTTCAGGTAGACGAAGTCTGCCTCAGGCAAGCCCTCTTCGAACAGACCCAGGGATTGTTCCCTGAGCTGATCAGTCGGCCTGATTTGTCCGTCTTTCTGCCGCCTCTGGCCGATACGACCGTCTACATCATCGGGGCACTGAGCGCTATTCGAGACGGCAGCCCCCTGGTTTTGCATATTGATCAGGGTGGTGTCCCCCAGGGCGGCTGGCTGACAGGCAGCAGCGTTTGTCGGAACGGCGGAATTCAGGCCTTAGAGACCAGTATTGAAGCCGCCCAGGCCGGGGGCGTTGGCGTCCTTGTTTGCTTACCCATTCAGCCGGTGGATGGCGGCCACGCTGCGCCTCTGTCAGCAGCCGATCTTACCTGGGAACAGAAACTCGTGCCTGACGTACTGCACTGGCTGGGTATCACTCGCATTGAGCAACTGCTGTCAACCGGATATGTGCTGTCTGACTGGCTAGCGCGATCGGGTATCGAAGTGGTTCAGCAGATATCGCTTTCCTCGCCCCCAACGATGCTCAACGAAGCCCAGGCGGTTGATTTGGAATGGGCCGGGAGCTAGCTGGCGCTAGGCGCACTAGGCTGCGGGTTGGCCCCCTTAGACATGCGCGGAGTGCAGCAAGCGTCGGGATTCAAAACTGTCGTCCAGGCCAATGAGCCCCCTTTCGTGGACCGTCAGATCAGCGCGTTGGAGCATTGTCGGCAGCGTCGGTAAAATTTTACTGCAGTGGCCCAGGCAAGCCTGGGTCCAGCGACGCAGGTCCTGCTGCTGCCGCAGGTCAATCACGGGCGGGGCGCTGGCCGTCAGGGTAAATTCGCCGGAAGCTAAAGGCTGTAGCGGCTGCAGCCAACGCTTAGGTGGCTGGGTTCGACGCCAGTACTTGACCACAATCAGCCCCAGAAACCGAACCAAGAAGCGGCTGAGTTTGTTCATGGCGGTCAAGTAGGGGACCAGGCTAAATTCCTGGATTGGGTGTGGCATCACCGCCAGCAGCGTCGCTTCACGCGAGGGTAGCGGGTGGGCGAACAAAAAGCCCTGCCCGTAGCGGATACCCCAGGAGCGGAGTCGATCGAGCTGGGTGGGGGTTTCGATCCGTTTGGCGATGACCTGCATGCCCAGATCGTTGGCGATATGGAGCGTAGACTTGAGCGAATCCCCTAAGTGGGTGAACTCGGGCGAGGCGGGCTGGGTGATTTTGACGGCATCAAGGGGCAGCTGCTGGAGCACCTCTAGTGAATGGTGGTAAGGGCTAAAATTATCCAGGTAGAGCTGCAGTCCCAGATGTTTGAGCCCCTTGAGGGTATCCGCCACGGCCAGCGGGGTCGCGGCGGCCGCACCTGGAATCTCTAGCTGCAAACAGCTGGGCACCACGCCCGTATCGGCCAAGGTGGCCTCGATCTGATCGAGCAGCGCCGTTCCCTGGCGAAGCTGCCGGGCCGACAGGTTGACGCTGACGCTGAGGCTGGCTAAGGGACCGTAATGATGCCAGTGCTGCACCTGCTGTGAGGCCTCTTGCAGGATCCATCGGGTCAGCGGTTGTCTGAGGCTGGTATTTTCGAGCAGGGCAATATAGTCAGCGGGATAGGCCCGGTGCTGAGGCTGCCGCAGGTGCAGCAGCGCTTCAAAGCTGCCGATATGTGCCTGGTCAAGCGACAGCACCGGTTGGTAGTCAAGCTGAAACTCCTGACGCAAAAAAAAATCTTCGGCGGCGCGGTCTAGCCCCCGAGATGAAAAATCGCTAACGTCAGAGAAAATGCTGCGGCGCATGCTGCTGGAGCGGGTGCTCGCCTGGTGAGTTCCTATGATTTTAGCCAAAATCAATCTCTAGCAGCGAAAGATCGTCGGCCAGCTGCGCCTCCGTCGATCGGAGTCGGGTGATCTTAGTCAAAATGTCATCGAGCGGCGCCGGGTGGACGCGGTGCATCAGCATTTGGATAAAGCCGTCTAGCCCTAGCAGCTGAGATCGGACAGGATTGTCAGCTGTCGGTGGCATCGGCACTTCGTAAACGCCATCGCTGAAGATATACAGACGGCTACCGAGTGGAATCTGGCAGCGCTGCCAGACGTAGCGGGTGTCGGGCATCATTCCGACCGGCATGCCAGGCGTCCGCAGCTGCTCGACGCTGCCCGACTGGTCGGCAGAGGGGGCCGCTGAAATTAAGATCGCGGGCGGGTGTCCGGCGCTGGCGTAGGAGAGCTGCCGTGTCACCCGGTTATAGACGCCGTACCAGATAGTGAAATACTTGTCGTTCTGGTCGGTCATCTGAAAGTTATCGTTTAATCCTTCCAGGACCGTCTCGGGTCGGTAAAAGTTGGTGCCCGGTAGGGATTGCGATCGCAACACGTTCAGTACCGATGTCGACAGCAGCGCCGCCCCCAACCCGTGCCCAGACACGTCCAACAGGTACATCACCAGATAGTCAGGATCGAGCCAGTAGTAATCGAAGCAGTCCCCGCCTAGCTGCTGGGAGGGCACAAACCGGCTTTGAATGCGAACCCGATCTTCGGTATCGGCGGGTAGTAGCGACTGCACATAGCCCGCCGCCTCCGAGAGTTCGGTCTCCAGCCGCTGCTTTTGCTGCCGCAAATCGTGGGTGAGCTGGTGCAGCCGCATGCCCGACTTGACTCGGGCCTTGAGCTCGGCCATGTCAATTGGCTTCATCAGCAGGTCATCGGCGCCCGCCTCCAGGGCCTCAACCCGGTTTGCCGTTTCCGCGTGGCCCGTAATCAGCAGGAAAAAGGTCGTCGACAAACGGGGATGGGTCTTGAGCTGGCGGCAGATTTCGAGCCCGTCGAGCTGACCGGGCAGCCGCCAATCACATAGAATCACCGCTGGTTCCAGCGCCTTAGCCTGGGAAAGACCCGCCTGGGCCGTCTCTGCTAGGCACACCTGATAACCCTGGTTCTGCAACACTCGCTGCAAAATCCGCCGGATGATGGGGTCATCATCTACTACTAAAATATCGGCCATGCGCCTCCCTCAAAAATCATATGCCGCTCTAGAAGACGCCTCGGCTACAGGCGGGACCGAAAGGATCAAACGGCTGGATAAGGCATGATTCCACAAGTCAACAAAGTCCCTGATGTAGTAAGGCCATTCGGGCACCGCCTCTGTGAGTTCAGGCAGTGCGTAATCCTCCGGGTCGAACAGATGCAGACGCTCAATCGGCTCCCCTGCCTTTGGTTCTAACACGTTGGCCCGATAGCTTTTGGCCTCATCTAGGGCTGAGAAGCAACACACCTGATAATAGTTTTCACCGGCCAGGTCGCGATATTGCACCAGCGTGTAAATATCTACCGGATGCGCTGGAAAAGGCAACTCTAGGGTAATTTTTTGCTGAGCCGGTAGTAAGGACAAGCGTACACTTTTCCTCACGCCATAGTAACCGACCTTATCCGCCTGTAGCGGGTACTTACGATGACGAGGCTGCACGTAGGTTCGCAGAAAGGCCGCAATGTCTAAGGTCGTTTCGGTATAGGCCCCAATTAGACTGACGTGAACGTCATAGGCGGGCGTGCCGCTGATGTTGAAAATATCCAATACCGGGCGTCGATCGGCCTCCACCACCCGCAAATCCCAATACAGATGGGGAAAGGTGGTCAATCGTAGCTGCTGCTCAACGATGCCGCGATAGTAGTCGCTATCGTACTGGAGCTGCTTGAGCTGTCGCAGGGTCAGCCAGGCATAGGTTCCCGTCAGCGTGGCCAGGAGCAAATTGGTCAAAATCAGGAGTGCGGTCATGGCAAATACCGACGCTGGCCGATAGCGCCTATCAGTTGTGTCTACACATTCAATCCAGCCTAGCCCATCCTAACGGGTGCAGCAGACCCCAAGCCGCAGGCAGGCCAGCCAAATGACTGGCGACCGCTATATTTTGTATTAATTCTTTCGTCGAGAATCTGAAAAGGTTTGCCATTATTGAGGATGACCGCTGGTCGTTACGGGTAAGCCAAGGCATGACTCCCACTCAGTGCGAACTTTCTAACAGCTGCGTTTTGCCGGTACTCAAGTCACCTAAGGACTATCAGGCTTATCGCATCAGCCCAAACGATACCAACCGTCTAGCGTTGGTATTTGACCCAACGGTGGCGAATATGTCGCTCACCTACTGCGTCGAGATTTTTGATGTGGGGGGGCGGACACCGCCCAATCGACACCAGATTGCGGTCGAGATGTTTTTTGTCCTCAAGGGTGAAGGCCGGGCGATCTGTGACGGCAAGGCGTCCCCCATTTGCGCTGGCGACAGTATTTTGGTCCCGCCCAACGGCGTTCACGTGATTGAGAATACGGGCAGTGGGCGACTCTACACGCTGTCGATTATGGTCCCGAACGAGGATTTTGCGGAGCTGGTGCGCAGTGGCACACCGGTCGAACTCGACGATGAGGACATGGCCGTACTGGGCCGCCGAGAACGATAGTGCCCATGCTGCCGGTCTTGCCTAAACAGACCCAATCGATGCAGACCCGCGATGGGGTTCGCTTGGATGCGGATATCTACAGGCCCGATGCCGCTGGACCGTTTCCCGTTCTGCTGATGCGGCAGCCCTACGGGCGTGCGATCGCATCTACCGTCGTCTATGCTCACCCCACCTGGTACGCCGCCCACGGCTACATTGTGGTGATTCAGGACGTGCGCGGTCGGGGCAGCTCGGAGGGCGAGTTCAGGCTGTTTGCCCACGAGGTGGCAGATGGCTACGACACGGTTGAGTGGGCCGCCCAGCTGCCGGGTAGCGACGGTCAGGTGGGGATGTATGGCTTCTCATATCAGGGCATGACCCAGCTGTATGCGGCCCAGGCCCAGCCCCCAGCGCTCAAGGTCCTGGCCCCGGCCATGGTGGGCTATGACCTTTACCGTGACTGGGCCTACGAGAATGGGGCCTTGCGACTGCAGGCCGGGCTGGGCTGGGCGATTCAGCTGGCCGCGGAAACTGCCCGGCGTAAGGGCAGCGAAGAGGCGTTTGCAGCGCTGCGAGCCGCGTCTAGACACTTGCCGTTGAACGGGGCAGTGACCGCGGCCCCAGCGGTGCTGAGGCGATATGCGCCGGACTCGTTCTGGCACGACTGGCTGGCCCATCCTACCAACGATGCTTACTGGCAGTCACTTCAGCCCGACCTGTCCCAGGTAGACCTGCCCATGCTGCATGTGGGTGGCTGGTTTGACCCCTACCTGACTGGGGATATTCGTCTATACAAAGAAATGACGGCGCGCGGCCAGTCTCCCCAGCACCTGTGGGTGGGTCCCTGGGGACATATTCCCTGGCATCGCCAAGTGGGCGCGGTCGATTTCGGGCCAGCTGCGATGAACCCCGTGGACGCGCTACAGATTCGCTGGTTTGACCAGATGCTCAAGCATACCGATACCGGGATGCTGGCAGAGGACCCCGTCCATTTATTTGAGATGGGGGCCAATCAATGGCGCGCGCTCAAGCGGTGGCCGACGCAGGGAAAGACGCAGCCATACTGGCTAAAAAGTACGGGCCTCGCTGCTATGCGAGAGGACGATGGCCACCTCGTCTCGACCGAACTAGCGGCGGCGGGTCCCATCGACACCCTCGTTCACGATCCCTGGCGGCCAGTACCGGCCATCGGCGGCCATACGAGCCTCCCATCGGGCTCCTTTGATCGCAGCGGGTTAGACGGGCGGAGCGATGTACTCACCTACACTTCTGGACCGTTGGAGACGGAGCTTGCGATCGCAGGTGAAATTGTCGTGAATCTGCAGATCCAATCTGACGCGCCTAGCTATGACATGTGCGCGGTGCTGTCAGTCTTTGACTTGAATCAGACCGCGTTCAACCTGACCCAAGGGTATGGACGATTTCGGCGGGCCGCGTCCGATCGAGAGCCTGGGGCGATACAGCTATCGCTACAGCCGACCTGCTTTTGCCTGCAGGCAGGGCAGGCGCTTCGACTGAGCCTGAGCGCAGCCTGCTTCCCGGCTTACACGGTCAACCCCGGTCTATCGACTCCGCAGCCTGATCGGGTACCGACCTTAGAACAGCGCATCATTACCCTGACGCTAACCCAGGGGCCATTGTCTTTTTTGAGCTTGCCGCTGGCTCGTTAAGTTTGCAGCACCCCTTTCGAACTGGGAATCGACTGACTACGACGGGGGTCGATCTCAGAGGCCATGCGCATGGCGCGGGCAAAAGCTTTAAAGGTTGCCTCAATGATGTGGTGGGAGTTGAGGCCGTCGAGCTGACGGATGTGCAGGGTCATCAGGCTCTGGTTAACCACGGCGACGAAGAACTCTCGCACCAGCTGCGTGTCGTAGGTGCCCACGCGCTGAGTCGGAATCTGCAGGCCGTAGCTGAGGTGGGGCCGCCCGGAAAAATCGAGCGAAACCTGAACCAGTGCCTCATCCAAGGGAGCCATGAAGTGACCAAAGCGGGTAATACCCTTGCGGTTACCCAGGGCCTGATGCAGGGCCATGCCCAGGGTAATGCCCACATCTTCATTGGTGTGGTGGTCGTCGATTTCAAGATCGCCCTGGGCTCGCACCTCTAGGTCGAACAGCCCGTGGGAGGCAATCTGGTTGAGCATATGGTCCAAAAAGGGAATGCCCGTCTCCGCAGTGCAGTGCCCCTGACCGTCAACGTTGAGCGTGACCTGCACGTCAGTTTCTTTGGTGGTGCGGCTGACGGTGGCCGTCCGACTGGGAAATTCTAGGTTGGCGAGCTGACGGTCTTGGGTTTGCATGGTGAGCGTGAGGTTTTGAGAGCGCTAAAAGGATAATAAAACAGGCGGTTTAGCCAGCCCCCAGGACTGTACGAATGTCGTCGTCGCTGACCCGATCGGTGACGGTGGCCGCGCCAATCCGCTCGGGCAGCACAAAGCGGACTTTCCCGGCTTTGACCTTCTTGTCACTGCGGAGCGATACCAGAATATCGTCGATCTTCAGGTCCGGCGGAATCTGACCGGGCAGACGGGCCTTGTCGATCAGCGACTGCTGACGGTCAGTGTCAGCCCGGTTCCAGTAACTGAGATGAACTGCGATCGCACCCGCCGCCGCCATGCCAATCGCCACCGCCTCACCGTGGTTCACCGTCTTATAGCCGGTCAGGCTCTCGACCGCATGCCCCACCGTATGCCCATAGTTCAAAATGGCCCGCAGCCCGGCCTCCTTCTCATCCTGGCTGACCACCTCAGCCTTAGCCCGACAGGATCGCACCAAAATTTCTTCGAGTAGGGCGTCATCGAGGTAGCGCCACTGGTCAAGCCGGGTCGCCTGCTCCAGGTGGGCAAACAGCGCTGCATCCCAAATCACCCCGTATTTGATCACCTCCGCCATCCCGGCGCGAAATTCCCGCCCCGGCAAGGTCGCCAGGACCGTCGGGTCAATCAGCACTAGTCGAGGCTGGTGGAAGGCCCCGATCAGGTTTTTCCCCTGGGGATGATTGACGCCGGTTTTACCGCCAATCGAGGCATCGACCATGGCCAGCAGGCTGGTCGGTACCTGCACGACCCCGATCCCCCGTAGCCAGGTTGCGGCTGCAAACCCTGTCATATCGCCAATCACACCGCCGCCCAGGGCAACCATCACCGAGCCACGTTCTAGCCGCTGCTCGAATGCTGCCTGGTGAATCTTTTCGATGGACCGCAGGGTTTTGTAACGTTCACCGGCGGGCAAAATGCAGTGACTGGCCCGATACCCTGCCTGGGTTAGCGAGTCCAGCACGCGCTGACCGTAGTGTTTAAACACCACTGGGTTCGACACCAGCAGCACCTTTTGCCCAGCCGCCATCAACGGTGTCTCGCCGCCCGCGAGCCACGCGCCTAGAAAATCCAGCCCATCCGTTGCGATGCGAACGGTGTAGGGGTTTTGAGGAATCTCGACGGGGATGAGCGTCTTCATAGGTCGGGGGCGCAAACTTCGCTCTATTATCTCACGCCTGGTTAATCAAGACGGTAGCCAGCGCGGGTAGCGATGGCTGGCGATTGAGGATGGCTGTGTGGGCTAGGCGAAGGGGGCAGCATGCTCATTGACGGGCCTTTGTAGAGAACGCCCGAGCGGATACAATACTTACCAAGCAGCAATATTCAGACATGGAGACATCACATGGGTCCTTCAATCGGCGGTTCGGTCGCTTACATTCTGTTTTTGGGCGGTGCCTTTGCGACAGCCATGGTGCTGTACTTTGGCCTGCGAGCCGTCAAGCTGATCTGAGTCTAGGTTGTCGTAGCGGCTCGCTACCGGCTGTCTCCCGGTCAAAAGCGCACCTTGGGAGGCAGCAGGTAGAGACTGGCTAGCATGAGCCAGCCCAGTACGTTGATGCGGGCATCAAATAGCGGTACGTCGAAGAAGCCAAACAGCATGCAGCTGCCAAAGGCCAGCAGATAGCTGAGTAAGATGGCCCGGTGCTCGGTTGCCAGCGTCGGCTCCAGCGCCGCGCGAACGGCCCGATAGAGGGCCCTGCCGACCACCCAACAGAACCCCAGCATGACCGGAATTCCTGCCTCGGAGGCCAGATACAGCCAGAGGTTGTGGGCGTGGTGAATGTGCTCGTGGCCGGGCACACTGTCTGGCACGTAGAGGTGGCTGAAGCTGCCCAGGCCCCAGCCGAAGACGGGCCGCTCTCGGGTGAGCTGTAGGGCAATTTGCCAGACGCCCAGCCTGGGGTCTTGGGTAATCAGGTCGATAGCCAGGTGCCGACCGCCGACGCCTAGACCGATGGCCCCTAACACGAGCAGGGTCACCAGCCCGATGCCCACCAGCTGAATCCAGCGGCGATGCTGTAGATAGCGACTAAAGACCAGGACTTGAAAAATGGCCACCAGTAGGCCATTGCGGGAGCCCGTACAGAAGATGCCAACGAGCCCGGCCAGGGTTGCGATCGCAACCCAGCTAAACAGACGAGGCCGCCGCTCGATTTGGCTAAGCATGGCCCCCATCAGGCCGAGCCCCAAGCTCACCACAATGACTAAATAGGCGCTCAAGATGTTGGGATGGCCCAAGGTCGCATGGGCCCGGTGACCCGTGAACGACACCTCAAACGCCCACTGAAAAATCCACCAGTCGTCGACACGGGCCGCTAGGGCCGGAAACTTAATCCCGTACTCTAGCAGCGCCAACAGACTGAAGGGAAGCGACGTCAGGACTAATGCCAACGCCAGCGTGGTCAGCTGACTGAGGCGATCCGTGACCGAGTCAGTTCCGTAGCGGGTGACCAATGCCCCCAGCATCAAAAAGTAGGGCAAAAAATTGGCCGTTTGTAAAAACGCATCGCCCGGATAGGAGGCGATGGCCGCGCTCACCAGCAGGCCCAGCGCCAGCCAACCATAGCCGCGACGCCAAAGCCACCCGGACATACGCCCCCGCGCTCGGCTCCAGGTTACCAGACTGAGAATAATCAAAATCCCCAGGCTCAGGTAACTGGCGAAGGGTAACACCACAAACGCGATCAGCCAGAGGTAGTCCTGCCAATGCTGACGCCCATGTTGCCAAAAGTCATCTAACTGAAAGGAACTAATACGCCCCGTCGCCACTGAGTACCACCCACACCGTACGAATCAAAATATGAATATCTAGCCAAACCGACCAGTTACGGACATAGTAGGCGTCTAGATTGACCCTTTCTTCATAAGAAATATTGTTACGCCCGGACACCTGCCACAACCCAGTAATGCCGGGTCGAACCTGAGTATAGAGGTCAAACTTCTCGCTGTAGCGACGAATTTCGTCGTGAACAATGGGCCTGGGGCCCACCAGACTCATCTCTCCTCGGAGCACGTTGAGCAGTTGGGGCAGCTCGTCTAGGCTAGTGCGGCGCAGCAGCCTCCCCACGCGGGTAATGCGCGGATCGTCCTTGAGCTTGTGGTCTTTTTCCCAGCTTAGCTGCAGCTCAGGGTGGGCCTGCAGGTAACGGGCCAGGACCCGGTCAGCATTGGGCACCATCGACCGAAATTTCCAGGCCTTGAATGGGCGACCGTTGTGACCAATCCGGGTCTGTCCGTAGAATGGCGAGCCAGGCGAGTCAATCGAAACGAGCAGGGCCGTTAGAATCAGCAGCGGGAGTAGGCCAACCCCAATCAAAATCGCCAGCCCCTTGTCTAAAATCCCCTTGACCAAGCGCGGCGTGGGCAGCAGCAGCTGTTGCTTGGCCTCCAAGCCTAGAATGCCGCCCATATCCCTCGCTGCGACCCAAAGGCTGGCCATACCGAACAGATCAGGAATGATCACCAGGTGGGGAAAGGTGCGCCCATAGCGTTCTAACAGGTACATCAGACGGGGGCGGGGGACGCCGGGCATGGCCACGATGGCGTAGGGGATCGGATGTTCCCTAGCCAGGATCGGCGCCAGGGAGAGGTTGCCGACCACCGGCACCTTGGACAGCGTCCCCCAGGTTTTGGGGTCGTCATCGAGAACGGCCACCGGCTTGAGCCCCAATTCCGGACGTCGCTGTAGCGTATGAATCACCATTCGTCCGGTTTTGCCTGCGCCCATGATCAGCACGGGATAGCCCCACCAATCGCGCCAGGCGCACAGGGCTCGCACGGTGTAGCGCCCTAGCAGGACAAAGATGACGGTCATCCACCAGGCCATTAAAAAGGCGGCGCGGGAGTACAGTGCGACCTCACGAAATAGGAAAATCGCCGACCCCAGAGACAAATACAGTAGCGTTGTGGTCAGAAACAGACGCCGCAATTCCTCAACCGGACTGATCGCAATGCCTGGATAGAGCCCCGCTAGTGCGTAGGTAAACATGAACAGCCCGATCAGCGGCCATAGCCGCCAGTAAATCATTGGCTCAAACTGACCGTTCAGGTACAGCCGCAGCGAAATGCTGGTAAACCCTGCCAGGGTGACGGCAACGGTATCGGCTACCACCAGTGCCGCCAGCATGTAGAGCGGGTGCGATCGCACCTTTAGCGGCGCAATATCGCGCTTCTGGTAAACGGTTGCCGAGGAGAAAAGGGTCATTACAGGTGCCTAGGGCGAATGCACATCAATACTCTAGGGCATTGTCTTCACAAAAATTTAACCAGGTCTGCTCAACGAACGTTTGGAATTCTGTCTGGAAGCGAGCTGCCGAAAACTGGACCGCATGCTGCCGAATCCGCTCGCTGTCAAAGTGACACAGCCCTGCCTCAACTGTCTTAACCGCCTGTACCAGACTACTAACTGTCTGATTTGGAAATAAGATACCCGTCGTGCCAGAGGCAACCGTCTCACAGGCTCCGCCCCGCTCGTAGGCAATCACGGGGGCGCCAGCGGCCTGGGCTTCGACGGGCGTGATGCCAAAATCTTCCTCCGCAGCAAAGACAAACGCTTTACAGCGCTGCAGGTAGTCCGCGACGACAGTGTCGGGCTGGGTGCCTAAAAGCGTCACACTAGGGCCAGGATGCAGGTGCGATCGTTGGGGGCCATCGCCGATGACCACCAGCGGCAGCCCGAGCTGATTAAACGCACTCACAATCAGGTCTACCCGCTTGTAGGGGACAAACCGCGATACCACTAGATAAAAGTCTTCGCGGGGCTGATCGGCCCGAAATCGGTCAACCTCGACCGGCGGGTAAATCACCTCGGCTGAGCGGCGGTAGGTCTTGCGAATACGGCCCGCAATAAACTTTGAATTGGCCACGAACCGATCAACCCGGTCGGCGCTCAGCCGATCCCACAGGCGCAGATAGTGCAGCACGAGCCGGGCAAAGCCACCCTTGAGGCCGGTCAGCTGCGCCCGCTGCAGGTACTGGTGCTGCAGCTCCCAGGCGTAACGAATGGGGGTATGCACATAGCTAATGTGCAGCTGATGGGGGGCCGTAACGATGCCCTTGGCGACCGCGTGGCTGCTGGAAATCACCACATCATAGGCGGACAGGTCAAACTGTTCGATCGCCAACGGCATCAGCGGCAGATACTGCCGGAAGGCTTTGCGGGCAAAGGGCAGGGTCTGAATAAAGGAGGTCTGGACTGATTTGTGCTGGATAAAGGCCCGTTGCTCAGGCGAGAGAAAATCCACCAGGCTAAACAGGTCAGCCTGGGGATAAATCTGCAGAATTTGCTCGACCACCTTCTCGGAACCGGCATGACTGGTGAACCACTCATGGACAACTGCCACTTTCATCAATTTTTCACCCACGCCTCTGCTGAGGTTATTAGCCAATCGTCAGCTTAGAATGCCTATGAAGCAATCCACCGTCCGGATCTGCACGGAGATCCTTTTCCCTTGACCATGCTGATTTGGAAAACGAACACCGCTGATGCCCGGATAGCGAGCTATCGCTATCGGTGCTTGATGCCTGCTCGCGACCTTGCCCAGCAGGGCTATCCATCCATTATTTACAACCAGGGCGATCCGGTCGTTTTTCCCCGTCGGGCTCAGGCGATTGTCTTTGTCAAAAGCTTCACTCGTCAAGATCTGTCCATTTGCCAGCGGGCTGTCGATCGGGGCCTGCCGGTGATTTTAGACCTGTGCGACAACATTTTTATTGATACCTATGTAGGCAAGACAGATGGGGGCAAAACAGATGGGGGCAGAACGCCCGCAGATTCACCGCGGGAAACGTTTCGGATCATGGCACGGATGGCGACGGCCATCGTCACCACCGGCCCGGCACTCCAGCAGGCAATTGCTACCTTTTTAGAGAAACCGCCCCCGATTTGGATTATCCCGGACGGCTGCGAAACCCTGGAGAGCATGCAGGCGGTACTCCAGGCGAGCCGCTGGCAGCGGTTTGCAGATCTGTTGCGCTATTGTCCCGGCGGATTTGTGGGTGCGATCGCAGCAGCGGGACTGCGACAGATCAAGGCCGGAGCCCGACGGCTCAAAAGTTGGGCCAAATGGACCCGCCACTACCTCAGTCCCTATCTTGGCCCCATCAAACGGGCGTTGTTTGGGGCGCTGGGGTTACCCGTCAGCCCTCCCGTCGAAACCGACCCGACGATCTCCGCAACCGCTTCCGACCTTCCTGTTCCGCCCGTACCACCCTCAGAGAGCGACACCAAAACGATTCTTTGGTTTGGCAATCACGGCGCGGCCTACGGCAAATTTGGCATGGTCAACATCTTACAGGCGGCCCCAGCCTTAGAGCGGCTGAGCCGCGAGTACCCGCTGCGGCTGCTGGTGGTGAGTAATCACTACGGCAAATACCTCGACCTGATTGAGCCACTACCGTTTCCCACCGCCTATGCCGAATGGCATCCCTTCAAAATCTACGACGACATTGCTCAGAGCGATGTCGTGATCATTCCCAACTCAAAAACGCCCTTTTCGCTGTGCAAGTCGGCAAATCGTGCCGTTCTATCGCTGTCGCTGGGTGTGCCTGTGGTCGCAACCCGGACCCCAGCCTACGAGCCGCTGGCGGGCTGCGTTGCTTTTGACGACTGGTATGTCGGTCTGCACCAATACCTGAGCCAGCCGGAACAGACCCAGCAGCAGCTAGCCCAGGCCCAACAGGTCATTCAAACCCACTACAGCGGCACGGTCATTGCCGAGCGCTGGCGCAGCATGCTCACAACGCTGTATACCTAAAAGCGCAAACGAGCCAACAGAACCGTCCCTCGCTGTGTCATTCTCTCTGCCCCGCTGATGCTGCTTAAAAGCTGGTTTGATCGCCGACCTCGGGTACTGGTGCTGATCAATCTCATTCAGGACCTGGACCTGCTGCTACCTCTAGTTGACCAATTGCGGGCCGTGTCTCAGGCTGTTGTGACAGTGGCAGTGGTTGACAGAGCCTGGCGAGAATCTCCCCGAATCGGGGTAGCCCTGGCGGAGTTGGGTATTCGCCCCCGGGTGCTCTCGCGCGCTGCGGTGATCGGCGGCTTGCAGCCGTCCTTGCGAGGCGTAGCCGCGCTGATCACCGCCTCTGAAAGCAGCTGCGGTCCGCACCGGGCAGCGCGGGCACTGACCCAACGGGCCAATGGGACGGGCGTGGCCACCTACACTCTGCAGCACGGCTTCGAGAACGTGGGGCTGACCTATTCTGACAACGCCTATCCCATTGAGGCAGTTAGCTTTGAGTCTAAAACCATCTTTATCTGGGGTGACTTGACCACACTCCATCCCCAGGTGCCGGACCGCACTCGGCAACGGTGCGTCCCGGCAGGTTGCCCCAAAGGAATTCGACCCACAATGCAGAAGTTGTCCTTTACTCACCCCCGGCAGCGGCTCGTAGCGGTCTTCGAAAATCTGCACTGGGAGCGCTATGACGATCACTATCGGACGCAGTTTGTCACCGACATCGCCCAAGCAGCCCAGCAGCGGCCCGACACCACGTTTTTGCTTAAGCCTCACCACGCCGGTCGCTGGCTAACGGATAAATCTGAGCAGCCGCTGCCATCGATCGACAATCTGGTGATTGCGGATCCGGCTGAGCCCCGATGGGAGCGCTTTACAGCGCCAGCGCTGATTGATATCGCCGATGCCGCTATCACGACCCCCTCAACCGTCGCGCTAGACGCCGCTCGGGCTGGCTGCCCGGTAGCGGTGGTGGGATACAATCTGAAGCTAGACAACTACAAGCCGTTACCGATTCTGCGTCAGACCAACGATTGGCTAGACTGGCTCCCCTTAGCGGCGCAGGAGGCACCCGATCAGACGGCGGGCCAGGCCTTTTTGCGGCGACGGATTATTCCCGGCGATGCCGTTGAGCGGATAGTAGCCAAGGTCATCAGCGCCATCGCCCCGTCTTAGCATCGTTGCTGCCGCCAGCTCACAATATTTTTTTGACGGTCCCTTTCAACCCCATGCCTGTTTCCTTCCACGTTGCTACCGCGTCTGCCGCCCTGCCTATCGACGCGCAAACCTACGTGGTGGAAGCTCCTTCTGGACGGTTGTATGTGGACAAGCTGACGGCTGCGGCCTGCGCTCAGCTCAACGATACCTGTCCAGTCGCGCTCACCTGGCACGATCTGATCTACACCCGTGGACGCAAGGGGCATATTTACGCCCAGCGACTGCAGTGGCCTAAGCTTGATCAGTGGCTACTGCCCAGCGTTAGTCACGCTGGGCGCTGCGCGATTCGGGCCGACCGGCTGCAGCAGCTTTACCAGAATGGGCTGATTGATTCGCCCCGAAATACTTCCCAGGCATTGACTCAGCTGGTTGCAACCGGCGAACCTATCGGCGAACTCGTGGGCGTGCTCCGGTTTACGGGCTGGCAAGATGCGCCGGCCTATGCGCCGCTGACGGTACCCAAACCGGCCCAGACCGCCCGCAGCATCAGTATTATCATTAACTATCGCGACCGACCCGATTTGATGGCCGTTTGCCTGCAGTCTATCCAGCAGCAAGCGGCGACGGCCCGCCTAGAGGTCATTCTGATAGACAACCAGTCCGAACCTCAGAACCGCACCGCCGTAGAGCAGCAAATTGCTACCTGGCTGCCCGCCCCCATTACCGTGCAGCATCTGCGCTACGATGCGCCGTTTGATCACAGCGCCCAGACCAATCTCGGCGCGAGCCAGGCCACGGGAGAGGTGCTGGTGATGTTCAATAACGATGCCCGATTCATTGCCCCGGATACGCTACAGACTTTAGCTGACTGGGCACTGACACCCCAGGTTGCCACGGTGGGGCCTCGGGTGATCGGTAACCAGCAGCGACTGGTGGCCTCGGGCATTCAGGTTTACTCTGCCACCGCCAAGCGGCCCGCTGGCCTATGCGAATCGACCGTCGCTCCCCTGAGTAGAACCGTGCGCGGGGCGGCCGGTAACAGCTTTGCCTGCTGTGCCATCGCTCGCCAGGTATGGGACGCGTTGGGTGGGCTCAAATCCGACCGTTTTCCCACCCAGTACAACGATGCCGACTACTGTCTGAGAGCGCTATCTCAAGGCTTTCGCCACATTTACATCGGAACCTCGACGATCTATCATGAGCCTGGCCAATCGGAGGTCCGTACTCGGGCCAGTACGTCCGACAAGCACGCACAGCTGCTAAACTACCATCCCAACATCGATCGCTTCACTAAACACTCGCCTGAATTAATTCGTTTGCGCCTATCCCCTGCTGACGTTGTTTGGAATCCGACCCCGAAGCTACGGCTGTTCGAACGCTATCGCAAACTTAGGCAGACTGCAGATCGCTTAGTCGATATCTTCCGTAGTCGCTAGACTGTATTACCACCGCCATGCCTGCTGAGACTGAGACTATCTATAGCTCCCGCAGCCGTCTGAGGCGACCTGGTACCCTGGCGAATGAAATGTGGAAAGACCTGGTTGCATCCAGAGAATTGGCCTGGCGACTGTTTATTCGGGACATTCGCGGAGAGTTCCGCAGTTCGTTTCTCGGTGCCTTTTGGGCCATCGTTCCCCCCGCGCTGACGGCTGCTGGCCTGACGTTGGCTAACCGTTCAGGTGTGTTGAACGTTGGTGAAACAGACATCCCCTACCCGGCCTACATTATGCTGGGTACGGTCCTTTGGCAGACGTTTTTAGAGGCTTTCAACAGCCCGGAAAGAGCGCTCAAAACCTCGAAAGCTGTTTTGGGCAAGATCAAATTTCCCTACGAATCCATCATTTTGGCTCAAGTGGGTCAGATTCTTTTTCATCTGACGACCAAGCTTATTCTCGTCATTCTGCTGTTTCTTATCTTTCGCGTTTCGGTGAGCTGGATGGTGTTGCTGTCTCCCTTAGCCGTTGCGGCCATGGTGATCCTGGGGGTGGCGCTGGGCTTACTCCTGGTACCCATTATTAACCTGGTGCAGGATATTTCTCGCTCCATGCAGGTGATTCAGCTTGTTTGGTTTTTTCTGACACCCGTGGTGTATCCGCCGCCGGAACAGTCTTGGATGAGGCTACTAGTCCGCTTGAACCCGGTCACGCCACCCCTACTCACTGCGCGTGACTGGATTACGACTGGACAGACAAACCAACCTATTGCATTTACAACCATTACGCTTCTATCGATAGGCCTATTACTGATCGGATGGGTCGTATTTCGGCTGTCGATGCCCTATTTGATCGAGCGAGTGATCAGCTAATGCCTACGACACTTACCTCAAACGGCCCTGCCGACACCGATACCGTCCTGTCGGTAAGCGGCGTATCTAAAAAGTTTTGCCGAAGCCTGAAACGGTCTTATCTGTACGGATTAAAAGATATTGGTGGTGAGCTATTGGGCCTGAGAAGCCAGAGTGACCGGCTGAGAACTGGCGAATTTTGGGCGCTTCGGGACGTTAGCCTTTCAGTCGGGCGGGGCCAATCAGTCGGGCTTGTTGGTCTGAACGGCAGTGGTAAAACTACGCTGCTTCGCATCATCAGTGGTCTGATGAAAGCGGACGAGGGCGAAGTCAGAATTCGAGGCCGGATTGCGGCATTGATTGCCCTGGGTGCCGGTTTCAATCCCTTACTAACCGGACGAGAAAATGTTTTCATCAATCTATCGATTCTCGGTCTGACGCGGCGCGAAATCCTGTCGCGATTTGATGCGGTTGTGGACTTTGCCGAGATTTGGGATGCCATTGATTCCCCGGTGAGAACCTATAGCTCAGGCATGCGGGCACGGTTAGGATTTGCCTGTGCAATCAACACTAATCCGAGCCTGTTGCTGATTGATGAAGTGCTAGCGGTTGGAGACGTTCAGTTTAGATCTAAATGCTATCGAAAACTCGACGAGATCCGCCGCAACGGTACGACCTTCCTGATGGTGGCCCACAATCCCAACATGATTTTGCGGACCTGCGATTCGGCGATCTATTTACGCAAGGGCGAAGTATTGAGTCGGGGAGATGCAAGAGACGTCATGCAGCGGTATGACGAAGATCTCCGATTTAGTTCAGACACTGGCAGGACAGGGGCACTGATAGTAGAGTCGGGTGCTGACGATAGTGCGGTCAAGGTCACGTCAGTATTTTTGCGCGATCGCAATAACGAGGTTATTCCCTTTGGGCAAAGCGCTGAGCCCCTCAGAATTTGTCTACAGTGCCGGATTAAGTCTGATATGAATCAATTAGGGCTTGGCATTCTAGTGCGAGAGGTGAAGGGCGCAGGCAACCTGATTCTTAACCTATACACCGATGAAACAACAAACCCAATAGATGTGATCAGCCCTGAGTTAGAATGCCAGCTACGGCTGCCTGTATGCTGTTTGGCACCCGGAAAATACAGTGCAAAAATTACTATTTTCAGCTACCCCTATTCGGTTCATGCTATTATCGAAAGCTTCGAATTTGACATTAAAGCTGAGTTCCCAATGAGCCAGTGCGCGTTCTATCAACCTCACAAGTGGGCCGCAATTTCTGCGGTAGAGCCCGATTTGACTCTCAACCAGTCGTAGGTCTTTTTATAGGTCTTTGAAGACGTCATTTAATAAAGCAGAGGTACGAGCGTTTCTATGGGTATTTGGCAAAAGGTTAAATCTCTTATGGGTGCCACGGCCTCTTCTGGAGTGTCGTCGTCCGGGCCGGAAGAACCTCCTAAAAAAATTAGCAAATCTGAGCAATATGTGCCAAAAGGTATCTCCGATCAGTGGGTCAAAAACGATAGTCACCTAGTTGCACGAACCTACGATAGCTACGAGCAGTACCTGTCTCACCAAAGTTCAAAGTTATCTAAGCTAGACAGAACCAGGCTCTCTGAATACGAGTCGAGATACTATAGCGGCCTTGTAAAGCGTCTGGAGGAATTAGCCATTCTGCGACGTGGCGATAACGTTCTCTGTTTGGCGGCGCGTACGGGTATCGAGTGTAAGGCATTTATTGATTTGGGTTGTTTCCCAATTGGTATTGATCTCAATCCAGGTCCAGAGAATTACTACGTCGTTCACGGCGACTTTCATCATCTTCAATTTGCCGATAGTTCGGTGGACTACGTCTTTACGAATTCGCTCGATCACGCCTTTGATTTAGATAAGATTCTCAGTGAGGTTTTGAGAGTACTGCAGCCAGAGGGGCGGTTTATCGCTGAAATTGTGGCTGGCTCTAAAGATGAGCGTCCACGGCGACCCGGTCTGTATGAAAGTGTCTGGTGGGAGCGTTCTCAAGATATGGTTGACCGAATCTCGTCGCATCAATTCGAGGTCGAGATCAATCGGGAGTTCAATGCACCTTGGACCGGTCGGCAGGTGGTATTTAAGAAGCGTCAGTCTAACGCATGAAATGTTAGCAAGGAGGCTGTAAAAGCAAGTGGAGATTAGTGTTCTGCAGAAAAAGGTGGCGGTTCAGATGCAACCGTTTCCGCACGTGTGCATTGAAGATGCCCTGCCTGATGCCATCTACGATGAGCTAGAGGCTACTTTCCCAGAGGCGCTGGTCTGCGATACGGATCCCTTTGACGGTGGCACTTCCTATCGCTACAAGGCGAATCCAGCTCTGATAGAAAGGCGGATGCCGTCGATCTGGCGGAATTTTTTTGAGTTTCATACCAGCCCAGAGTACTTTCGCGCCTGTGGACAGCTGTTTGCTGATGCGATCGCAACTCACTATCCCGATGGTCTCTTGGCAGACATGCTGTCTCAGTCGGTCACGCCCAGGAATGTCGATAATTCGGGCCACTTCGTTACCGACTGTCAGTTTGTTGTGCATGAGCCCCTGGCGGAAACGCGAACGACTCGGACGCCGCATCTGGACAACCCCGTCGAAATTTATGCGGGCCTGCTCTATATGCGCAAGCCGGGCGATACCAGTCGCGGCGGCAACTTTACCCTACACGAAACGACCGGCCCGATTGAGGAAGTGAACAAAACGCTGGGCCGCCAGGTAGACAACCGTCTACACCGTCCGGTTAAGCAGGTGCCCTATCAGCGCAACACGTTCTGCATGTTTTTGAATCTCAAAAACAGCGTCCATAGTGTCACGCCCCGAGTCGGCGCGACTGAGCGCAGGCATAGTATTAATATTATTGGAGAATTTAATCGCACTGGACGGATGTGGAAGGTGCGCGAGATTAAGACGCCCCAGACGTGAGACCTTGAGTTAACCCCCTGAAGTGCGATCGCACTTTTCATCCCTTCTCAACCGCTAACATGGCCGACACCGCCCATCGCCCAACGAAGAACCTGCTCTACGAGGTTGATACGCTTTTCAACCAAACCTACGATACCGGGCTAAAGCGGTCAGGCGTACCGCGAGACAGCATTAAGCGCCGCGAACGGTACTACAATCTGGTTCAGCTTTTTCAGCAAACGCTGACGCTAGAGGGCAGCATGGCTGAGTGTGGCTGCTGGATGGGGCTGTCGTCCTATTTGTTTTGCTGCTACGCCCGCCGAGCAGATCCCAGCTTCAGCGGTGCAGGGTATTACCTATTCGACTCGTTTGAAGGCTTTAGCGAACCTAACGCCACCGATAACCTGCCCAGCCTAACGATTAACAGCCTCAAAAAGAAGTTTGGCAAGGTTGCCGGGGCCTACGAAGTCGATACGTCCACGGTAAAACAGACCCTGGCTGACTTTCCCGACGTCAGCATCCACAAAGGCTGGCTCCCCCAGAGCCTAGAGGGCATCCCCGAGCGCACCTATCGATTTGTTCATGTCGATGTCGATTTGCACGAGCCGACCCAAGGCTCTATCGAGTATTTCTACCCGCGTCTGGTGCCCCAGGGCATGCTTGTGTGCGACGACTACGGCTCTCTGGCCTGGCCGGGTGCGAAGCAAGCCGTAGACGATTACTGCCAAGCGCATCAGATCCAACCCTTAGTCCTTTCGACCGGTCAAGCCGTTCTCTGGAAGCGGTCATAATTGCTAGCAGCGACTACCCCAAAAGCGATTCTCATCAAGAGCAGCTAAGCCCATGCGGCCCACCGTTTTTATTCACACCAATGACAAGCAGCTGCTGGGCGCTACTGTCGCCAGATACGCCCTTCAAAAAAACTCCCAGCACCGGGCTGAGTTTGACGTTCAGATCATTCAGCTGAACGACTGGCCCGAACTCTATCAGCGGGAGGGGCAGCTGTATCTGAGAGAAGGGGAGCAAGTTCCCTGGCACAATCAAGATCTGCAGTCCTTTACCCTGCTGCGGTTTCTGGTCCCTCAGCTGATGGGCTATCAGGGGCGGGCGATAGTGATTGACCCCGATGTTTTTGCTGTGGGGGACGTTTATGACCTGCTCAAGCGCGATATGCAGGGCAAGGCGATTGTGTGTCGTCAGATTTTTCCTAAGGACGGTCGACCGCCCTACTATGCCTCTAGTGTCATGCTGCTTGACTGCGCCCAGCTCACCCACTGGCAGTGGGCTGAGCAGATTGAACGCCTGTTTAGCTTTGAGCAAGATTACCGCCCTTGGATGTCGCTCTTGACCGAGCCGTCGGAGACAATTGGCCCACTAGAGCCCGAGTGGAATCACTTTGACACGCTCAACTCAGAAACTCGACTGCTACACAATACCGGGCGCATCACTCAACCCTGGAAAACGGGCCTACCCATTGACTTTAGGCCGAAAAAAAAGCGCCCCAAGCAGGCACCGCCCTCAGCACCAGTACTCACACCAGCACCAACCATCAAAACTCAACTTAAGCGCCTCAAGGCGACCGTTAAGCAGTGGCTAGGCGCGCCCCCACCGACCCAGCTGACCACGGCGGCGACGCCAAAACCCCAGCCTCAGAACCCCGCTGTCTACCGTTCCCATCCTGACCCCAACCAGGAGGCGTTCTTTTTTGGCCTGCTGCAGGAGTGCCTAGACAAGGGCATCGTGACAGAGGATTTTTTACGTGCAGAAATTGCGCGACAGCATCTGCGGCCCGATGCGTTTGAGGTTATGGGCAGCCTAGCGACGTCAGCTGCCTTTTAGCCGTTTGCTGATAGTCGTTTGCTGACCGTTTGATCGCCCATCGCTCACCTTCTAGAGGATAGTCTCCGCGTGAAACCCGTTTCAGACCTATATAACCGCCATCCTGACAGCGATATTTATGTCGTTGGGACCGGTGCCAGTCTGCGGGTGTTTCCTACTGACTTCTTGACGAACAAGCTAACGATTGGGCTGAATATGGCCTGGAAACTGGTGCCCGTGACCTACGGCATCACGATCCATCCGGACTTGAATGTTCCAGAGTTCATGGCTGATGAGGCCCCCCATCCAGACATCACCTGGGTCACCAAACGCGCTAAGTCTAAAGCTCTGCTCACCGCCGAAGAATTTGAGTATGCTGACGGGCACTTCTACTACTTTGAGATGAACGGTCAGGCCAATACTCAACCGCCCCACCAGCCCAGCGACGAGGGACGGATTTTGGATTGGGTCCGGCAACCCACCGAGAACTATCTGTACCAGTGGTCTTCTATCTCCCAGACAGGGGTCAACCTGGCGGCAAATTTAGGCGCTAAGAACATCATTCTGGTCGGATGTGACAACTGCGCTATCCTCGGCAATCATCACGCCCACAACCAACACACCGCCTGGAAAGGGGTCGATCCGCAGGAGCGCTACCAGCAGTATTACGAAGGATTGGCAGAGGTGCGTACGGCGCTGCGAGAACGGGGAATCAACCTACTTAGCATGACGCCATTTCTCAGCCTAGAGTCACCCCAAAATGACTTTCAGCGGCTCTGCCAGGAGCTAAACCGCCCTGACTTGATCAAGAACGCCGATGTCACCTCTAGCTTGGACACAAAGACGATGGCAATCAAGCGAACGAGTTCAGATCGCGCTGTTCCACACAAGGAGCAACCCCACAGCCAGCCAGCATTGGATGCGCCTTCCTGGTATCGCCGTATGATAAGGCAGCTATTCTTGCGGTAGAGCGGCTGCAGCGGCGACATTTGAGGATCCAGAGTCTATGGACGGCGTCTCACTTATTTCTGAAGCCTATCGCCAACAGCTGAGACAAATGCACGCAAATAAGGCCCAGTTTGGCCTAGGCGGAGCCGAGATTCCTCAACAGGTTAAGCAGCTACTAGAAACCTATTCGATCAAGACGGTGCTGGACTTCGGTGCAGGTAAGGGGCTGTTTACCCAGGCCATGCGGCAGCGATACCCGCAGATAGATACGGTTGCCTACGATCCGGCCTTTGAGGCGCTGAGCGACAAACCGGATCAGGTAGACATGGTCTACAGCAGCGATGTGCTAGAGCATGTGGAGCCAGACAGGCTAGACGAGACGCTGGCCGATTTATTCGAACGGTGTACCCAGGTCCAGTATCACCACATCGCCTGCCATCCTGCCAGAAAAAGGCTGCCCGACGGGCGTAATGCCCACCTGATTATCGAATCTCCCGCTTGGTGGAAAGCACAGTTCCAACGCTTCGGCTGGCCGATTGTATCTGAGACCGTCCAGTCGGGCGAGACGACTAAAAAGGGGCAAACGCTCATGCGAGTGTTCTATACGATAGTGATCACCTGCCCATCCGGTCAGCCTGGGCTAGCGAGACCCAATACGGGCTGGCGGTCATGACGTCATCCGCGGACAACGCCTTTTGCTTCGTCACAGCCCAACAAAATCAGGGCTGGATCTTGGACGGTATCTGTCACGAAATCGCTCGCTACTGCGTCGAAAAATGTTCGTTTGTCTACTATCCAACACCGCTTCTACCAGAGGCGAGAACCTATTTTCTCTCTCATTTTTCGCTAGTAAGAAAGTGCTTTAGTCGCTTTCCTTGGCTGCCGGATCGGCAGGTGTTTGTGTTTTTTACCCATCCGCCGGGCGGGGAGCCGATCGATTCAAAAACTTTAGCATCGCTGCAGCAGGTGTCTCAGGTCATCTGCCAGGGAAGCCAGTCGGCGCAATGGTTAGTCCAGCAGGGGCTCTCGCCTGATCGGGTGACCTACGTTCTCGGTGGGGCGGATCCGCAGCTGTTCCTTCCCCACCGTCGCGGTGAGGGCGTCGTTGGTTTTTCGACCTCTTTTTACCCCCGCAAAGCCCCCGAGCGATTGGTTTCGATTATCGAAGCCATGCCCCATCTTCAATTTTTGTTGCTAGGTCGAGATTGGCACACCTACGATGGGTTCGCTGCACTGCAGGACCGGCCTAATTTTACCTACCTTGAGGCTGACTACGCGGACTATCCGACCTACTACCAGCAGATAGACGTGTTTGTGTCTCCGGCTTACCTGGAAGGGGGGCCGATACCGCTGATTGAGACGATGATGTGCAATGCGGTGCCGGTGGCCAGCGACACGGGTTTTGCGGCTGACCTGATCCGCCACGGCGAGAATGGATTTATTTTTGACGTGGACAGCCCGGTCGAGCGGATTTGTCAGCTAATCGACGATGCCTACGCGCTATCGGGGGATATTCGTCAGACGGTAGTGGATTATTCCTGGCACAATTTTTCTAAGCAGATTCAGCAACTGCAGCAGGGGCGGCTGGCTGAACTAGAGCAGAAAGTACCGCAGCTGCGCTCAGCCCTCGATCAGGCTGAGAGGGAACTGGCGGAGGCCCGGCAGGCACTCCGTTCGGCCAATCGAGAACTGGGACAGATTAAAAGCTCTAAGCTTTGGCCTATGTGGCAGGCCTACGAAATGGCTAAGCAGCGGTTGGGGATCGGGAAGTAGGCTGCTAAAATTTGAGCCTGCTTGAGTTTGTTATTTTTTAACCTTTCGGATAGAGCCCGTTCATGCCGCTGGTAGACCTGACCGTGGAGCAGACTTACTTTCGACCCGTAATAGACTGCATTAAGGTCAGCGCCGATGCGATCGCAAAGACCGCCCAGCAGCTCGCCCCCGATCAGGTGGATCACGCTGTGCAGATTCTGGCCCGCTGCACCGGCAAGGTCATTCTCATCGGCGTGGGCAAGTCCGGGCTGATTGGTCGCAAGATTGCCGCCACCCTCACCAGTACGGGCACCACAGCCGTTTATCTGCATCCGGGGGACGCGCTCCACGGCGACCTGGGCATTGCCACGGCTGACGATGCGGCTATTCTGCTCAGCAACAGCGGCGAAACCGACGAGCTGACCGCCCTGCTGCCCTACCTGCAGCAGCGGCATGTACCGATGATTGCCATCGTGGGCAACGTTACTTCAACCCTGGCCCAGCGGGCGGACGCGGTCCTCAATGCCGCCGTCGATAAGGAAGCCTGCCCGCTGAACCTGGCCCCGACGACCAGTACGGCAGTGGCGCTGGCGATTGGGGATGCGATCGCAATGACCCTGATGCAGCTAAAGGGCCTTACCCCCGAAGATTTTGCCATTAACCACCCTGCCGGTCGTCTGGGCAAGCGGCTGACGTTGCGGGTCCATGACCTGATGCATAGCGGCCCAGAGAACCCGGTCATTGCCCTGGACGCCCCCTGGCTCGATATCGTGGCTGGCATTACTCGAGGGGGGCTCGGAGCCGTCAACGTGATTGACGCAGAAGGACAGCTACAGGGACTGATCACCGACGGCGACCTGCGGCGGACCCTTCAAAAAATTGAGCCGACTGAGTTGGCGGGTCTCACCAGCCAGACCGTCATGACGCCCCATCCAGAGACGACCACACCCGATCAGCTGGCCTACAGCGCCCTGCAGACGATGGAAAATCGGGCCTCCCAGATTTCTGTGTTACCCGTGGTAGATGCGGCCAATCGCTGCGTCGGCCTGCTCAGGCTCCACGATATTGTCCGGAGCGGTCTGTCGTGAGCATGAGCAATATCTTGGCGGTCATTCCAGCGCGGTACGCCTCCCAGCGCTTTCCGGGTAAGCCCCTGGTCAAGCTCGACCACCGACCCATGGTGCAGTGGGTCTACGAGGCCGCTCGGACCTGCCCGGCCTTCAGCCAGGTGATTGTAGCCACAGAAGACGAGCGGATTGCTGAGGCGGTGCAGGCCTTTGGCGGTGTGGTAGAGCTGACTAGCGCCGACCATGCCTCAGGTACGGACCGAGTCGCCGAGGTGGCCGAGCGTCATCCAGATGCGGATGTTGTGGTCAACGTGCAGGGCGACCAGCCCTTTGTGACGGCGCGGATGCTAGAGCAGCTGGTGGCCCCTTACCAGACCGGACAGACGCCGCCGCCGGAGATGACGACGCTGGCCTGCCCGCTAACGGAAGCGGACTACCCAGACCCAAATGCGGTGAAGGTGATTTGCGATCGCAACCAGCGCGCGCTTTACTTCTCCCGCTCGCCGATTCCCTACTACCGTCAGCCAGGGCCAGCGCCGGTTTACCATCATCTAGGGCTCTACGCCTTTCGCCGCGACTTTCTCGCGCGCTATGCCGAGCTGCCGCCTACTCCGCTGGAGGCCTGCGAGGGACTAGAGCAGCTGCGTGTACTCGAAAACGGCTACTCGATTGTGGTTTGTCAAACCGAGAAAAAAGTCCTTGAAATCAACACACCTGCCGACCTGACTGCTGCCCAGGCCCATATTAAAGGCAGATAAACTTCAAGCCACCCACCCGAGGTAAAGACCATGGTGCAAGCTCGCATTACCGATACCCTTACCATTGGCGACGGCCAGCCGCTGGCGCTGATCAGCGGTCCCTGTGTGATTGAATCTGAGGACTTCACGCTGAAGATGGCCAGCGAGATTCGCAAAATCTGCGATCGCCTGGGCATTGCTTACATTTTCAAATCCTCCTTTGACAAGGCCAATCGCACCTCAGTCCAGTCCTTTCGCGGTCAGGCGATGGACACCGGGCTCAAGATTCTACAGCGGGTCAAGGATGAGGTCGGCGTGCCCGTCCTCACCGACATTCACGAAAGCTATCAGGCTGCGCCCGTGGCCGAGGTAGTGGACGTCCTCCAGATTCCCGCCTTTCTCTGTCGACAGACCGACCTGCTGCTGGCCGCTGCCGCCACTGGGCGGGCAATCAACGTCAAGAAAGGTCAGTTCCTCGCACCGTGGGACATGAAGAACGTGGTCAACAAGCTCATCTCTGGCGGTGCGGAGAACCTGCTGCTGACTGAACGGGGCACGAGCTTTGGCTATAACACTCTAGTGGTCGATTTTCGGGGGCTGCCCCAGATGCGGGCCTTGGGCTACCCGGTGGTGTTTGACGCCACCCACAGCGTCCAGATGCCCGGCGGTCAGGGCACTAAATCCGGCGGACAGCGAGAGTTTGTGCCTTATCTGGCCCGAGCCGCCACCGCGATTGGGGTAGATGCCCTGTTCATGGAAGTGCATGAAAATCCTGACCAGGCCCTGAGTGATGGCCCGAATATGGTGCCTTTGCACCAGCTAGAGCCGCTACTGAAGCAGATTCTGGCCATGCGTGACGCGCTATCGGTGGCGCCGTCCGTCGAGCTGTAGAGCCCGCTATCCTCTGTTTGCCCGCTTTTGTTTGCACGCTTTCCTTTGCCTATGCTCCTGTCTGACGAAGCTTTCAAACGGCAGCTCGCCCGCGTTCGGCTGCTGGCGCTAGACGTAGATGGTGTGATGACCGATGGCGGCCTCTACTACACCGAGTCGGGCGAGGAGCTGAAAAAATTCAACGTCAAAGACGGGCTGGGGATTAAGCGGGTGATGGCAACGGGCATTCAGGTGGCGATTATCTCTGCAAATGGCTCTACGGCCACCCTGCACCGGGCTAAAAAGCTAGGGATTACGCATACACATATCGGGGTCAAGAACAAAATTGAGGTGCTACATCAGCTATGTGAGGAGCTTGCGATCGCACCCACTGAGGTCGCCTACATCGGCGATGACCTCAGCGACCTAGAGATTTTACATACGGTCGGCTGTCCGATCACCGTTGCCGATGCGGCCCAGCCCAACAAGGAAGCGGTCATTTACGTTACCCAGAAAGCAGGGGGACAGGGGGCTGTGCGAGAGATCTGCGACCTGCTATTGTCAGTTCAGACCGAAGGACAGGACTAAAGTCCCGGTTCTTGACTGTTGCAATCGACTCGCATGAAGCCGCATCACATCCTCCATATTGGCACCCACAAAACGGGTACAACCTATCTCCAGAGAATCCTTGCAGACAATCGAGCCAAGCTTTTAGAAAACGCCATAGACTATCCGGTAACCGGCAGAGTCCTAGACCTATCCTCCGCCCAGGCCCATCGTTATATTTCTGCCTACTTCCGGCATAAAACTGAGGAGTATCCCGATAGTTTTCCGCCACAGCTGCAGTCACCGCTGACGACAGCCGACAGCTGTCTGCTATCTTCCGAAGATTTTTACTTCTGCAGCCGTCGTTTAGAACTAATTGATGGGATCTGCCAGCATTTTGGCGAACAGACAACGATTGTGTGCTTTTTGAGGGAGCCTAAAGCGCATTTTCTATCGATGTACAAAATGTTCGTCAAGTCTGGCATTTGCCTTAGTATTGACGCATTCTTAGACAAGTACACCTGCGGTCTGGTCGATCGTACTGTCGGCTCCAGATTGGGTAAGTTTACTTACTATCAGTACGATTTCAATCTGGGTCTGTGGCAGTCGTGCTTTCATGATGTCAGAGTGGCTCGATATCGCAAGCATGAGCATCCCTCCCAGCTACTTAGCGAGTTTCTAGACCTGGCTGGGTTGCCAATTCATGCAACCGACTTAGCTGCGCTACCCGCCAGCGATACGAAAACCCTGTCTAATAATCCCTCCCTGTCAGACATTTCTAGCTTCGCGCTCTACCGAGTGAATCAAATGGTAGAGAACGGGACGCTTGACAAGCAAACCAGAAAACTTCTAAAGAAGATTGTCATCAAATACGATCTCAGGCTTCGCCAACTGCTTAAGCCTCATGTCACCTGGCGAGAAGTGGTGTTTAATCGCTTCATCGAGTGCTTTCTCCAAGCGAATCCCACTTATTCCACCCTATTTTTAGACGAACTAGACCCGTCAGCCATTGTTTACCCAGCCGATATTCTTCTCAGTGACGGCGATCTGCTAGAGGCTATTCAATCTTGTCAGGAGTCTAGCCATCGCTCCAGTCAGCAGGAAGGGGTGCGAAAGCAAGTGTTGCAAAGTAGCTGGTTCAAGAAACAGACACATCGGTACGGACAGTTCAAAAGACAGATAGGGGACAAGCTATTGCGGCGATGACCCTGTAGGATCGTTTTGCGGCAGCAAGGGGGTGACGTTATCACCTCTAGGCCGCGATTTTCCCCACAGCGCCCTCTCAGCCATGTCTCCGCTTTCCGCGTCAGGTCCCCACTCTGTACCCGTCAATGGTAGCGCTCCGGACGCGATCAAAGTTTACGTGGGGACCCAGATTGAGCAAATGATTGCGGTCAAGGTGCTGGACTATTCTATCCGCAAGTACACTCAGCAGCCGGTTGAAGTCATGCCGCTGTTTGCTGCAGTTGAGCAAGCCGGCATCCAGATTCCTACCCCAAAAGATCGCCAGCTCAGACCCCGTACGCCCTTCAGCTTTCAGCGCTTTGCCATTCCCCAGCTCAACGGGTATCAGGGGCGAGCCATCTACGTTGACTCCGATATGCAGGTCTTTCGAGACATCGCAGAACTATGGTCCTGGCCGTTTGAGGGGGCCGATCTGCTGTCGGTATGCGAACCGCCCGATTCTGGGCGACCGCCGCAGTTCAGCGTCATGGTCCTGAACTGCGACCAGCTGCGCTGGGATGCGCCTGCATTGGTCCGCCAGCTAGAAGACGGGAAGTGGACCTACAAACAGTTCATGGCCGAAATGGCCCCGGCTGACACCATTGCTACCGTTTTGCCCAGCGGTTGGAATGACCTTGAGCGCTATACTCCCGGTGAGACGGCCCTGGTTCACTACACCGATATGGATACTCAGCCGTGGCTGACGGTGCGCAACCCCCTGGCCCAACTCTGGTGCGCCGATCTGCTTGAAGCCATTCAACAGGGCGTGCTCTCGCGGGCCGATGTTCAAACCGAAGTCGAAAAGGGCTATATTCGGCCATCCCTGCTGTATCAGATCGACCATCACATCAGCGATCCACAGCAGCTACCAGAAACGGTCGTACAGTCAGACCGGCACACCTTTGTGCCTCCCCACGTGCTACAAAAAATTAGCGTCAAGCGGCAAGGCTCCCAGGCTGCGTCCGCGCCTTCTCTACCGGTCAAGCTACTCCACAATCTCTACGCACGGGGGCGGGCGCTACTCAATCGCTATCCGTAAACTGACCCTGAAAAACGAACGCCAAAACATTAGCCCCGAAAAACTGACCTCGAAGACCGCTCCTATCCGCTCTACTACTCTGCGTAACTCGCTTGAACGGCCCTGCCCCCGACGCTGCACAATCCCGTCCGTCCCTTTACTTGCTGATTGTTAACTACTACTCTGTCAAGCTGATTCAGCAACTATTGCAGACGGTGGGCCGTCATGCATTGCCCGTAGTGGTTGTTAACAACGCGCCGGATGACGAGGCCGTGCCAGCTTTGCTCAGGCGCTATCCAAAGCTAGAGCTGATTGAGCCGGGGCAAAACCTGGGATTTGGTGCTGGTTGCGGTCTGGGTTTGGCACATATTTACGAAACGCATCCCACAGCGCAGGTCTGGCTGATCAATCCAGATACGCTACTCGATGACGAGGCCGTACCTCAAGTACAGAACTGCTTTGAGGCGCATTCAGAGCTGGCTATTTTAGGCACCCGCATTCGTGATATGGCCGGTCAGCCCTGGTTTACAACCGGACGCTTTAACCGGTGGACGGGGGCGATTACGCACTGTGACGAACGAGACCAGGCTGTTGTACCTGCTGCTCGTACTCAGGCTGTGGATGACGCAGCCTCGGTTTTACCCAGTCAATGGGTGTCGGGATGTAGTCTGATTGTGAACCTAGCCCAGTTTCAGACTTGTCCGACCTTTGACAAGCACCTGTTTTTGTACTACGAAGATGTGGAATTTTGCTTGCGATATCAGCACCAGGGCAAGTCGGTGGGTGTTACCCGAGTAATGCTGGTAACCCATGCGGTATCGAGTACGACCGGTCGACAGCCAGCGGCTAAGCTGGCCCACGCCACCTTTAGCAAGCTGTACGTGTTGAAACAGCACGGCAGTGCGATCGCACTTTTCCTGAACCTGGTTTACCTGCTGCTGCAAAGCTGGGGCGGGTGGCTGATCGGTGACGCCCCGCGTGCGACCGGTCGCTGGCTGGGGCTACGGCAGTTTGTGCAGTTTGCACTCACGGGCCGAAAAGTGCCGTTTGACAAAGAATCTGACTATGCTGGTTAACCTGGCTTACCTGCTCGACAAACCCACGGGGACCACTAACTACGCCCTCAACCTGCTGCCTCATCTGGCGTCGCTGCAGCCGACTTACCTGGCGACGCCCGCCAGTCACCTGACCGACTATCAGCCGGTGCCTGCGAACATGACCGCTGCCGATGGGCAGCTGGGGCATTTGCGGCGGTTACTGTGGACCCAGTTTCGGCTGCCCGCCTGGTACCGTCGGCAGGCGGCCTCGCTGCTGTTTTCGCCCATCCCTGAAGCGCCTCTGGGTACCGCCTGTCGATACGTTGTCACGGTTCACGACCTGACGCCGCTCCGACTGCCACAGTTTTTTTCGTCGCAGAAGTGGCTGCATCAGCACTACGTGCCTCGCGTTCTAGAGGGGGCCATTCATATTATTTGTGACTCTCAGGCCACTGCGGACGACATCATGCGGTTTTATGGTCTGCCCGCAAAAAAGATTACGCCGATTTTGCTGGCCTACGATGCTAGCCATTTTCAGCCGCTGGAGCTGCCAACTCAGAACTATTTTCTGGTGTTAGGGCGGCACGCTCCTTACAAAAATGTGGGGGGTGCGATCTCAGCCTTTGCCAACCTTCCCCAGCAGGCTGGCTACGAGCTGTGGATTGCTGGTCCTAACGACCCGCGCTACACGCCCGATCTCAAAGCACAGGCCCTAGAATTGGGGCTTGAACACCAGATCAGGTTTTTAGAGTATGTGCCCTATCGTCAGCTGCCGACGCTGCTCAACCAGGCGGTGGCGCTGGTCTTTCCCACCTTGGCTGAGGGGTTTGGGCTGCCTCTGCTCGAAGCCTTTGCCTGTGGGACACCCGTCGTCGCCGCTAACCTGCCCGTGCTGGCCGAGGTTGCGGGTGATGCGGCTTGGCTGGTCGATCCTCATAACATCGAGGCAATCAGCCAGGGCATGGGTGCGATCGCAACTCAGCCCCAGCTTAGGCAGCAGCTCAGCCAGGCTGGGCTCAGGCGAGCCCGTCAGTTTAGCTGGCAGAAAACAGGCAAGCAGACGGCAGCGATTTTAGAGCTTTATGTGTGACATGCCGTAGCGTCGAAGGTATCGCCACCGCAGCGAGGCACGGCTGCACATTACAGGAGGTCATCGTAGTCGAACACATCCATATCGACCTGATGATATTTGTGTAGAAAGGATTGGACCTCTGGGTCCTTGAAAACGGAAAGATCTTTCTCGTATATTTTTTTATTTTCGTGACCTAGCTGCAGGCTGAGGCCAAACCGATTCTGAAAGTCGTGCGATAGTTCCCCGAGATTTTCTAGTCGGTAAATCTTATCGATATCGACCGCTCCCGACGGACCGATAAACCACCGATGCTGAGGAATTTTTGCCACAGGAATCAAGCAAAGATCGCCAATCAGCATTCTTTGAGAGTTGAGTAACCAGTTTTTAAAGCCGAGCTCGCGGAAAGCCAGTCGTAGATCTTCAACATGATGCGCTACTCGCAAATACTGCTCGTCAGTGTAGGGAAGGCCTGATAGAAACATCCGCTTGTAAAAAGACTTGCCGTCCTTTGTAGAAAAGTTGTACATGCTCAGTAATCTGAGCAAAGGATTCCTGACGATAGAAAACTTGAAGGTCTTCGCCCATTCCTCCGTCCCTAAGCAACGGTAAAACTCAGCGGCGGTGTAATGAATTGCGTAAAGCTGTCCGTAAAAATCTTCGTAAAGCAGCTCCCCATTTGAGGCTTGAAACAGCTTTTTCTGCGACTTGAGTTCAGATATTTTGCCTGGATTCAGCGCCTGAAAGGCATTGAAAAATGCCCGCTTAACCGTAGAACCTCCAGACTTCCAGGGATGAACGAAAAGAATATTGAATTCCTTTCCTTGCCAAAAAAACATAGTCGCTACTGATCTGCCTATGCGGGCTAATGGTACGAGTCCATCCCGTATCCTACACTGCGAGCAGCGCAATACAGAGCGCCCTTCAAGCAAGAAAGACCACCGACGCAAGCACGGTGGCCTTTTTATTGCAGCGGTTGCCAGCCTCTGGGGGCTTCGGTGGTAACTAGCTGGCCAAGTACTCCCGCATATCGGCGCGGCGCTTGCGGAGTTTGTTCAGGGCTTCGCGCTCGATTTGACGGACGCGCTCGCGGCTGATGCTGAGCAGTTCGCCAATCTTGGCCAGGGTCATGTTCTTGCCGTCCTTAAGGCCAAAGCGTAGCGACAGTACCTGCTGCTGCTGGGGAGTGAGGTCTTCTAGCAAGGTTTCCAAGTCCTTACGGAGTGATGACTGAGCGGCATAGTCCTCCGGTGAAGGGCCGTCGTCTTCAAGCAGATCGCCGAGTTGGGTGTCCTGATTGTCGCCGATGCGGAGATCCAGCGAGAGGGGCTGCCGGGATTTTTCGAGATAGTCGCGTACCTGCTTTGGCGTTAGACCGACGGCTTCGGCCAGTTCGTTGACGGTGGCGGTACGGCCTAGACTCTGCGACATCTGCCGCTGGGCTTTCTTGATCTTATTGAGCTTTTCAGTAATATGAATCGGCAGACGGATGGTGCGGCTCTTTTCGGCAATGGCGCGGGTGATGGCCTGACGAATCCACCAGTAGGCATAGGTTGAGAAGCGGTAACCCTTGGTCGGATCAAACTTTTCAACTCCACGCTGCATGCCAATCGTGCCTTCTTGAATCAGATCGAGCAGATCAACATTGCGCTTGATGTACTTTTTGGCAACCGAAACGACTAGGCGCAGATTGGACTCAATCATGCGGCGCTTAGCGGCTTCGCCAGCGCGAACAATTCGATTGAGTTCGGATTCAGTCAGTTCAGCGGCGGCGGCCCATTCAAGCTCGGAAGGCTTACGATCAAGCGATTCGGCTAAATCGGTGCGAACGGTTTGCAGGCTGACGAGTTGCTGTACCTGCTTACCTAAAAGAATTTCCTCTTCGTGGGTGAGTAGGGGAACACGGCCAATCTCTTTGAGATAGGTACGAACCAGGTCGCTACTGGCTTGGGGTGCGGCGGTCTTAGAAGCTGTCATAGTGCAACGGGCTGGCTGAGAAGGTTGGCGTAGGCAGTCGGAAGGAAACGGAACGCTGACTCAGCGGTGGTGATGTCAGCCAAGTAAAGGTATGGCAAGGCCCAGCCGTTAGGCAGACCGAACCAAATATCAAATCGGGCTTGAACTAGATAGAGTAATGTTTAAGTATTGTAACTTTTATGAGAGTATTTTTCGCAACTCGTTCTCAGAATCTCTACCCTAAGTCAGAAAAATGAGAAACGCGCCACCAGTCTGCTATTCCTAAATTACCCGGAATATCTTAGCTACACTGCATCGTGAGTCACAGAAATAGAACCAAGCCGGATCTTTTGGTTTGTTAAGTAAAATTAAGAAAATTAAGATTCTGCATGGTCGCTGGCTGGCTGGGGCTATCGGGTCACTGCCGGTATCAGCTTATCTATAGGGTTAACCTGGCGCGTAGGTGCTGTTCATAGTAGTACAAAAAACCTAAATTGACTTGGCCTGGCTGCAACCGGAACCGGCTATGCAACGCCTTATCCCAGTAACAGGCTATCGTCGCTGATTTGCTGCGCCTGATCCGCAAACCGATCTAATAAATCACTGACGTGTAGATGGGAACGCTCAGTTCCAGCGATGTCGAGGACGATTTGTCCAGCGTGCAACATCAGGGTGCGGTCTCCGTAGTCGAGTGCTTGCTGCATGCTGTGGGTCACCATCAGTGCAGTCAAGTGCTGTTCTGCGATCAGCTGCTGAGTCAGCTCTAGGGTGTAGGCCGCGGTTTTGGGGTCGAGCGCAGCGGTGTGCTCGTCTAATAGCAATATTTTAGTAGGGGCCAGGGTCGACATCACCAGGCTGACGACCTGGCGCTGGCCACCGGATAGTAGCCCCATGCGATCGCACAGTCGATCTTCCAGCCCTAATCCCAGGCTCGCCAGTCGGCTGCGAAACTGATCACGAATCCGACCGTTGAGGGCCGGTCGCAGTCCACGTGGTTTTCCCCGTCTCAGCGCTAGGGCCAGGTTTTCTTCAATCGTTAGCTCAGCGCAGGAACCGGCTAGCGGGTTTTGAAAGACGCGCGAGACCTGCCGGGCTCGTTGGGCCGCAGACTGGTGGGTGACCGGCTGGCCGTCGATGGTGATCCGCCCCCGATCGGGCCGCAGGTCCCCGCTGATGACGTCGAGCAGAGTCGATTTGCCCGCCCCGTTGCTACCGATAACGGTGACAAACTCGCCAGCAAATATCTCTAAATTAAGATCGTTCAAAGCTTGCTTAGCTAACGGTGTACCGATTCCGAACGTAACGGACACGTCTGATAAGCAAAGCATGAGCGGCAGCCGGTTCAGTAAATGCAGCAGGTTCAGCAATAAATCAGCAATAAAGTAGGTCGAAGGCTAGCTTATACGTTGCACACCTTGGCCTGTGGATAGACTTTTACGATGGATGTCGTAAACTTTGACGCTTCATTCCCCGCCCGATCTTAACGACTGTAAAAAATCAAATGCGATCCTGGGCCTGTCTATTAAGATTGGCTCAAATGCGTGAAACTACTGAGCAAACCGGGGTGTCGACATCAACATGAGGCACGATGCTCACTCAATCGTCACAGCTGAATTCAGTCTTCCAGAACAGCCAAGCTCGATGCTTAAGGCAACGTAGCCGAAGCTAACACTTGTCAAAAGTATCACTTAACAAGACATGTATGAATGTAGCCAAAACGCTCATTAAGCGCGCGCTAATCAGACCGATTTCGCCAGAAGCGGCGTACCCAGAGACAAGGATCTCAAAGTTTGTGGACGCCGAAACTATCGAGACGCCAGAGGCTGTCAATATGCCCTTTGCGGATTCAGCCCACGCTTGGCAGCAGGCTGTTGTAAACAGCCGACCGGTCAACGTCTCTGTATTGAAAAACGTTCTTTACTGCCCTGAATACAGAATTTTACTAACCCATCGGCGCAGACCGATTCGGGAGTCCTATAACTCCGCTCGCCCACCCGAAAGTTTTGATTTGGGATACCTTTTTCGGCGGGAAGTAGAAGAAATACCAGGCACCTGCATTATCTTTCATCATTTGGACAACAACAACTTCCATACGCTACTGGAGAACCTCCCGCGCTTATACACTGTGTGTCAACATCCTCTGATCAAAGATTCGAATCAAAGCGTGAGCTTAGTGTTGTCTCGCTTTGTTTCAGAATCGAGTCAGTTTTTTCTGAACAGGCTGCTTCCAGAAAATGTAACGTATCGGTCTGTGGGCAATGGCAAACTGTACCGACTCGAAGAAGTTGTGCTGTCGAGTTTTCCCATTCTGCCAGCGACGGGATGCTTGCCTAGGTTTTACCTCGAAAATTTGTACTTCCCCTATCGCCCCAACCGCGTCTGCCGAAAAATAAACAGAATCTACATCAGCCGAGAGCGGGCATACAATTGCCGACACGTCGTGAACGAGGCTGAGTTAATGAAGACGCTGTCTCGGTATGGCTTCAAAAAATATTGCTTAGAAGATCTCTCTCTTGAGGATCAAATCACGCTTTTCTTCGATGCAGATATGGTGATTGCGCCTCATGGGGCCGGGTTAACGAATATGATCTTCTCATCCCAGATCAGGATCATAGAGCTTTTTCCTGAACCGGTAATTTTTCCGCATTATTATCATCTAGCTAAGGCATGCGGTCATCACTATCACTACATGATGGGCCAGCGAAGTTCTGGGGTCAGTCCCATACGGAAAAAGCAGCCTCGATACGCAAAGGACAGCAATTTTACGGTCAATCCAGCGGCGGTCGAACAGCTGCTACAGCAGCAAGGCTGTTTGACACGCTGATTTCAGTCGTCAATGTTGCCATCAGCTGGGAGGCCCGTATCTTGGTCGCCCGTATCCTGGTCGCCCGTATTCTGGTCGCCCGTATTCTGGGCGCCTGTATCCTGGTCGATAGTGGATTTGAGCGAGCCTTTGCAGCACGTCGACAGGGGGGTGTGGTCTGTATGACATGGCTAATTCGACCTACTCCCGACCCGTCTATTGCTTTTTTTCAATAGACGAGTTCTCGGTACAACGAGGGCCATGACAACCAATAGCGCAGTGACTAGATTGAGGTCTTGGGCGCGGAAGCCAAGGAAGTCAGTGTTGAGGGCCAGTGCGATCGCAACTCTGTAGACCAGTGACCCGGCAATCACCGCCAGCGTCGCCTGCCGTACCGTTCCACTTGGAAAAATCGCCTCACCGAGGATGACCGTCGCCAGTCCGGCAACGACAGTGCCGACCCCCAGCGTCACATCGGCAAAGCCATTCACCTGGGCAAACAGTGCCCCGGCCACTGCCGCCAGGGCGTTGCTCAAGGCCATCCCCAGCAGAATGAACCGATCGGTGAAGATGCCCTGCGCGTTGGCCATGACCGGATTCATCCCGGTGGCGCGTATCGCCAGCCCCAGCTCAGAGGTCAGCAGATAGTCGATTGCCAGCTTGGTGACCCCCAACCCCATCAGCAGGACCAGCCAATCGGGCAGTCCCCCCAGCCCGTCAAAGACCGTTGGCTGATTGAGCAATGGCAGGTTGGGCTTGCCCATGATGCGCAGGTTAATCGAGTACAGCGCGATCATGGTGAGAATGCTGGCCAGCAGATTGAGAATCTTAAACTGCACGCTGAGCACGGCGGTACAAAGTCCTGCGAGTGCCCCACACAGCGCTGCAGCCAAGGTTGCCAGCAGCGGCGGCAGGTTTTGGGTGATCAGAGTCGCCGCCACCGCTGCACCCAGCGGAAAACTGCCGTCTACCGTCAGGTCGGGAAACTTTAGCACCCGAAATGACAGATAGACGCCAAGGCTCAAAAAGCCGTAGAGTAACCCGGTTTCAATCGCGCCCCAAAAGGCGACAGCATTCATAGACAGCCCCCATGCGTTAGCCGATTATAGGCCGGCTTGCTCAGGCGGTTGAGGCTGAACCCGCAGCTAGGAGTCCTCAGACGGGGCCGAGTTGCCCAAAACTTCACCCGCCAGCTGAAAAATCATGCCAGCCAGGCCAATGACGACCAGTGCCAGCAGCGGTGCAAGGCCCGCAAAGGGAAATAGGATGAGTAGCAGAATGCCCAGCAGTAGGGCCAGACGAGTCAGTGGATTTTGCATAGGACAGGGTTAGCGTTCTGTAGACCGGATTTGGGGGCTGTTATGACCGTATCGAATGCCCGTTCCCCAGGCGCCCTAACGGAGGGCGGAGGAAGCGGCATCCCTACTCAAACACCATATCGGCTCGCGATTGGACAGCCGCTGGAATTTCGACGCCCATTGCCGCCGCCGCCGCTGGATTGACCGCTAGCTGAAGGGTCTCGACGGTCTCCACGGGAATCTCGTTGGGCTGCTCGCCGTTGAGAATGCGGACGACCATGTCGCCGGTTTGTCGACCAACGTCGTAATAGTCAAAGCTGATGCCTGCGATCGCACCCCGTTCTACCGAGTCGGTATCGCCCGCAAAGACCGGAATCTGATTGTCAGCACCAACCGTCAGCACCGATTCCAGCGCCGATACGACGGTGTTATCGGTGGGCACATAGATGACATCGACCTTGCCGATCAGGCTTTCGGCGGCGGTCGCCACGTCAGCGGAGCTGGCAACGGTTGCCTCTACAACGGTAAGCTCCAGTCCCGGTGCTTCGGCCTTAATCAGGTCCACCAGACTCACCGAGTTGGCCTCGCCTGCGTTGTAGACTACGCCAATGGTGGCCACTGTCGGAATAATTTCCTTGATCAGGGCCAGGTGCTGATCGATCGGTGAGAGGTCACTGACGCCCGTGACCAGTTCGCTCGGTGCGTCCAGGCTCGGCACCAGCTCGGCGGCTACCGGGTCGGTTACGGCTGAAAACACGATGGGAATGTCTTCGCTGGTGGCCACGGCAGCCTGGGCTGAGGGGGTTGCGATCGCAACAATCAAATCGGGCCGCTCGCCCACAAACTTCTGGGCGATCTGGGTAGCCGTAGCGGGCTGGCCCTGGGCGCTCTCCCATTCCCAGGTCAGGGAGCTGCCGTCCTCGTAACCGGCCTCCGCCAGCTCGTCTTTGATGCCGTCGCGTACGGCATCCAGGGCCGGATGTTCCACAATCTGGGTGACCGCAACATAGGGTGCATTTGGAGGCGCATCCGCAGATGCATCGCTGCTGACCTGATTGGCAGTCGGTTCGGTCGGGCCGCAACCGATCAGGGCGGTCGTCATCGCCGCCGCCAGGGTGAACGATCGGAGGGATTTAGCAAGCAGCATCGTCATACAGCTCCTGACTACAAATGGAATACAGTGACTATTCCCGGTTATTCGCCGCCATACTGCGCCTTTAATTCCTCAATCCGATCGTCGTCGAACTTTTGAAATAGCGGTGGCGGCACCTCAAAGGCGCGACCGGCCTGCAGAATGCTCAGGTCAGCCGCGTCAGTCATGGTGTGGGCACGCTCAACCGCCGTCAGCTGGAGTGCGTCAAAAAGGGTTTGAGCGGTGCTAGGAATAAAGGGGGCCGCTGCGATCGCATAGAGCCGAATCAGGTTGGCACAGGTGCGAATCACCAGCGCTGCCTCGTCTTTGTCCTGCTTAAACAGTGCCCAGGGGGCCCGCACGTCGATGTACTGGTTGCCCGCCGTCCACAGCGCGTTGAGCGTCTCAGTCGCCCGTCGAAATTCTAGCTTGTGCAGGTGCCCCCGCAGCGTACCAACCAGCTCATGACAGGTTGCCTGTAGCTGTGCCTCGGCCTCACCGGGCGTGCCCCCAGCGGGCAGCTCGTGGCCAAACCGCGACGCGGTGAACTTGAGGATGCGATTTACAAAGTTGCCCAGGTTGTCTGCCAGCTCCTTATTCACCCGATTTTGAAACAGCTCCCAGGTAAAGGCCGAGTCCGACGACTCCGGGGCCGACGCCATCAGCATGTAGCGCCAGTAGTCCGCCGGCGCAATCTCCAGGGCCTGATCGAGGAACACGCCGCGCTTGGAGCTGGTTGAAAATTTACCGCCATAGTAGTTCAGCCAGTTAAACCCCTTAATGTAGTTGGCCATCGTCCAGGGCTCGCGGCTGCCGAGAATCGTCGCAGGCCACATGATCGTGTGAAAGGGCAGATTGTCCTTGGCCATGAACTGGGTGTATCGGACGTCATCAGCGTTTTGCCACCAGCTCTCCCAATCCCGCTCAGGTCCGGCATTGCCCCAAGCTTTCGTGGCCGAGACGTAGCCAATCGGCGCGTCAAACCACACATAAAATACCTTGCCTTCGAACCCATCGCGGGGCACCGGCACGCCCCAGCTCAGGTCACGGGTGATGCCCCGGCTTTGCAGCCCCTCGTTCAGCCACTTCATTGCAATCGATTTCGTGAGCGTCGGCCACTCGGTCTGCTGCTCGACCCAAGCCCGCACCTCATCGCTCAGCTGATCGAGCCGTAAGAACAGGTGTTTGCTACCTCGCACTTCCAGGTTGGTACTGCCAGAAATCGTCGAGCGGGGATTAATCAGGTCCGTGGGTGACAGCACCTTGGTGCAGTTCTCACACTGATCGCCTCGGGCCTTTTCATAGCCGCAGTTGGGGCAGGTGCCAGTGACGTATCGGTCCGGTAGAAACCGCTCGTCTTCGAGGGAATAAATCTGCTTGATTTCGCGCTCTTCAATAAAGCCGTGCTCGTCCAGGCTGCGGTAAAAGTGCTGCGTCAGCTCGTGGTTCTCTGGCCCCGAGGTGCGGCCAAAGTAGTCGAACGATAGGCCAAACTGCGCGTAAATATCGGCCTGACGCTGGTACTGCTGGGTACAGAAGTCAGCCACGGCCATCCCGGCCTCGGCGGCGGCAATTTCTGCGGGGGTGCCATGTTCGTCTGTTGCACATATGTAGAGCACGGTCTCGCCCTCCTGTCGCAGAAACCGGGCATAGACATCAGCCGGTAGCATCGATCCCACCAAATTGCCCAGGTGCTTGATGCCATTAATGTAGGGAAGGGCGCTGGTGATCAGATATCGCATGGAGAGGAGTTAAAACAGGCTCTATTCACACTAGCGGCTAATCCGCTGCGGCTCAATGCCAATGCTAGCCCAGAACTGCGGAGCAGGGCTCCCAGAACGGGCAATCTGTAACTGTTTAGCCGGTTGAGGCAATTGGTGACAGCGTGGGCTATCAAGACAGCGTGGGCTATCAAGCATGAATCGACGGTTTTTACTCAAAGCGGCCCTAGGCAGCCTGGCCGGTAGCGGTCTGGGTCTGAGGTGGGCTCAGTCTGCGCGGGCCTGGAGCTATATCGGATCAGACGGTCCCGATCACTGGGGCGAGCTATCGCCAGACTATGCTGCCTGCGCTACTGGGCGACACCAGTCACCGATCGATTTAGGGCGAGTTGAGCCGGTGCCTATGGACAGCCTGCAGTTCGATTACCGACCAACGCCGCTCACGCTCGTCAATACTGGCCATACGGTACGGATTGATTACGCCTCCGGCAGCAGGCTAATCCTAGAGAGGCAGCCATTTGAGCTGCTTCAGTTTCACTTTCATGACCCCAGCGAACACACCCGCAGCGGTCAGCACCAGCCGATGGAAATTCACTTCGTCCACCGCAATGCCCCGACTCAAGCCCTGGTCGTATTGAGCGTGCTGGTACGCGCAGGGCAGGAGAATCCCACGCTGCAGAAAATGTGGCCCTACTTACCCAGCCAGATCAATCAGCCGAGCACGGTCATGCGCGAGTGGGTGAACGCATGGGATTTGCTGCCCGATACAGCGACGTCCGTTTTTCGCTACAGCGGTTCGCTTACGACCCCGCCCTGTAGCGAAACGGTCACCTGGCTAGTGCTGGGTGAGCCAGTCACGGCTTCGCTGGCCCAAATCAGTCAGTTTTATCGTCTAATCGGCGAAAATGCCCGACCGACCCAGTCCAGGCCAACTTAAACGCAGGCCGAGTTGGCCCAGGCAGCAGATCCAAAGGCGTTCATTACAATCTTTCATGACCAGGCGGTACAGGGGTATGGAGAGCACGCCGGGACTATCGGCACTCAGCGCAGCGGGTCGGTGCAGACAGACGTCAGAGTAGTAAAACGGTTGAAGTGGTAGGGCCTCGCCCTGGGGCACGGGCATTGTCTACGAGTAGGCCAAATCTCGAATTAGCGGCGTGCGGGATGCAATGTAGGAGTTGACCTCGGTGGTTTCTTCTCGGCTCAGGTTTGCACGCGATTCGATACAGCCTAAGATGTGGCGGCTCAGCGCCACATCGTCAAAGCCAATGAGTAGGTGTGGAGGGGTCTCACTCACGGCAGCCCAGAGCATTCGGAGTAGTTTAGCGCTCACAATATTTGCCTCGGGAAATGGATAGTACGGGTGGGTTTTGAACGCTTCCTGAAAAATTTAATATTTTCTAAATATTCCTAGGAGCATTCGTACCCTAACCCCTCGCTCTAGATTTTGCAAGCCTCTAATGACGTGTTGATAACTAATTAACAGAATGTATACAAATGGACCATTAATTTATGACAGGTTCTAGGTCTATAAACTGACCCTATCTGAGGAACTGTTTAGTTAGCACACCCCTTTATTAGAAGGTAAATATTTAAACATACCGATCTGGGAAAAAGTGACAGGCCGATCTGGAAAAAGTGACAGGCATGGCCCCAAAAGTCTATTGGTATAGAGGCCGACAATCCTTCTCAAGCCAGCGTGCTGGCCATTCGGTTGATCCCGCTGGCGGCCAGCCTCTATCAGAAATCGGCTGACGATTTGCCTGCGGCTAGATCACGATTAATCATTCTCAGAAAGCCCCTTTGCTCAGAATTAATCGAGACAATTCTTTAAAGGGAAGCTGAACGCATGCAGACTGTTACAGGGCCGCCATTGCCGGTTAATGAGAAGGGAAAATACTTCTTCAAGATAGATATTTCGTGAAATATTTAAATTGCTGAGCAATCGCTATCAGCTGATTTTTTATGAGCAAATGCTATTTCCAACTGATAAGTTTTGTAGAGAATTTAGCGTTAATCGTGTCTTTTTGTCCGCATATCTACGCAGATTTCGACACACTCCAAACTATCTGAATCGCGTCCCGTCGGTATTCCTGCCCTACGGTAGGGATAGTCGCTGGAGTGCCCACCGAGCTCGAATCTGGACGGTAGGCTGGCTAGCGTCCTGGGCAATGCTAGCCAGCTGCTGACAGACTTGCTGTCGATCGGTAGCGGGGATATCTCCGACCTGAACCAATCCTTCCAGGCCTACCACGGTGGCATATCGAACCACCCACTCATCGTCCTGGGCCGTTTTCAATAGCGCCTGCTGAGAACGCTGCCAGTACTCATAGCGTTCTTGCGGGGACAAGGTGCCCCAGCTGAGGTTGCCCAGCCCGCGGGCAGCAGCGCGCCGTACGCTCATGGCAAAATCGGTGGTGGCGGCCTCAAGCAGGCGCGACTGTCCGCGCGGGTCGCCGATTCCGGCCAGGGCGCGGATGGCCCAGGCCCGAGCCCCGTAGTTGTCGGTGTCTAGCTGGGTGAGCAGCGGCGTCACGGCCGGTGTGCCGATCGCAATCAGTCCCTCCACGGCGGCCACAGCAGCACCGGGATTGTTAAAGCCAAGGACCTGAAGTAAGGTTGGGACCGCGCGTTTGTCGGCCAACTCAGCCAACGCTTCAACCGCGTCGATCAGTCCCTGGGCCGAATCGGCGGCATCCACTGCGGCTTGCCGCTGGGTAAAGGTATCCGTGGGTAAAGTCATGGGTTACTGCCTTACCGGTTGGGGCTAAGGATGGGTGCTGTCTGACTGCGCGGGCTCAGTCTCCCAGCGATAGTCCCGCCGCTAGTGAAAAGGTTGCTTCCCACCGCAAACTGTCGCAAGCCCTTCAGAATTCGCGCCATTATTCAATATGGGAATATGGGTTTTTAACTTGGAGTCTTAATAAGCGGGTGACGCGATTCGAACGCGCGACATTCACCTTGGCAAGGTGACGCTCTACCACTGAGCTACACCCGCAAGCCTTTCCGGATCTTGCGACTTTTCCTAGGATGCCAAAATGGGGATCCTTTGTCAACTTTGGAGCGGGTCGATCTCGGTCGGTTAATGGAGGGGTTCAACGGCAGCGGATGGGGCTGGGAGGGACGCGGGTTGGGCGTTGCCAGCGAGGCCGTTTTCTGGGCTGACAGCGAACTCACCCCCCCGAACCTGGGGCATCAGGCTTGCCATTTCGAGGGCGCTCATGGCATAGTTCCAGCCCAGATTGCTTTTGATCCCAGCGCGCTCCAGGGCCTGTTGCATGGTGTCAGTCGTGAGGACGCCAAAGACCACTGGTACCCCGGTCTGAAAGCTAGTAGCCGCAATTCCCTTGGCCACTTCTCCCGCGACATAGTCAAAGTGGGGGGTATGCCCACGAATCACCGCGCCGAGGCAGATAATGGCATCGTAGCGACCGCTCAGGGCCAGCTGCCGGGCCACCATTGGCACCTCAAAGCTACCGGGCACCCAGGCGTAATCGACCTGGCTCCCGTTAGGGTCGACGTCGACGCCATGACGCTTGAGACAGTCTTGACAGCCCGCCAGCAGTTTGCCCGTCACCAGATCGTTAAATCGACCGATGACCAGCGCAAACCGGTAGGTGCTCGATTGGGCAAACGAGCCTTCAAAAACAGCCATGGGGATGGGGGCCTAGCGGTGTGCTAAACCACGAAATAGTTGAGTCCGCCGACCACCACAACCAGTGCCGCCCAGACGATTGACCCTAAAAAGATGAGGCGTTTGGACTGGTCCCAGTTTTGAGGGGAGGCGTAGGCAACGGGAACACCAATCACCATAACAAAGGACCACAGGACTAAGGCAAACAGCGCCAGTTGAAAAATAATGCTCATAAAATCGCTACTCTCGGGACAGATATTATCGATTTGATCACGCGGGATATGGCGACCGCTACGAGAACTTAATAGCGCCGCCCAGGCACCGCCCTGTAAAGTACGCTATCAAAATTAGGCCGCTTGGGAAAGCGGTTGGGCGGGGCGAACTTAGAAAGGGCGGCGGAGAACGATGGATTTGGTTTTGTGCCACACCGTGGCCGACTTCGATACGTTGGGGGCGGCGGTGGGCGTGACCCAACTTCAGCCGGGTAGCCGCATTGTCTTGACGGGAGACTGCCATCCCGATGTCCAGGCGTTCTTGGCGCTTCACCGGGACGAGTACGCGCTGCTAGAGCACCGGGCCGTTGATCCGTCCCAAATTCGGTCGCTGACGCTGGTCGATGCCCACGAACGCAGTCGGGTCGGGTTGGCGGCTGCCTGGATCGATCAGGCGGAGCAGCAGGGTATTCCCATTACTATTTACGACCACCACACCACGGCTGAGACTGATATTGCCTCGGCCACGGTTCATAATGAGCCGGTGGGGGCAACAACGACCCTGATTGTCGAGGCGTTGCGATCGCAATCCATCGATCTCGCGCCAACCGCTGCGACCGTTATGGCCCTGGGTATCCATGCCGATACCGGATCGCTGCGGTACGAGCAGGCGGTCGAACGCGACGCCCTGGCCCTAGCCTGGCTGATGGCACAGGGCGCTGATCAAACCCTCATTGCCCAGGCCGCTGAGGCCACCCTGTCCGCTGACCTGCTACAGCTGCTGCAGACGGCCCTCAACCAAATTCACGTTGAAACGACCGACGGTTATCAGCTGGGCTGGCTGAAGCTCGAAGCCGACGGCTATGTCCCAGGGCTCTCAGGCTTGGCAAGCCAGCTGGTCTCACTGCTGTCTTTAGATGCGCTGCTGCTGGGGACCATTTATCCGGGCAATAAAGACCAGCTCCGGCTGACCCTAATTGGCCGCGCTCGTACGCGTCCGCTCTGGGCCGCAAAGGACACGCCAGGGCCTGACTTCGGCCAGCTCTTTGCCGACTTTGGCGGCGGTGGACATCCGCAGGCCGCCGCCGCTGTGGTGAAGTCGGAGGCCACCACCCGAGAGGTTGCCACGGATTTGACCGCTGCCTTTGATACGGTGCTGGCCCGGCTACGGCAGCAGATCCCCCGGGCCCAGACCACCCGCCAGCTGATGTCGTCCCCGGTCCGGACTGTGCGCCCTGACCTGACCATTGGCGCCGCTCAGCGGGTGCTGTTGCGCTACGGCCATGCCGGCCTCTGTGTCGTTGATGCGGACGACCAGTTGGTCGGCATGATCTCCCGACGCGACATTGACCTGGCGCTGCATCATGGCTATGGCCATGCCCCTGTCAAGGGCTTTATGACCAGCCAGGTCAAAACCGTAACGCCCGAGACGCCGGTCACGACGCTGCACAAGCTGATGGTGGACTATGACATTGGCCGCCTGCCTGTGCTCGATCAGGCGGTGCTGGTGGGTATCGTCACCCGCAGCGATTTGCTGCGCCAGATTCAATCGGATTATCCTGAGCAGGCTGCGATTGCACCTGCTGTCGACACTGTTGCTACAACGCTCGCCGTGCCCTCACCTGACCAGCTCTACCAGCGTTTGCAGCAGGGGCTGCCCCCTGCCCTATGGACGGCCCTGACTCACATGGCTGGGGCGGCCGCCCGACGCGGCTGGCAGCTGTACGTTGTGGGTGGGGCCGTGCGCGACCTGCTCCTCAGCCCGACCACGGGACTGCTCCAGCTTCAGGATATTGATTTGGTGGTCGATGGTGCCCAGACGCTGCCTGAAACGGGGGCAGGTGTTGCCCTGGCCGAAATGATTCAGCAGCAGGATCCGCAGGTCGAGGTGCAAATCCATGGTCAGTTCCAAACCGCCGCGCTGGTCTGGCCCAAAGGTACGGAGCTGGGGCCCCTCATGGTAGATATTGCCACGGCCCGAACCGAGTTCTACGCCTATCCAGCGGCCAATCCCGAGGTCGAAGCCAGCTCGATTCGGCAAGATCTCTACCGGCGCGATTTCACCATCAACGCCATGGCGATCGCCCTGACGCCGCCCCAAGCCGGTCAGCTGCTTGACTTTTTCGGCGGCTGGCTCGACCTGCAGCAGCAGCACATCCGGGTCCTGCACGCCAACAGCTTTATTGAGGACCCCACCAGAATTTTTCGAGCCGTTCGCTTTGCCACCCGCTTGGACTTCGAGATCGACAGCCAGACCGAGCAGTTTATTCGCTACGCCGTGGCGAGCGGCATTTACCGCGACCTGCAGCAGTCGGGGCTGCCCCACCGGCGTCTACCAGCGCTCCAAACCCGTCTGAAGACTGAACTCAAGTACCTGTTAGAAAGCGCCCAGTGGGCAGTCGCCCTGCAGCAGTTAGAGCGGCTGGGGGCGCTGAGCTGTGTGCATCCAGACCTATCATTGACGCCCGAACTGATGGCGCAGCTGCAGCGCCTGGGCCGCTGGCACCAGCGGTTTGCCTCCGACTTTGCCCAGAGAACGCCGCGCTGGCAGCTGCTGCTAGAAGGAGTGCTGACTGATCTGCATGAGAGCGGCGCCGTTGTCGCCCAGCGGCTGGAGTTACCGACCGAGAGTCAGGAGCGTCTGGGCCAGCTGGCGGCGGTCGAATCCCAGCTTCTCGAAACGCTGCCGAACATCCATCAGCCCAGTGGCCTAAGGGAGGCGCTGAACCCCCACTCGCCGCTGCTACTCTGGCTCATTGCCGTCCGTCATCCCCGCGCTTTAGGCACGCAAATCTGGCGCTATCTGCTGCGGCTGCGAACGGTGTCGTCCCCCCTCGACGGTCACGACCTAAAGCAGTTGGGGTACTCACCCGGTCCCGAATTCAAGCAGATGCTAGCGACTTTAACGGCGGCAGCCCTAGACGGTCAGGTGACCGATCGGGCCTCAGCCGTGTGCTTTATCAAACAGCGCTATCCGCGTAACAACGCTTGACAAAGCTAGCGGTCACCCAGATGCTAGCTGTACGCGATCCCGCCTGTGTCAATCGCCGTCAGTCGCTGTCCCGATTTGGGCTGAGCCGCCAATCGACCCGGTCCCAAATTGGCCCAGTACCTTCTCTTTTTGACGTGATGAGTGCTAGATTGCTGAGTAATTTTGGACTTCGATAACTTTAGGCTTATGTGAAGTCCTGGCGGTCTTGCCTGTGCTGACTTGCGATCACAATCCCCATGACCGCACAATCTCCCCATGACCGCACAAAGTCCCATGACCGCACAATTTAGGGACTGCAGCCGTCAGTCAACTGGCTGATGCCGCTGGTATCCTTTTTGCGGGTTTCTCCATTTCCCCCTTTATCCATGCAGACAGCTCCCTCGTCCAACTCAACGCAGGGTTCGTCCCCAAATCAGCCCCGGCGGGGGTTAAGGCGACGATGGAGTCTGGCGATGACCGCCGTAATTGCCGGATCGCTGGGGCTTGGCATCGGCACCGCCGTGCGCATGCAGGTAGTACCGGCCATCCAGGATACCCGTCTGAGCCCAGAGCAGTCGTTTCCGCCGCTGTCGGACTGGCCCTCGTCGATGCCCAGCGTCCGGCGGCGACCTGATAACCGGCTGACGAACAGCCGCAATCAAGGCGGTGGTCAAGCCGAACCGCAGCGCCGTCTATTGCCCACCGCTGAAGCCGCCCCTGTGCCTGAGCCCAGCAGTGAGCCCCCCGCTGCCCCGTCGACCGCACAGCCTACATCAGAGCTACTCGACGAAGCCATTGAACCCGCCCAGCCCGAACCCGCGGCATCCATCGATGACGAGGTGGAAGCTCTCGGTGATCCGGCCGCCGATCGGTCTGCCAGTCGCTCAGCCGCTGAGCCCCAACCGTCTCCTTCGTTAGCTGAGCTAACTGACTCAGTGCCCGAGCCAGCGCCCGAGTTTTCCGTTTCGCCGCCGACCCCTGCACCTAACCTCCCCGAGAAGTCACGCCTAGCGCCACTGCCCCAAGCACCGGCCCCGGAGTCCGTTGATTTATGAGCCCTTGCATGAAGCCGGACGAGTAAGCTGCCCTTAACATCGTCTATAAGGCCGCTATAATGAGCCCTAGGTCTGATAATTAATTTCATGAGTAATTCAACACAGCAGGCGTTTTTTTTGGGTCGGGCACTGGCTACTGCTGTCGGGGAACAGCTTGAACGAGCGGTTACAGAAGGGCTCAGCACGGTTGGTCGCTTTGATGCCGAGCAGCGCGAATCCCTCAGACAGTTTACAGAGACAGTGTTTGAACGGGCTCAGCAGGCTGCTGCTGATGCAGATACGGCCCCCGCAGGCGTACCGGCTGCTACCAGCGACGATCTGCAGGCGACGATTGACAGCCTACGGGCAGAAATTGCCCAGGTTCGTGTCGCCGTACAGCAGTATCGCAGTTCGATAGGGTCCTAGGCGGTCATGCCCGGTTCCCTGCTGTAGAACACCTAAATTTCACCACGGGACCGCCATGTGTCCCCCGCCCAATCGCTATTCGGCGCGCCTAGCGTCTCCCGTTTTGTTAGGAGCTTGAGTGTCTACGGTCTCTGAAGAAAACGATATTTCGCCGACGTTGTCGCCATCCGTTGACGCAGCGCATCGTGATCGCACTCCTGACTTCAATGGATCCGGTCTGTTGTCGCCCAGTCCCCTGCCGCCTGTCAAGCCGGTTTATCCGGCAGCGGGCAACTATCGCTGGAATCGTCGCTACAGCCGCTTAGAGCGCTCGATTGACATCTGGTCGTTCTTTCTCAAGCTGATTTCCAAGCGCTGGCTTTACAACAAGCGCTGGAGCTACGCCGGGGCAATGACGCCTGAAAAGCAGGCTGCCCGGCGTCGGGCTCAGGCCGTCTGGATTCGACAAACGTTTTTGAATCTGGGCCCTACGTTTATCAAACTGGGTCAGCTGTTCTCGACCCGGGCGGATCTGTTTCCGGCTGAGTACGTTGAAGAACTTTCCAAGCTCCAGGACGAGGTGCCGGCCTTCAGTTACGAGCAGGCCCGAGACATTATCGAGAAGGACCTCAACCGACCGATTGCCGACTTGTATCGCACCTTTGATCCGATTCCACTGGCGGCGGCCAGTCTGGGGCAGGTCCACCGGGCCCAGCTGCATTCCGGTGAAGAAGTGGTCGTCAAGGTTCAGCGACCGGGGCTCAAGCGCCTCTTCGAGATTGATCTGGCCATTCTTAAGGGCATCGCTCACTATTTTCAAAACCACCCCGAGTGGGGCAAGGGCCGTGACTGGCTGGGCATCTACGACGAATGCTGCCGCATTCTCTGGTTAGAAATCGACTTTCTCTATGAAGGGCGTAATGCCGACACGTTTCGGCGTAACTTTCGCGACGAAGACTGGGTAAAAGTGCCTCGGGTGTACTGGCGCTATGCCTCGCCCCAGGTGCTGACGCTGGAGTACATGCCCGGTATCAAAATCAGCCATTACGAAGCGCTTGAGGCCGCTGGCCTAGACCGCTCACGGCTCGCCCAGCTGGGCGCCCAGGCTTATCTTAAGCAGCTGCTAACCGACGGCTTTTTCCATGCCGATCCGCACCCTGGAAACATCGCGGTCAACCCAGACGGGTCGCTAATTTTTTACGATTTCGGCATGATGGGTGAGATCCAGACCGTCACGCGGGACGGGCTGATGCTGACCTTTATGGGCGTCGCCCAGCGCGACGCCGATCAGGTGATGCGTTCACTCGTGGCGCTGGGGGCGCTAGTTGAGGTCGACGATATGGGGCCGGTCCGCCGCTCTATCCAGTACATTCTCGACAACTTCATGGACCAGCCCTTTGAGGAGCAGTCCATTACCACCATCAGCGACGATCTCTACGCGGTGGCCTACGACCAGCCCTTTCGGTTCCCGGCCACCTTCACCTTTGTGATGCGCGCCTTTTCGACCCTAGAAGGGGTCGGAAAGGGACTCGATCCCGATTTTAACTTTATGGAAGCAGCTAAACCTTTTGCGAGCGAGCTTATGACTAACGGTAACGCAACCAATCCCAACGGCCTTCTCGGCGAAATCGGTCGTCAGGCGGCCCAGGTCGGGACGACCGCCTTCGGTCTGCCTCGGCGCATCGAAGATACGCTCGATCGACTCGACCGGGGTGACATTCGCGTGCGGGTTCGGTCCATCGAAACTGATCGAATCCTGCGTCGGGTGGGCACTGTAAATATGGCGACCAACTACACGCTGCTGCTGGGCACGTTTGTGCTATCGGCTACTCTGCTCCTGATCAACGGTTTTTGGGGGCTTGCGCTAGGGGCTGCGGGATTTGCCGGTGTGATGGGGATTGCGCTGCTGCGGCTCACGCTCAAGCTCGGTCGGGATGATCGAATGCCCTAGCGCCTCGCATCCGATCGCCTTGTCGCTTCACTATTCCTGATTGATACGGTCACTATGCAACGCTTCTTTTCGGGCCTGACCGATCCGGGCCTGCTCCGCTCCAGCAATCAGGACGCTTACCACATCGATCCAGACGGTCGCTTCTTTATTGTGGCGGACGGCATGGGCGGGCATGCAGGCGGCCAGGAAGCGAGCCGATTGGCGACGGAGGTGATCCGCACCTATCTCGATCAGCAGTGGCCGTCGGAACACGCCTCGGATGAGCTGCTCCGGGATGCCTTCTTAAAGGCGAATGATGCGATTTTGCGCGATCAGGCTGAGCATCCTGAGCGGGCCGATATGGGGACAACTGCGGTCGTGCTCATGTTTCGAGAGTCAGAGACCGAGCCCTGGTGTGGCCATGTGGGCGACTCTCGGCTGTACCGGTTGCGGGGGCCTCGGCTAAGTCAGATTACTGAGGACCATACCTGGGTCGCTCGGGCGATTCGAGAGGGCGAGCTGACCGTCGATCAGTCGAAGCATCACCCGTGGCGGCACGTGCTCTCTCAGTGTCTAGGTCGAGAAGACCTGATGCAGGTAGAGGTACAGTCCTTCGAGATTCGAGGCGGAGACCGCTTGCTGCTCTGTAGTGATGGCCTGACCGAAGAACTCTCCGATCCGCTGATTGGCTCTCACCTAAAGTCGATTCGAGCCTGCCGGACGGCGGCAGAATCTCTTGTGGATGCGGCTAAGCAGCGCGGGGGACGGGACAACATTACGGTGGTCGTGCTGGCGCTGCAGGACTAGTCTGCGCTCCCGTCACCCCTGTTCTCCCTCCGAAGACAGTCCGTTGGGGCGGGCAGCAGGCGATACACTGGGGGAAGTCGAAGGCGCTTTAGCCCTTCCCATGAGTACACCGTCTCGCTGACGAAGGTAGATCCATGTTTAAGCGTGCCCTGATCTGTACTGATTTTGAGGACGGTATTGAACGGTTGGTCAATTTTGTCCCGGCGTTAGTCACGGGCGGTCTGGAAACGGTGGTCTTTTTTCACAATGTCTCCCTGACGACCGACCGAGAAATTCCGAAGGTCGATACTGAGGCGATTGAGCAGGCCAGGGCTCGACTTGCGATCGCAACCCAATCTACCTCTGCAGAAGCCACCGTCAAAGTCGACATCGCCTCCGGTCGGCCGACCGACAACATTCTCAAAGCTGCCCGCGATCACAACGCCGACGTCATCGTACTGGGAACCCCCACCCGCTCGCTGCTGACCGAAAAGCTGTTTGGCAGCACCACCGTGGGCATCACCAAGCAGTGTCATGTGCCGCTCTTAATCCTGCGACCTCAGCTGGTAGCGACCTACCGCGAGCAAGAGCTGGCGCTCAGATGCGAGCACCTGTTTGAGTATCCCCTGATTCCCTTCGACAACAGCAGCAGCGCTCAATACCTGGTCAACCAGATCAAGCAGCGGGCTGAAGACTGTCCTTCTATCAAGCAGTGCCTACTGTGTTGGGTGATTGACGACAGCGTTCGCAAAGAGCTGCGCGGCAGCGACCCGGTCGGTCAGGCCCATCAAGCACTGGCCCCCGTCAAAGCCGAGCTAGAGGCGATCGGCCTCCAGGTCACCACAGATATCCGCCAAGGCGAACCCCAGGAAGAAATTCTCAAATCGGCTGAGGTCAACGATGTGACCGGAATTGCCGTTTCCACTAGCGGCGGCGGTTTGCTGAAGAAATTCTCCTCCCCCAGCCTCACCAACGCGCTGATCCGATCGAGCTGGCATCCGCTGCTGTATTTTCCCCCAGAAAAAAGCTAGAGAGAAAAGTCAGGGCAGCGGTCAAGCATAAGGATTGGGATTAATGGGTGAGGTCGTGAATAGTGAGGGGGTGCTTGACGAACCACTCGATTCAGAAAACTTACAGTCCCATAGAAATGTCTTTGCCAGGCTGGGAGTCTGAGTGCATTGACTCAAAGTTCATGAGCAGCTTGGGCTTCAGGTTGCGGTTGAGCTCGCTCTTGAGCAGGTCTTTGCTATCGTTGGGGCTGCCAACCGACATGGCCGACCGCGCCACGGTCACCCACTCTCGCAGTAAGTTGCGCTGGGCCTGGGCAATATTGAACCGCCGTACCAATAGGCAGCGGTGCGGACTCTGCTTTGAGAAAAACAGCAGTCGATAGTAGCCCACTTCTCCCAGGGTCCAGACAATCCGCTGATGTCCCTCATTCTTGAGGTCTAAATAGCAGGGGAGCCAGCGGGGACCGTCGTTTTGCCCGTAGAGCGCGGTTAGCCACAGCGTCATCGGATGGGGCGACATGGTGCACATGAAGTTGTTGTAGCGCGTGTTCACGGTTCGCCGCTCGATTTCATCTGGTGGCAGCATCACCCACAGCGTTGCCAGGGACTGTTGACTCGTTTTAATGATCTGAGGAAACACGATTTCTGCAACCGGCTTATTCTTGGGCCAGAGTTGGAGCTTGCAAAAGCGGGTCTCTTCGTCGCCGGGGCTGGTGACCAGTTCGGGGCTTGATTTTTTGACGATCGGCACTTTAGACAGCGTCGAGCCGATCCGCTGGCTGATTTTGAACCCGGTCCCAAAGCGATCTTCTAGGGGCGCCAGGGACTCAATGATCTGACCGACGGTCTGGGGCCGCTCCTCTCGATCTCGGGCGATACAGGCCATGACTAAGTCTTCGAGCAGCTTAGGCGGCTTCGTATCGGCGGCAATCTCGCCTAGGGGGGCGGGCGTCCGGGTCTGGTGGGCCTGGTACCAGCTGCCAAAGGTGTTGTTGTTAGGGCGAATCGGCAGGTAGCCAGACAGCATCTGGTACATCATGGCACCCAGGCTATAAATGTCTGAGCGATGGTCTAATTCGCGGCCTTCCATCTGTTCAGGGGAGGCGTAGGCGAGCGTTCCCATAAAGCTACTGGTCTGCTCGCTGTCGGCCTGCATCAGCTTAGCGATGCCAAAGTCTAGAATTTTGACGAGTTCGCCCAGGGTGGGGTCAAGGGTGATCAGAATATTGCTGGGTTTGATATCTCGGTGGATGATAGAGGCCACCTGATTTTTAAAGACGATGCCGTCGTGGGCGGCCTGTAGCCCCAGGCAAATTTGCCGCGTGAGGCCCAAAAAACGAGGGATCGGCAGAGGTTCCGGTTGAATGACCTGACCCAGGCTTTTGCCCCGCAGGTACTCCATCACGTAGAAAGGAATTTCGTCATCGGTGACGCCGTAATCGGTCACGCGCACAACGTGAATGCTTTTTTGACCCAGCTGAGCACAGGTCATGGCTTCCCTCATAAACCGCTGCTTCATTTTGTCGCTCAGCAGGGTTTGTACCAAAAACTTGACGGCGACCGGCACACCGCCCAATAGCGAGTCTTCGGCCAGGTAAACCTTGCCCATCGAGCCCTGGCCCAGGGCTTCCATGATCTCGTAGCGATTGGCAAGCTTACGACCCAGATTAGAATCTGTCATTGACGCAGTGGATTGCATAGAGCCCTGACATCGAGCACAGTGAGTGGTGCTGGGTTACTTGGGTGCCGCTTGCCCGTGAGCCCTGTACCCTCAATGGGTGAGAGCGAGCGGCCATCATGACCAGCCACCGACCCCTACGAGGAATGCGAGCGGCCATGGATGGGAATCCCAACCCTGTTGATACTCCAAGAATTCCCAGGTTTCCGGATTTAACCCCAATTGTTTGATCTCGCGCCCAGGCAAGCGCATTGGCTATGTAAGTGGCTGTGTAAGTTAAGACGTATCCCTAGGGATGATGTCGTTCGACCACTGCTTCCATAGTACTGGTCAGGTAATGGCCCGCCATGATTCCGCTGGAATAGTGGTACTTGTCGGCTTCGATGCGGTACAGCGTTTCAAAACCGGTGCGTCGCTGTCGATCGCTCAGAACCCAGTATCGTTGCACAATTGACTCTGGCGCGACCCACCCTTCCCCCTCCACCCGGCCTAGGCTGCTGTGCTGCAGGACAAAGGTGTACTGGCGATCGCTCCCGGTCAGCCGCCCCTTGTACTGTAGGGAAATGTCCTCAAGTTCGCCACCAGGAAAGGTCAGCTTGGTCACCATTGTGAACCACGAATCTCGATTCCAGGCAACCAGAATCTTGCCCTTGACATTAATCGGCAGAGAATCTCGATCCAGCCAGTTGCCCTGTAGCGTCCAGCGGCCCGGTTCAATTAAAAAGCTGTGATTCATATCAGCGCGAGAACTGCTGCTGGCGCAAGACGCGAGGGGCCGTTCTCATCCGTAAAGGCGGTGCCCCAATCTGTTCTGTCTACACCCCGATCATGGCGATTAAAGCCTTTAACAGAATAGCCGTAAAGTGAAACAGACGACTACCTTAACCGTACCTAGGCAGGACGGCCAGCTACTCGGGCCGTGCGATCTCACCCAACAGGCAGCGCGATCGAGCGCCCGTCACGGCAGGCAGATTGCCGGGGAGTCCATGCCAGCGCCAAAATCCCAGGACCGCAAACGCCACGGCCTCTTTGTAGTCAGCACTCAAGCCGACGTCGCTGGTCGTGACGAGCTGGGTCTCAGGGAGTCGAGACTGGAGCCGCTGCCTCAGATAGTCGTTCTGGCTGCCGCCGCCGCAGAGCAAAACCTCGTCGGGCAACTGGGGTAAGAAGCGCCGGTAGCCTCGCTCAATGGACGCTGCGGTCAGCTCGGTAAGGCTCGCCAGAAAGTCGGCCTGGCTGAGACCGTTGGCCTGAGCCGTCTGCCAGCACTGACGGGCATAGTCTGCGCCAAATAGCTCTCTGCCGGTCGACTTGGGCGGCGGCTGGCTAAAGAAAGGATGGACTAACCACTGGTCAACCAGGTTGGTGTGAATCTGGCCCTGGGCGGCCCAGCGCCCGCCCCGATCGTAGGTCTGCACGCCATCGCTAAACTCGGTCACGGCCCAGTCGATCAGAACATTGGCCGGTCCCGTATCCCACCCCTGAATCTGTTCTGAAAAGTGCGACGATTGAGCGCGATCCCAGGCAGGTAGGTAGGCAACATTGCCAATGCCGCCTAGGTTTTGGACGCAGCGATATCGCTGCGGATGGCTCAGCAGGCAGGCATCCACGGGCGGGACCAGCGGCGCTCCCTGACCGCCCAGCGCGATGTCGGCGACCCTGAAGTTGCTGACGGTGGGCCATCCGGTGCGGATAGAAATGCGAGATCCGCGACCTATTTGCAGGCTATAGCCGAGCTGGGCAGCGCTGGGCGGGCGATGGTAAATCGTCTGACCGTGGGAGGCAACCAGGTCGACCGGGTCACTGTCGGCAATCGCTAGCGCGGCCTCAGCGAAGGCGTCAGCGACCGCATCGTCTAACCGGGACAGGGCTTCCATTGATAGGGGCTGACCGGCGCAGACTTGCAGGAGGTGCGATCGCAACATCGCTTCGTAGGGATAGGTCGCTGCCCGAATTACGGACGCTCCAATGTTGTATCCTTCGCCCGTTACCTCCACCAGGGCCGCATCGATCCCATCGATGGACGTCCCACTCATTAACCCCACAATGCGCATGGGCAAAGTCTCCTGTGTTTAAGGCGCAGGTTAAATGCGCGCACTCCTCAGCGAGCAATCCTAGACCGGCAGCTTGTCGATCCCTTTGTTGGCCCCGACCAAAACCATCAGCGCCCCGGCCTTAAGCCGCGAAACCGGACTGGGGTTGATCTCAAACTTTTCGGCAGCGACCCCCTGACTAATCGCCATCAGCGTCAGCCCGTAGCGATTGCGCAGATCTAGATCAACAATGGTCTTACCGTCAAACTCTTTTGGAACGACGAGCTCGACAATACTGTGATCGGGGTCTAGCTCAAATCGGTCTAAGATGCCCGGTCGCGTCAGCGAACGGGCCAGCTCACACCCCATCTCATGCTCGGGAAACACCACATGGTCAGCGCCGACTCGCTGCAGCAGCTTGCCATGAATTTTAGAAGACGCTTTAGCCACTACATTCGTCACCCCCGACTCTTTAACGTTGAGCGTGGTGATAATGCTTTCTTGGATGTAGTTGCCAATGGCCACAATGACCGTGTCAAAGTCAGGAATCCCGGCCTCCTGCAGGGCCGAAGGCTGGGTTGAGTCGAGCTGCACTGCGTGGGCCGCAATCTGATCGGTCAATACCTGGGCCACGCGGGCCTCGTTCGAGTCAATGCCCAGCACCTCGTACCCCATTCCGTGCAGGGTCATGCAGACGGCTCGACCAAAACGGCCTAGCCCAATGACCGCAAACTGCCGATTGGTGGTCCGCAGGTTTCTAAAAAAGGTGAGGGAAGATAGATTCACGGTAAGGGGCTGAGCGCGTCAGCAAAAACTTAGAACAGCGGCAGCATAATCGATTTTAGAGCGTGGCTGCCGCCTTGCCTACGACCGAATGCCAGACTTGGGGTTACCTTTTTTCCAGAGCCTTCGCCCAGAGAATGGGCCGGATGGATGGGTACATAATCGACACAGTGGGCGCACCATCATCCTGCAGCTTGATCCGGTTTTTTGATGCTCAGAGAAAATGCTGACATCCGCATGAAATTATTGATACACGATTGATTTCGTTCTTTGCTAGGCTTACCTAATGGTCTCGGGCAGGAAACACTTTTGAACATTCAACTGGGCCGAAACAAGACTGTTCGTAGGGCTTACGGTATTGATGAAATTGCGCTAGTACCAGGGCAGCGCACCCTCGATCCAAGTTTGGCCGATACTCGCTGGCAGATTGGCGACATTGAACGCGAAATTCCGATTATTGCCAGCGCTATGGATGGGGTGGTCGATGTCCGCATGGCTGTCGAACTCAGCCAGCTAGGGGCACTCGGCGTGCTCAATCTAGAGGGTATTCAAACCCGCTATGCCGATCCCAATCCGATACTGGATCGGATTGCGGCTGTGAGCAAGACCGAGTTTGTCCCGCTCATGCAAGAACTCTATGCCCAGCCGATTCAGCCTGCTCTGATTCGGCAGCGCATTCAAGAAATTAAAAGCCAGGGGGGTATCGCTGCTGTTAGCTGTACGCCTGCCGGAGCCGCGAAGTACGGACAAGCCGTCGTAGATGCCGGGGCCGATCTCTTTTTTATTCAGGCTACGGTGGTCTCTACTGCACACCTATCGCCTGAGTCGATTACGCCGCTCGATCTCGGCAATTTTTGTAGTGAGATGCCCATTCCCGTTCTGCTGGGGAACTGCGTCACCTACGATGTCGCCATGAACCTGATGAAGGCTGGAGCCGCAGGTGTCCTCGTGGGTATTGGGCCGGGGGCAGCCTGTACGTCTCGGGGCGTGCTAGGTATTGGCGTGCCCCAAGCGACTGCCGTGGCCGACTGTGCGGCGGCCCGCGATGACTTTCATCGAGAGACCGGGACCTACGTGCCTATCATTGCCGATGGGGGCCTGGTGACTGGCGGCGACATTTGTAAATGTATCGCCTCAGGGGGCGATGCTGTGATGATTGGTTCGCCCTTTGCTCGCGCAGCCGAGGCCCCAGGGCGCGGCTTCCATTGGGGCATGGCAACCCCGAGTCCCGTGCTGCCGCGCGGAACGCGGATTCAAGTGGGGACCACGGGTACGTTGGCGCAGATTTTACGGGGTCCGGCCCAGCTAGACGACGGCACTCACAACTTCCTAGGTGCGCTTAAGACCAGCATGGGGACCTTAGGCGCTAAAAACTTGAAAGAGATGCAGCAGGCCGAGGTAGTGATTGCCCCCTCGCTGCTGACTGAGGGGAAGGTTTATCAAAAGGCGCAGCAGCTGGGCATGGGTAAGTAAACTGCCTTAGGACATCAGCTGTTTGACTGATAGTTGGGGTCAGGTGCCCCTGATTAGTGGCGATAACGCGGTCACAATCCTGGAGGCGGTCTGGGTTTGTTCGCTGAAAACTTGTCGTGGCTTAATATTCGGACCGTGTCAAATCGGGAACCGTCGCATACAATAAGGAAAAGCGGAGACGCAAGTTTCCGTTCACTCCTCACACCACATCCCGCCTAAACCTTTGGTTTGGGCGGTTCCTTTATGTAGCTTTAGGCCTAGGGGCTAGTGCTGCATAGAGTCGAGTTCTTTACGAACAGTTTGATTCGGTTTGAAGCGGTGGCTTCATCGTCCACCTAAGCGGTATGCTTATTCCATACGCTAAGATGGCATCTCTAAGACTGAGCGATCATCCTGGGAAGACTGGCTGTTATGGGTCAGCTTGACAGTTTTTGACCCGGTCAAAGCGCTCTGCCGCCACAGCTCAATCGGTACACATAAGGCAAGGAATGTAGGCATGTCAGCCGCACAAGTAACAGACTCAACATTTAAGCCAGAAGTTCTGGAAAGCGATATTCCGGTGCTGGTAGATTTTTGGGCCCCTTGGTGTGGTCCTTGCCGGATGGTGGCACCGGTGGTCGATGAGATCTCTGAGCAGTACGAGGGCAAGGTCAAGGTCGTCAAGGTCAATACTGACGACAACCCCAGCGTGGCTAGCCAGTACGGCATTCGTAGCATTCCCACGCTGATGATCTTTAAAGACGGCCAGCGGGTAGATATGGTAGTGGGCGCAGTGCCGAAGACCACATTGGCCAATACCTTAGAGAAGTACCTCTAGCCCATCATCAAGCAAGCGAGCGCCTGATACCCAGCTGATTTGGCTGCCAAGGCCGGGGTATTCGGCTCGATGGCTAGGAATTCTGTTCAAGCATTGATGGCTCAGCATTGATTATTAGGGGCTCCAGATCGGCGGATCGGTCTGGAGCCCTTTGCTGTGAAAATCGCTGTTCCCAAACGAGCTGTCGCCTGGGGCCTCCATCGAGATGACCCTAACTCTATAGAATAGGGTGGGTATTCTCTAGGGGGCCGGTTGTCTCTACAGTGGCCAGTCTTTCGATAGAATGGTGACCCCGCTTGCCGGTCCGACCGTCAGGCAAGCCGCTGCAATTGTTTTTTACAAGCCTAATAATTCCTATGGTTGCGCCTTTTTCTGATGTGCCGTCCAACGCATCAGCTGGTCTGCAAGAACAGCTGGCTGAGATTGTTGGTCAGCTGCCGATAGCCGAGCACGGGGGGCTGATTCAGCAGATTTTGGAAACGTTGGTTAGGATGATTGGGCGCGAGGCAGACCGGCTGGATTGGAAAATTTTAAACGCGGCGCTGCTCGATATGGAAAAGGGCTTTGAGGGCTTTTTTCCGCATCGACATGTGCGGAAGATTGCCGTATTTGGCTCGGCTCGGACCCCGGAAACCGAGCCTGACTATCAGTTGGCCAAGGCCTTCAGTCAGCTGGCGGCGCAGCAGGGTTTTATGGTGATGACGGGGGCGGGCGGCGGCATTATGCAGGCCGCTAACGAGGGGGCAGGGCTCGATCATTCGTTTGGGCTCAACATTCAGCTGCCTTTTGAGCAGGGAGCTAACGATATCCTTGAAGGCAGCGATCGGCTGTTTACGTTCAAGTATTTTTTCACGCGCAAGCTGTTTTTCTTGAAGGAGACCGATGCGATCGCACTTTTTCCGGGCGGCTTTGGTACTCAGGATGAGGCGTTTGAGACGCTGACGCTGATCCAAACGGGAAAGAGCAGTCCTGTCCCCATCGTTCTGATTGACCATCCCGACGGCGACTACTGGACCAGTTGGGATAGCTACATTCGTGACAATCTGCTGAAACGAGGGCTAATCAGCCCTGACGACCCCAGTCTGTATACCATTACCGATAACCTGGAAACTGCTTGGGCCGCCATCACCCATTTCTATCGGGTTTTTCACTCGATGCGGTATGTACGGGGGCAGCTGATTATTCGACTCAACTGCCAGCTGAAGCCGGGCGGGCTGGACCAGCTCAATACCCGCTTCAGCGATATTTTGATGCAGGGCAAGATTGAGTCCATCTCGGCCCTACCGGCAGAGAAAGGCGATGAGACCGAGCATCTGCCCCGGCTGGCCCTGTACTTTAACTGCCGGGATGTCGGGCGGCTATATCAGCTGATTGAGGCCATTAATGACCTGGGCGTGCCCAGCCCCGCAATTGAGCATCCCGAGAAGAAATAGGCTTCTCTGCACGGGCCCAGCCTGTTTGCTACTGACTGCGCTGCAGGTGAACTAATATGCCCCGTGTGATCGCAACCGCCATTTGATCGCGCCAGGCCGGGTTCGCCAGGTTGGGCGCGTCGAACTCCCCCGTCACAAACCCCACCTCAATCAAAATGGCTGGCATCGACGTGCGACGAATCACGTAGAACCGCGCCTGACGTACCCGCCGATCATTCATCTGCATCTCGCGCAGCACGATATCGTGCACGTCGCGGGCAAACGCCTGTCCCCGGCTAGACGAGTAGTAGGTCTCTAACCCATTTACGTCGGGGCGGCTGAGGTTGATGGCATTGGCATGGATGCTGACAAAGAAGTCGGCATCGGCCCGTTCGGCAATTTGCACGCGGGTATCGAGACCCAGCTCGTAATCGCGATCGCGGGTCATGACCACCTCGACGCCCTGCTGGCGCAGCAGCGCGGCCACCCGTAGCGAAATCGGGTTGACCACCTGTTTTTCCTGTAGGCCGCCAATGCCGACAGCACCGGGGTCTCTCCCCCCATGCCCTGGGTCAATCACGACCACGAATCGCCCCTCCTGTACGCGGGGCAGCTCGCCGGTCGCAACGGTCGGGTCGGCAGGGCGATCGGGCTCGGGGTCGGGTCGGCTGGGGCGACTCGGACGACTCGGGCGTCGGGTCGGCTCAGGCACGGGAATGGCCTGTCCAGTGGTGGCGGGCTGAGAGGGACCCCCATCCGGCACCTCGCGGATGGAAACTCCGTCGGGCAGGATGACTGCGCCGCCGATGTTGCTGGCAGTAGCGGTCCAGTCAGGGCTGTTAGGTCCCAGGTTCATGATGATCCGAGCCACCGGGGGGGTGGCTGAGTCTTGAATGACTTCCCAACTGCTGATGCTGTAGCGGTTAATTGGAAGTGCTTGGGCGGTGAAGGACGGTGCGATCGCACTTCCCTCGAAAGTCAGTACTATCTGCCGCCCAGTCGGTCCCGACTCGCTGGTTTCGACCGCCACAGTCGGGACCGCACCCCGTGTCCGCACAAAAAAGCCGTCAGCGGTGGTCACAATGCCCTCTATGCGAGTGGCTGGATTGCTGACCGACTGATTGCGAACAATATTTTCTAAGCTGTCGCTAGGCGGCGGTGGAGACGAATTCCCGGCATCGGCTCGCTGGGGTGTCGGCAGCTGCACAGACCACCGCTGGTCCGTTTCGCCGCGCACCTGCACCTGTTGCGGGTCAATCGTATACCCCGACTCAAACTCAACCACGATACGGGTTGTGCCCGCATCAAACTGCCCTACACGAACTGCCCGAATCCCCTCTTGTCTGACGTTCTGGGCCGCCGTTGAACGCCCCAAAGATGTGCCCGGTAGATCAATGACTAGACGAGTGGGGTTAAAGATCAGCTGCGCTCGTGGCTGTACCTGAGTGTCGGTGACAAACTCTAATCGATTCTCGCGCTCGTCAAACTGCCACGATTGCAGCCTGGCGGCCTCTACGGGCAAGGCCATCAAAGCTGCCCCTGCAATGCCCAACAGTCCGGGTAGTAAGCGCTTCCATTTCACTCAGTTTCTCCCATGCGTCTCGGGCACGCTGACAGCGTTGATTGTCCCGTTAAGTTACCCCATCCGGCTTACGATTTTCGCGCTTTTATGCCGATTCGCCTAGGGGGACCGGCAAATTTGAGACAGAATTTGTGACTTCTTTGTATCGTTCGGGCGGTTCTCTACAGCGGCCGCTCCATCTCGTCTAGCTGCTTGGGGACCCCGGCAGTCAGGACTTCCTGCCCGGTTTCGGTGACTAGCACGTCGTCTTCAATACGCACGCCGATACCGCGCCAGCGCTCGTCTACCTCCGGCTGGCCCTCCTCCGGCTGATACTCCGGTGAAATGTAAATCCCTGGTTCTACGGTCACCACGTTTCCGGGCTGAAAGGGCTTCCAGGTTTTATCTGGATTGCGCAGAATACCGCTGTCATGCACGTCCAGCCCTAAAAAGTGGCCGGTGCCATGCATGAAGAAAGCCTTGTGCTTCTTCTCTTCAATCAGCTTATCCACATCGCCTACCAGCAGCTTCAGGTCGACCAGCCCCTCGGTAATCACCCGCGTCGAGGCGTCGTGAAAGGCGTTAAAGGGCTGACCGGGCTGTATCTGGGCCATTGCCTGCTGCTGAGCCTCCAGCACTAGTTCGTAAATGATCCGCTGTTCGTCGGTAAATTTGCCGCTGACGGGAAAGGTGCGGGTAATATCGGCGTTGTAATAGTTGTAGGCACAACCGGCATCAATCAGCAGCAGGTCGCCCGCCTGCATCTGTCGGTTATTCTCGATGTAGTGCAGAATGCAGGCGTTGTCACCCGAGGCCACAATCGAAGGGTATGCTGGCCCCATTCCGCCCTCTAGCCGAAAGATGTGCTCCATCTCCGCCTGAATCTCATACTCGTAGCGACCCGGACGGGCAATGTCACGAGCGTGATTGTGGGCCTTAACGGTGATTTCGATGGCCCGACGAATCTTTTCTAGCTCACTCGTCTGCTTGACCCGGCGGAAGCTCTGCATTAGCAGTTTGCTGTCCTCAATCGCCACCGGCCCGGTACCCCGCTTTGCATAGGTACGAATCAGGTTCTCCCATAACTTCAGCACCTTCTGATCAAACGCGCGATCGTTGCCAAAGTGGTAGTAGAGTCGGTCCGCCTTCTCCACGTAGGGCTTTAGCTTTTCACCCAGCTCGGTAATGGGGTAAACGTCGTCTGCGCCTAGCCGCTCTTTCGCGGCATCCACTCCTAGCCGTCGTCCCGACCAGGTTTCCTCCTTCAAGTTTTTAGGCCGTACGAAGAGAACGAATGTATGCTCTTCGTGACTCGGTGACAGCACCGCCACCGCTCCCGGCTCGTCAAATCCCGTCAGGTAGTAAAAATCGCTGTGCTGCCGAAAGGGATGCTCCACATCGTTGTGGGCCGTCGCCATCGGCGCACTGGTGAAAATAGCGGTCCCCTGGCCAATCGCGTTGAGCAGGGCCTGACGACGGACGAGGTATTCGGAAGGCATGAGACAGAAGGAGAGGAGGGAGAATATAGGAGAGAGGAGTCAGAATTCGGGCTTCAGGATTGCCTTACAGGCATAGATAGCCTTGATCTAAAGCTTCTATCTCCCGTCTTCTGACTCCTACCTTCTCCCTCTTACCTTAAAAGGGATAGCTCAGCACAGCAATCTGCATTCCACTACCGGGCAGGCTACCGGGCGATACCGTCAGCGTACTGCCGGGACGGGTCACGGGCGTGCCGGACATCAGGCTCAGGAATTCGTCTAACGCCACCAGGTCGCAGGTTGCCGGATCTGCGGCCTGGGTACGGTACTGAGTCGGAATCACCAGCCTCGGCTGCAGTGACTGAATCGCCTCCACCGCTTCCTGCGGCGTGTAGGCTTTTGGGCCGCCCCCAACAGGGACTAGTAGCACGTCGGGCCGCCCAATTAAAATCTTATCTTCTAGCTCGATAGGGGCCGCTGCGCCGCCCAGGTGAACGACCTTGACCCCGCCTTGGGTCCACTGCCATGCCGTGTTCACCCCAAAGCGTCGCCCGCCCTGCCGGTCATGGGGCATGCCGATACCCTGTAGAGCGAGCCCGTTGAGTTCGTAAGCGCCCGGCTCAGCCAATAGCTCTACACCCGCGTAGGCATCGGAAACAAAACCCTCATCAAACAGGCGGCTGCTAATCAAAATTAGGTCTGCACCGACAGCGGGCTCTGAGTAGCCTGCCGTGCAGCCAATCGAGCGAAACGGATTGGTCAACACCCGCTGCCCGCTGCCGGTGAACAAAAAGCTAGTATGCCCCAGCGTTCGAATCGTCAGGGAACTCGACTGAGCCATTGCCTGCCAGTTGGCAGCCAACCCCAGCCCCAGCGAACCCACAAACGATGCGCTAGCCATCCGCAGCAACCGTCGCCGTCTCATAGCGTCCTCACGTTAAGAAATTTCAACCCCAGGTGAACCGTTATGATGCCATAAGGACGGGATCAGTTGCAGGATGGGGTAGGACAGTTCTCAGTGGTGTCTTTGATCAAGTCTTCGCTACTCCATAGATGGAGCGTTATACTGCCACTCTCAGTAAGCCTGATGATTCTACTCTGGTCGTTTGGCATTTGCCTTGCTGCTGACCGGTCACAGGTGTTCTTTGATTACACCCGCAGCCACAATGGTTGGATAGTGATTTTTCCCTTCTCTCTCTGGGGATTCGCCGAGTTCTGGCACTGGAGGCTGATTGTCAAGCAAAGACAAAAGTGGATTTATTTTCTTTACTGGTTAGTCAACACGCTCTTGCTCGGCGTCTCCTGTGTCATTGGTTTTGTATCTCTGGCTTCCGGTCTCAGCTTCAGCTAGAGCTGTTTGTGTGCGAAGGCTAGATTTCTAATCCCTGTCTTGCGTATTTTGAGAGTAGGCAGTTCTGGGAGCTGATATTAATCTCAACAGTTGGAATAGGCGCCTTCTCGATTTTAGAGAACCACGCTTCCCATTCTTTCGCAAAATCAGGTTGCTCTTGAGCTGACGCTTTTTCGTGATGACGGTTGAAAGTTGGGAAGTCGATAACCTGCTGTAGGAGCGGTCAGGGAGTTTGTTGAGCTTTGCGATCGCGTTTTCCCTAAGTGTCATATTCCAGGTAATGCTTCGATATCTGCCATCCTTACTCTATTGCTTCACCTGGTGAGTGCGGTGTCTGCTCGGGGCAGGGCTTGTTGCAATAGCAGCGAATTGTCAGCCCGTTATACTTGCTGAAAACCGTCTCTCCAGTTTCAAGATTGACTGCTCGCATGGTCAGCTTGCCAGTGCCTTTACAATCTGAGCAGTCCGGATCAGGGGTTGAATGGTCTAGAAACCCTCTACTCCAAGCAGTGTACTCACCTGACTTCTCTGTATTCAGGAAAGGATTTACCTGCCATGGTCTCCCTTCAAAGGCACACTGTTTACCCTGCTCACAGGCTCTAGTGTCGGCTTCTTTAGAGGCCATCAACCCTTAACCCAGACGCCCATCATCATTCCACTTACCAAACAGCTTCCCCTCTACCGTTTTCTTCAGAAAGTTGTTGAGCCGCTTCTCAAATTCGGCAGGTCGTTTTCGCATCTCTTCGATGTAGCTGATGCGGACGCGGATGTAGAGGTCAGGGAACCGCTGGAAGTTCTCCCATGCCTTGGGAGTGGCTTTGAGGGCGTCAAGAATGTCAGCAGGGACAGTGAAGGGCTCGTCCAGGTCTGGTAGGGTGGCTTGGCCTGCGTCAGTCATTTTACCTAGGCGGATGAGGCGGCGGGCACGTTCTTTGTTGAGTTCGGTCCAGTGGCTGCGCTTGCGGCGAGGGGTGAAGCGCTGGGCTTTTTCGGTGTCGTTAACGCGCTTTTGGAGGCCGTCAATCCAGCCGAAGCAGATGGCTTCTTCTACCGAGTCTAGGTAGGAGACGGTGGGGCAGTCGGGACGGTTGTCGTAGAGGAGCCAGATTTCGGTAGCGCTATCGTAGTTCTTCTCCAGCCAGGCACGCCAATCATCACGGTCTTTGGCTTTGTATGTAGTAATGGCCTGCAGCATGTCGCACCCTAGTGCCTACTACCTACTTCCTCAGCCACAGGCGATTTTAATCCCATTAAAAAATTCTTCAGCAGCTGCTTGCCCGATTGCGTCAGCACGCTCTCGGGATGGAATTGGACGCCTTCAAGGTGCGGGTAATCGCGGTGGCGTACGCCCATGATGGTGCCGTCTTCGACCCATGCAGTGATTTCTAGACAGGGGGGTAGGGTATCACGGTCGATCACCAGGCTGTGGTAGCGAGTAGCGGTGAGGGGTTGCGCTAGCCCAGCGAAGACGCCGACACCGGTATGAGTGACGGGGGAGGTTTTGCCATGCATCAGCTCGGCAGCAGCGGTGATTTTGCCACCGTAGACCTGGCCAATGCTCTGGTGACCTAGACACACGCCTAAGATAGGCAGGCTCGGACCCAATTCGCGGATGATATCGAGCGAGACACCGGAGTCGTCGGGGGTGCCAGGGCCGGGGGAGATGACGATGCCGTCAGGCGCGAGGGCTTTGATCTCATCTAGCGTAATTTTATCGTTGCGAAAGACTTTAATATCTCTAGCGACAGGAAGGGTTTGACCCAGCTCACCCAGGTACTGCACCAGGTTATAGGTGAAGCTGTCGTAGTTGTCGATGACCAGAATCATTGGGATTTACAGGTAGGGCTGTGCCAGGGCCAAGGCGTGGGGGCCAAAGATGCAGATGGCAATGATGACGGCTGCGATCGCAGCAATCAGCACCGCCCCTGCTGCACAGTCCTTAGCAATCTTAGCCAGCTCGTGATACGTCTGCCCAACGGTGAGATCGACCAGCGACTCTAGCGCCGTATTCAGCAATTCCATCACCAGGACCGCACCCACCGTCAGACACAGGATGGCTGCCTCCACGCCGCTGACTCGGAAGCCTAGCCCTAAACTCAGGACGAGCAGGCCAATACCGGTGTGAATCCGAAAGTTACGCTGCGTTCTGAACGCGTAGGACACCCCTGCCCAGGCATAGCGGAAGCTGCTGAATAAGTCGGGTGCAACCTGCCATGCAGCGCTACGTTCAGGTGGCTGCACCGCAACCAATCCAGCGCCGATATCGGTACCCGCTTTCTTTAAATTGGAGGAAATAGACATGTATTCGCAGTATTCACTGATTGGGTCGCCAGGTCGGAATGCCTGAGCTATCCATAACCTATTTGAAGCAAGGCCGCTGCCCAAATGTTCCCCGTGCTTCTTGGTTATGTTACTGGCGGTTAATATTTCTAGCCGTATCTTATCTAGCTGTATTCTACCCAGCTGTCAGTCCCCCCTCCGCAGAATTCAAGCTGGCTTCTATCAAGACTGCTTGTTGAGACAGCATCTGATTCAAGCTATCTTTATCCGGATGGTCCCAACCTAACAGGTGCAGCAGTCCGTGGGTCGCGAGCCATAGCAGCTCTTGTTCTAGGCTGTGAGCGGCTTCTATCGCCTGACGTTGAGCTGTCTCGACAGAAATAATAATATCGCCGAGGTAAACCGGCTGCTCCTGGTACAGCGCCTCCGCACCCGGTAGGTCAGACTCTAGCGCGGCAAAGGCCAGCACATCGGTCGACCGGTCTTGATGGCGATAGGCTGCGTTAAGCTGCTGAATCCCATCGTCGCTAGTCAGCCGTAGTGCCAGCTCGTATGCGCCAATCGGCGACTGGGTCGGTGCCATCAGCGTCAACCACCGCTCAAAACAGGCAGACCAGTCAACGTCGGCTAGGTCGTCGGGCAGGGGTGTATCTGCCTCAACCTCAATCTCCACCGTTAGGCTAGTCGCCACTATCGGGTTAGATAGGCTAACCCTACCAAGACGGTTAATAGCCCCGTTACCGTTAGCCCAAAGTGGAACAAGGATTTGCCGCCTTTCTTGACCATGTTGCGCATGGCCAGTTTGACAAAACTCGGTGGCGGTTCAGCTGGGCGAGTTTCAGCGGTACTCACAGGTGTATTAGCAACGGTATCCGCTGAGGAAGCAGTTTCAGACATAGCAATCCTGAGAAAGGTGCTTCTCTATTTTAAGAGAGTTTCTACTGGTAAAGGGCTAGGGCTATACCTGACCTGACGCCTCAACGACCTGGTTTTCCTGTCGCAGGTACGCCTGAATAAAGGGGTCCAGCTCCCCGTTCATCACATCATCAATCGCCGTTGTCTCTACGCTGGTGCGCAGGTCTTTAACCATCTGATATGGGTGAAAGACATAATTTCGAATCTGGTTGCCCCAGGCAGCTTCGACCATATCGCCACGGATGTCAGCCACTTCACGGGCGCGCTGCTCTTGGGCAATCACCAGAAGTTTGGCCTTGAGCAGCGCCATGGCTTTTTCGCGGTTTTGCAGTTGCGATCGCTCCTGGGTACAGCGCACCGAGACCCCTGTCGGCAAATGCGTAATTCGCACCGCCGTCTCCACTTTGTTAACGTTCTGACCACCGGCTCCACCGGAGCGCGAGGTTTTTATTTCCAGGTCCTTTTCAGGAATATCCAGCTCGATATCTTCATTGAGAATCGGCATCACCTCGACCCCGGCAAAGCTGGTCTGTCGCTTGCCGTTGGCGTTAAAGGGCGAAATCCTTACCAGCCGGTGGGTACCCTTCTCAGCTTTGAGGTAGCCATAGGCATAGCGTCCTTCAATTTCCAGCGTGACCGACTTCAGCCCCGCCTCATCGCCCTTGGACTCCTCTATGAGGCTCATTTTGTAACCGTGCTGCTCGCACCAACGGGTGTACATGCGTAGCAGCATCTCTGCCCAATCCTGGGCGTCGGTACCGCCTGCCCCTGCGTTGATAGCCACCACCGCACCGCTTTTGTCGTAGGGTCCCGATAGCAGCTGCTGGAGCTCCCACTGCTCTAATTCTTTGTCGAGCCGATTGACGGTCTCCTGGGCCTCAGTCCACAGCGATTCGTCCTCGTCCGCTTCTAGCAGTTCTGCGATCGTCTGCGTATCTTCTAGCTGGGTATGCCAGCCACTGAGCTGATCTAAATACGATTTGTAATCGTTCAGCTCCTGCAGGGTTGATTGAGCGCGCTCCTGGTTATCCCAAAAGTCGGGCTGGGCCGCAATCTGCTCCAGGTCTTGAATTTTGGCTTCTAAAGCAGGAATGTCAAAGATAGTCCTGGGTTTTACCCAGGCGCTCGGACAGCATCTCTATCTCTCGTCTGAGGTCGGACAGGTCAAGCATAGATGGGATGGAAGGGTGCAGAGCTTTTATATAGTAGCGGTTTCGGTGAAGGGATTGGGATGCGTTACCCCGGCGGTCACTCAGCTTAGTGAGATACCGCCGGGTGAGATTCGGTTGGAGCCTAGCCGATGACCCTTTCCCCTTTTTCAATCCCAGGTATGTAAAGTTCGGTACAGAAATGTTCTTACCTGTGAGCCTGTTCTCTAGCTGGGAACTATAGGTTCGTAATCAAAATATTTTGATGAGCATCGTCATTTAGCCCTGTCTTATCAATGGGGGTTGCTACGTATACGTTCTGATTTGAGAATTTTCCGATATTGACCAAAAAAATATTGTTAAAAATTCTTTCATCGGTCTTTACCGAAAAAAGGCGTCCTGTGCAGCGCTATATCTGGGTTTGAGTGATTACGTGTGGTTGTAATTTTTGATACCTATCGAGTACTTATACGTAGAGCCTAAGGAAGTTCATCTGCGGACTACCGTGATTCAACGATGGTGAGGTCAGAGCGACTTCCCGAGAATGAATACAAATCACGTTTAACAAGCTCTGACACAGGATACCTCGCAGATATGGCTACACAGTCCGCTTCGCTTCGCTCCCGTGGCATGGAACTGCTGATGTGCTACAAGCAGAACCCATCTGTCCGCTTGCGTAATGATCTGGTTCGCTTGAATGCTGGCTTAGTTCGTAAAATTGCTCACCGGGTCAGCCATCAGTGCTCTGAACCCTACGAAGATCTTGAGCAGATTGGCTACCTCGGTTTGATTCGCGCGATCGAAAGGTTTGACCCTGGTCAGGGCTGTGCCTTTAGCTCTTTTGCCGTGCCTTACATCCGGGGCGAGATGCTGCACTTCCTACGAGACCGTGGTACCACGGTAAAAATTCCCCGTCGTTGGCAAGACCTGCAGAAAGAAGGTCAAAAGCGCCAGTCTGAGCTACTGCGCCGCTACGGTCGTCAACCCTCTGACCACGAAATGGCTGAAGCGCTCACCATTTCTGTGGAAGAGTGGCGTGAGGTGAAAATGGCGAACAAGAACCGTATGCCCCTAAGTCTGGATGCGACAGTTTGTCAGCAGGTAGATTCCACTATTACCTTGGGCGATACGCTGCCCGACGCCCACTATCAGCTACTGCAGGCGTTAGAAGAAGATCGCCAGCAAATCCAGCGCGCCCTGGCCCAACTCGAAGAGAAGACGCGCTCCGCGATTGAGTTTGTCTTCTTTAAGGGGCTGTCCCGTAAGGAAGTGGCCGAGCGCATTGGCGTTAGCCCGATGACGGTGACCCGTCGTATTCAGCGCGGTGTGGAGCAGATGATCACTTACCTACAGCCCCAGATGCTGCAGACCGATCCGTAGATCTCAGTTTGCAATGATGCATGCCTGACGTTAGCTCAGCCCGTCAGCTCTGTATCCTGCTTGTAAGTGCTTTGAAGCCACCGTAGACCTCCAGGTCTGCGGTGGCTTTATTAGTGGTTAGGTGGCTATGGATACGCTGCTATAAAATGGCACCATCAAATTTTCGGTCGGTTCGTAATAGGTAAACAGCGATGGCTCCATCGGATAGCTCAGATCGGGATGGTTGGTTTCGCCGATATCAGAAGAGTCTGACGCGATGCTGGCAGTCGGTCAACGAGCTAGACCGCGAGCCGCGCCAGATTTTAGTAGTGCCATCTATGAGCCTAAATCAGGAGGAGCTGTCGAAGGTGGAGGGCATCCACCACTACGAAGAGCGGCTGCTGTTCGAGCTGATCCATCTGCGCAACCCTAAAACTCGGTTGGTGTACGTTACTTCCCAGCCGCTGCATCCTAGCGTGGTGGATTACTACCTGGAACTACTGCCAGGGATTCCTAGCTCCCATGCCAGGAACCGGCTCGATCTCTTTGCAGCCTACGATTCTTCCTGGCGGCCGCTGACGGCCAAAATTCTCGATCGTCCCCGCTTGGTCGAACGCATTCGAAGCTGTTTGACGCCGGGGGAAGCGTACATGACTTGTTTCAATGCTACGAATTACGAGCGCGATCTCTCCTTAGAGCTGGGTATTCCTCTGATGGCGCTGAATCCAGAGCTGTTGTACTGGGGAACAAAAAGCGGCAGTCGCGAAATTTTTGCGGAGGCGGGTATTCCCCACCCGGATGGGAGTCAGCTGCAGTACGATGCCCGATCTTTAGCGAAGGTGACGGCAGCGCTGTGGGAGCGTCAGCCGGAACTGAAGCGGATTGTGATCAAGCTGAATGAGGGCTTTTCGGGTGAGGGGAATGCGCTGTTTGACCTGAGGCCACTGCAGGCGGTTGCGCCAGGGCAGAGTGACCGAAGCGAGCGTGTGGCGGCGATTGAGACGGCGTTTGCTGATCTGCGGTTTCAATGTATGACGGAGACCTGGGCGCACTTTGAGCAAAAGATCGCAGAGTTAGGTGCGATCGCAGAAGCCTTCATCGAAGGTGACACTAAACGCTCCCCCAGCGCCCAAGGCCACATCAACCCCGATGGCACTGTTGATATTATCTCGACCCACGACCAGATCCTGGGCGGACCCGACGGTCAAATCTTTCTGGGCTGCACTTTTCCCGCCGATACTAGCTATCGGCTGGCCCTACAAGAAATGAGCCGTAAAGTGGGCGAAGCCCTAGCGTCAAAAGGAGCGCTGGAGCGCTACAGCGTGGACTTCATCGCCGTTCACCAGCCTGACAACGCTGAAATGCCCTGGGAATTGCACGCGATTGAGATCAACCTGCGGAAGGGTGGTACTACCCACCCCTTTATGGCGATGAAGTTGCTTACCGACGGTAGCTACAGCTATGAAGACGGTCAGTTTTACACCAAACAGGGACAGGCCAAGTACTACCGTGCCTCCGACAATCTGCAAAAGCCTGCTTACAAGGGCCTGCTGCCTAATGACCTAATGGACATCATCATGGGCGAGCAGCTGCACTTTAACTCGATTGAGGGCGTCGGCGTCGCCTTTCACCTGATGGGGTGCCTGTCGGAGTATGGCAAGCTGGGGCTGACCTGTGTAGGCAACACGCCTGAGGAAGCGGAGCAGATTTACGAGCAGGTTGTCTCGGCATTGGATCGAGAGACTGCACAGTGAAGCCAACCGTCATTCTGCGGGTAGATGCAAGCGCCCGCTCTGCGGCTGAATCCTACAGCCGTCAGCTAGGTGACTACCTGTTGGCAAAACTCGTACAACAACATCCTCAAACAACTATTCTCCGGAGAGATCTCTCTAAAGGTGTTTTATTCCTGACCGAAGAACAGATTGCTGGGCGCGAGATGCTAGAAAAAGATCGTACGGCTGCCCAACAAGCGCTGCTAAAGCCCTCAGACAAGATGATTGCGGAGTTGAGAGCCGCCGACGTTCTTTTGTTGACGCCGCCGATTTATTAATCTGGCAGTCAAATAGGAGCTATCTCTTACAAAATGCCCTCATGGCGAGGGTTTTCGGTAATCTCGCGGGTGCGCTGTTTGATCGCCGGAGTAATATAACTTCTCGATACCGGGCGTATTGAAGGCCTATATCGATCAGGTCTGTCGTCCTCGCCTGACGTTTCGCTACACCGAGGAGGGACCGATCGGATTACTGGATTATCGAGCTTATCTCGTGATCGCCTCGGCTGGGACACCGATCGATAGCGAGGTGGATTTTGCAACGCCCTACCTCAGGCACATTTTAGGGTTTGTGGGGATTGATGAGGTCGTGGTGATTAGGGACGATCTCACTTGGCAAGGCCCAGTCGCACGACGCATGCAAGCACAGCAGCAGATTGAGCGATTAGTCGCGCCTTAGAGGCCCAAGCGTAAACGGGTGCCAGCTAATAGCAATAGTGCTGAAGACCGCAGGTTGGAGATTAATACCCGCCTTTCGTTGCCCGTTCAATCTCACGCTTAGCCTGCTTTTGCTTGAGGGCGTCGCGCTTGTCGTGTAGCTTCTTACCTTTGCCTAAAGCGATGCTGACCTTGACGTAGCCATTCTTGAGATACATTTTCAGCGGTACCAGGGTGAGGCCCTTTTCTTCAACTTTGCCAATCAGTTTGCGGATTTCGCCTTTGTGTAGCAGCAGACGACGCTTGCGGCGCGGGTCATGGTTGTAGGCCTGGTTGGTCATCTTGTGGGGTGAAATGTGGACGTTATGCAGCCACACCTCGGCATCGCGTACGTTGGCAAAGCCGTCGCGCAGGTTGACCTTGCCCTCGCGGATAGACTTGACTTCGGTGCCCTTCAGCTCGATGCCTGCCTCATAAGTTTCAAGAATTTCGTACTGGAAGCGGGCCTGGCGGTTGTCGGCCACCACCTTGAATCCGTCGCTGGGTTCTTGCTTTTTCTTTGCCATACTCTAATCCTTTGCCCTTAAAGTTCTCCAGCGACAATGCACCATTCGTGCAGCTCGTACTCGACGCAGCCGTTTTTGATTAGCGGGTCTGCGGCAACGATTCGCTTGGCTTCGTCGAGGGACTGGGCCTGAAATAATAGCATTCCGCCGCCGTACTCGGCCCAGTAGCCTGTTGTGGCTTGGTGGCCCCTAGCGACTAGGTCTTTGACGTAGTCCCGATGCGCGGGCACTGACTCGTCAAAGGTGGCTTTGTCGACAATGCCGCGTTCAATTTTGACGAACCAGGGCATAGGCTTGGAAAAAGTCGCGTCAAGCGCAACTAGCGTAGTCGTCCGTATGGGTCAAGACTAACGCTTACTGGCATTCACTCGCTCACGCTTCTGGGCCAGAGTGCTAGAAGCAAAAATCCCAAACGCGACTAGGGATAGTAGCGTGGACGGTTCAGGTACTGATACCGGGGTAATATCGTCGCACGGTTTGGACGAATTTCCATCAAGCGTGACCCAAGTTGGGCATTGTTTGGGCGTCACTGATGAAATTGTGCTGTTGATCCAGTCGAAATGAGGGAAGACGCCTGTCCACCAGGACACGTCCCCGAAGGTGCTAAACGTCGTTGTGCCACCAGAGAGAACGCCTGCGATCGCAATGCCGCCTGCGGTCGAAACCAATGCTGGACCGCCGCTGTCTCCGACCACGGTAGTACCTTCTAGCGGAATGGGAAAAGGACTTCCGGTACGGCTCTCGCTCGGGTCCCCAGGCTCATCAAAGTCTGTAGAGATAATATTTTGGGTGCCGTCTATCAGCGAGGCATCATCGTCAACTGCTTGACCATACGCATCGACAATATTGCGAACCGCTGCGCTATTGGCCGGAGCCTCAGAATCGACAAAGCCTAGACCATCGGCGCGTAGTCCCCAGCCGACGTTAACAGACTCAACCCCGAGGATGTTTTCTCCTGGTTCGTTCAAGAGTGAGAGCGGTGGGATGACCTCCTCGAGCGGATTACTCAGCTGCAACAGCGCAACGTCACCGCCGTCCAATAGCTCACCCGGTCCTAACGTAAAAGTCTCTAAGACAGTTGCGCTTCCTAACAGTTGTTCAGTTGCTAGAGAAAGGTCGTCACCAAACCGCACCAAATCACCCGGTAATACCTCACAGTGGCGTGCAGTCAGAAACCAGCTATCGCTGATGAGCGACCCTGTACAAAAAGCATTGCCAAAGAACGAGAGCTGACCAACGCCTGGGTAAAGATCTGCTTCAGCCTCCGCGGCTGCTTCATTACCGGGAATGATAGAGATCGCTGTGGCAACAGGAGCGGCAAGTCCAAAAGCAAAAGCGGACAGGGTACTTGATAACAGAAAAGCCTTTGCTTTGACAGTCATAGCAGTATCCTTTCACCAATAAGGAACAAGGATTAAATAACCTGCATTCTTTAGAACTGTTGAGGACGAGCGACGTAGTTCCACTTGGGCAGGTGTTCATCGAAGAGAATCGGCATGTTTTCGAGAAATGCTTCGGTCGCCTTGCGTCCGGTTTCATAGACCGCATCGATGATGGTGGTGACCACTGAGAGCCCGGTTTTTGTCTTTGCTTGTCCCATCTGGTCTCTGAGCGCCTCAACCGAGTCGAAGTATCGCCCCGCGCAAGCCCGCGTCAGATGAGGAAAGAGCCGATGCTCAATCGGGTTGTACTTGGAGGTGTAGGGCGGGTAGTGAGCCATGCGAATCTCGATACCGATATCGTTTGCCAACTGCTGCAGATCCTGCTTGAAGATGTGATAGCGAGCGCTGTTGCTGCCCCCACCATCAGCCAACACGAGTATCGAGGTCGCCTCTGGATAGTCGAACTGACCGTGCTCATGCCACCAGTGGTAGACCGAATCGCAGGCAAACTCGGTGGTGTCGCGGCTGGTGCCAATCTGGACAAAGCCTTGATTCTGCCTCAGGTCATAGAGGCCATGAGGGATAGCCACCCCCTCTGCCAGTGAGGGCCAGTCGTGGTCATAGACGGGCACACCAGCGGTGCCGTAGTTGTAACCGGCTCGGTAGAAAGGACCGATTAGCTCCTTTTTTTCGTATCCATACTGATGACGGGGTTGCCTGCTGCCTCATACTCTCCCTGCAGCCGTTGGATGGTCTCTGAACACCTGCCCAAGTGGAACTACGTCGCTCGTCCTCAACAGTTCTAAAGAA
>JBCBWI010000016.1:0-99079 GCA_039817185.1 Cyanobacteria bacterium J06648_16 | reverse complement strand
AAACGCTCTTACAGACTCGAGTTTCAATCCCGCACCAGCCACTTCCAATCGGACTAAACTTTTGTCAGTCAATCAGGGGCCTGACATACCCGTGCCACTTCTAAAGTATATTCACTTTCTAGAATGTGTCTAGTCTATTCGATTTTAAATGGGTATTGATGGGACGAAGCTGTCATTGACTGTCTCAGCCGATAGTCATCTTGAAGCTGTTTGTTGGAGCGTATCCATTAAGGTAGAGAGCATTGGCCGATGGCAATTTTTCTTTATATTTTCTTCGTTATGAAAGAACGCGTTTCAGCGAGCGCGCTGTTGAAATTTCAGTGGTTGACTCTAGTCTGCCTAACAAGGAGCTGGCTTGATTTTGCAGAAGATGGATCTACAAGCAGAACAAGGTTTGGTTAAGTACTTGCCCTTTTAGGTATCTTTTTATACTTACCATTGCGGGTGCTGCCATGCAATCCGGAATGCCTGTGTAAATGTTGTGTTAAGCTTGTGATACGATATCAGCATTGCAGTGTAATTACTGGTAATTTTCCTATGGAAGCGCGGCATTAATTACCTGGTTCGGCACGTTGACGCAACGCTGCCATGAGTTCCTAGTTTTATTGGTTTTGACATTTATTCGACACTCAGGGTTAGGCGTCAAGAGCTCTAAATCGTTTGAGTTAAAGGCACTGTTGCTGTTGTTGGAATATATCTGAGATTGAGGCTGATTGCTTCATTAGCTATTCCCTTTTTTTAGGCCTTTCGTCCTAACTAACTGAGTGGCTTTAGCCTCATCGAATTGCTGGTTATATAGCGTTTCTCACTTGACTTGACTCGTTCTATTCAGGCAAAAGCTCGATATGACAGCGGGTCAAGTGAGGCGCAAGTTTCAATCCGATTGAAACTTGCTGTCTGGGCGGAGACCTGTTAGTGGGTTGTACCAAATTCGTCAGTTCTGGCAGTTGTAAGAAACTGTACAAAGTACTCGGAAATTACTAGACATTCGTAAATTAATAGAGAATGGCCTTGTATCTTTTTCGAGACGGGATTCTACGTCAGGGTTCATCATGGGCAAGCAGACTACGTATCGCCAATATCTGAAGGACACGCTCGGTGCTCTTGTTGACAAGCTGGAGATCTCCGATTTAAGAAAAGAGTTTCTGAAGAACCGCTGGCTCGATCAGCTGCTTTGGCTAGAAGGTCGGGCCACTAAGGAGCGCGATCGGCATTATATGTTGCGCTTGGTTACGATCATTGGCGGGGTGCTGGTACCCGCGATGGTCGGTTTTAACGGATTTAGAACCACCGATGAAAACGCCAATCGTCTACAGACGGGGGTTGCCTATGCGGCTTTTGTTATTAGTCAAACCGTAGCGATTTCGGCAGCAGTAGAAGAGTTTTTTGGACACGGAGAGAAATATCGCAACTACCGAAATACGGCCGAGGGCCTCAAAATTGAGGGGTGGCAGTTTTTTCAGCTGGCAGGTCCCTACCGGACTCACAAGACTCACAGCGACGCTTACACGCATTTTGCTCAACGGGTAGAGCAATACATTCAGCAGGACGTCAAGGGGTTTTTGGCACAGTTAGAGGAGCGTCAAGAAGAAGATAAGGAGCGTACGCGCGACGATGTGGGACAGCATGCCCAGCTGGCGTTGGACAATCTCAACCGACAGCTCGAGCTGAGTGCCCAGCAGATGCAGAAGCTAGAAGAAGAGCGAGAACAGCTTGCTGCCGCGAGAGCTGAGCTGGCCGCCGCTCCAGCAGATGGTGGCGATGCGGCAATCCCTATCGAGACCTCTCAGTCTGCCGATTTGGCCTCGGCGACTGAGGCGGTAGTGACCAGCCCAGTTGCCGTCAATGCCGACAAGATGCCGCCGCTGGGAGCAAACGCGCTGCCCTGGACAGATACTCTGGATGACCTGCACACCCAGCAAACGATTGCCAGTGATCGTACCAATGGCAACACACCCTCTGCTAAAGCGTCGCCTGGTCCGTCGTCTGGGGCGGTCAGTGCTTCGGTTACTCGACTTGCTGCGGTCTCGGAGTTGGCTTCTCAGCTGTCGACCCCCACAAAGGCAACTACAACCTCCCAGTTGGTCTCACCAGATGAGGTTGCTGATATTCTGCAGTGTCCTCTGTCTGACTGCGAAACTTACTTACCTGGCATTCTCGAGGCCTTAGCCGCGTACGCCATTCTGGACAAGCAGGTGCTTATCGGCCTACTGGCCACTGTGCGAATAGAAACTGGCGGGCTCAAACCCGTACATGAATGGGGTGGAGAAAGTTACTGGAGTCGCTACGAAGGCCGCCAGGATTTGGGTAACGTCAATGCTGGCGATGGCATCAAGTACCACGGACGGGGCTACATTCAGCTGACCGGGAGATCCAACTACCGTACCTACGGTAAAAAACTGAATGTGGATCTCGAGAACAATCCGGATTTGGTAATGGATCCTAAAGTCTCGGCACAGGTGCTGGCCTGTTATTTTAAAGAACGAGGCGTTGCCACAGCGGCTCGAGCAGGCGACTGGCGACGGGTACGAAAGCTAGTCAATGGCGGCTATCACGGCTGGGAAACTTTTTCGAAGTACATAGAACGCGCTAAGGCGAGGATTGTTTAATCATGGAAGACAACAAGGATCTGCTCACGCTTCAGCTTGAGGGATTAAAGGAGGAGCTAGCGGTTATGCGGGCTTTTCAGGAACGGCAGCAGGAGTCAATCACCTCTTTGATTGCCCTGTCGCAGCAGCAGACGGCTGTCATTGAGCAACAAAACGCGGTGATCAATCGACTCGTTGGCGGTAGCAACGGCTCGGTTACAGGCGCTTCTCGCCTGGTCGGGAACTCGTCGTTGTAAGGCTGGCAAACGACGCAAGGCTGGCAAACGGCGGCGGCCTGGAGCAGGCAGTGACGTTTGAGTAGTGGTATGACTTAGTGCGATCGCAACAGCGACTCTAGCAGCTGGGTCAGTTCATGTTGAGGCGCATTTAGGTCAACAGTCCGGAGCAGACCCGACGCAACCAGAGGCCGCGCTCGCTCGTCCTGTACCGGTTCGCCTCGTAGAGCAGCGGCGATGATGTCTGCTGTCCGGCCACTCCCTTGAATCACCACAACCGGACGTTGCGCGTCCACGTGGGACTGGGCATCTTTCCATGTGACCTGCCCGCCGTTAACAAGGACAACGGCAGAGGAACAGTTTTGGGCAAGCTGCGTGGCTGTTTCAGCCAGCCAAGGCGACTCATCCCCCCACTCACTGCCGGGAACTAGCAAGCAGTGCGTATGGTGGGGTTCCAGCGTAGCGGCATCGGTAGCCGGGCTGGGCTCATTGGGTAGATCGACTAAACCCGATGGAGCTACGCCAATTAGAGGAAACTGACCCGAGATTGCGGCGCGGGCTTCGCCCATCATTTTCATTACGCCCGCATCGGTTCCCCCATCGACTACATACAGGCTGTGTTGCTCTGCCAACGGGGCCAGGACGGTTGTGAACAATGACTGGATACGAGCGTAGTCGGCAGTGGATAGCTTGCTAGCGCCACCCACGAGGGCCAGCGTTGGGCGAGGCTGATTGAGGTCGAATTCGGTCAGAACGGCGGGTAGTGTGCTGGGGTCTTGAATCTTTACAACAGCAGTTGACAAGGGTTCACTGGATATTCTCGTGAAACCGGGTTTCATGCCTGCTGTAGATAGTGTTTTCATCAATTTACCCCATTAGTTTTGCCATTCGATCAAACACAGCCCTTGGCTGATGACCAACGGATACGCTGAAAGCATGGAGGTTGTGGCTATTCCAGCTTGCATGCCTAACTGAGATAGGTCCGGAAAAAAAGTCATAAAGCGTGACCAAGGTTGTGTGTAAGTTGCTATGGTCAGGCAGCTGCAAAATTGAAGCAGGTCTTGCATACTAGCGTAAGCCCCCTTCTCCTTCGCTTTCTGCCTTTGACTATGCAAACTCGACGCTTTGGCCGCACTGAGTTACAAATGCCCGTATTTTCCTGTGGAGGAATGCGCTACCAGCATTCTTGGCAAGACGTTCCGCAGTGGCAAATTCCGCAGAAGAATCAGGAAAATTTGGATGCAACGATTCATCGGGCGGTGGAGTTAGGCCTCAACCACATTGAAACGGCACGGGGATATGGAACCTCTGAGATACAGCTGGGCAAGGTTTTGCCCAGCCTGCCGCGCGACCAAATCATTGTGCAAACGAAGGTAACCCCTCGGGTTAATGCCAAGGAGTTTTTAGATACCTTTGAAAAGTCGCTGAAGAATTTACGGCTGGACTACGTGGACCTGCTGGGCATTCACGGCATTAACCTACACGAACATATCGACTGGTGCCTACAACCCAACGGTTGCCTAGAGGTTGTGCGCCGCCTGCAGGAACAGGGCCGGGTTCGCCATGTGGGGTTCTCGACCCATGGGCCGACGGATGTGCTGGTGGCCGCCTGTAACACGGGTGCGTTCGATTACATCAACCTGCACTGGTATTACATTTTTCAAGACAACTGGCCTGCAATCGAGGCGGCCACTGCTCAAGATATGGGTGTGTTTATCATCAGCCCATCTGACAAGGGGGGGCACCTTTATAACCCGCCTGCCATTCTGGTCGAGCTGTGCCAGCCCCTCAGCCCCATGGTTTTCAACGACCTGTTTTGTCTGAGTCATTCTCAGGTCCATACGCTCAGCCTAGGGGCGGCGCGCCCCAGCGACTTTGACGAACACCTGAAGGTACTGCCCCTGATCGATCGGGCAGATGAGGTGCTGCCGCCAATTTTGCAGCGGCTAGAGCAACGTGCGATCGCAACCCTGGGCGAAGACTGGTACAAAACCTGGCAGGTGGGCCTGCCGCGCCCTGAAGAGACCCCTGGTCATATCAACATTCCAGTGATCTTACAGCTGGGCAATTTGCTGGATGCCTACGACATGCGGGAGTATGCAGAAGCTCGCTACAACCTGCTCGGCGGTGCGGCCAGCCACTGGTTTCCGGGCGCACGGGCCGACCGGGTCAGTCAGCTAGATCTGCGGGACTGCCTGGCCCATAGTCCCCATGCCGATCGGATCCCCGCACGACTGGCAGACATTGACCGACGAATTGGTGGGGCTCAGGTTAAACGGCTGTCTCAGCAATAGATTCGACTTTAGCAGACAGGGCAGCCGGGGCAGACAGTAGGAGACTCAACCAATCGGTTATGGCACAAAAGCATTCAAGGGAGAAAAAGTATCAAGGGCAATCCGCTCTGCTTTCAAGGGATCTGCTGGCGTTCTATCGACGGGTAAGTACGTCAATGCTGACGGTCGTCGATCTAGAAACGACCGGTTCGGTCGCCGAGCAGGCCCGCGTTATTGAGGTTTCAGTACTACAGGCATCCCTGGCAGACGGCGTAATTGACCAGCAGACCTACCTGATTAACCCCCACGTCAAGATTCCTGACAAGATTACCCAGATCACCGGTATTACGCCGAGCATGGTGGGGCCTGCGCCACCGCCCGAAACCGTGTGGGCAGACTGTGAGCCACTGTTGAATAAAGGTGTGCTGACCGCCCACAATATTGACTTTGACTACGGCTTTTTGCAGGCAGAGTATCGCCGCATGGACAGTCACTATTACCGACCGCCCAGCCACCGATTTTGTACGGTGATTCTGTCGCGGCTGCTGCTGGCCGATCTGCCCTCACGCCGGTTGCCTAAACTGGTTAAGCATTTTGGTTTTGATGTGGGCCCTTCCCACCGGGCCGAAGCCGATACCAAAGCCTGCTGGCTGCTTGCAAAACGCCTGCTGCTGAAGATTCAAGACGATTCAGAGGAAGATATTCTTGAGTGCTTCCGTCAGCAATGGATTCGACTGCAGGATGCTGCCGCTATTCTGGGATGCCGCAAGGACCAGGCTCTGGCTCAGCTGACGACTGCTGAGATTGAGCCGCGATTGTCTAAACGGTCGCGTACGCCCCTATTTAGACGCGGCCCGGTCGAGGATCTGCGGGTATCACTACAGGGCGAGCAACTGTCCGTATTTACGTAGAAACAAAATAAACCTTACAAACCTTACTTTGCTTGACGGACACTTGACTTCTCTGAAGACTTTATCTGTCTTTATTGCGGGTCTACCTGTGCAAGATAGTGTGCGGGTATCCATCCGCATTGGTACGGACTTAAAAACCTCGGGATTGTCATATTTACTAGGATGGCTGACGAACCTGTTTAAGTAAACTCACGGCTAAGTCAGCTAATTTCTACGCAGACAGTTGTGACTTAGCGCACATTTAAGACCTCCTGCCCGTGATCTTGACTGCGGTCTCGGGCAGTCTCGGAATAGGGCATTTACTGAGCCAAGGGGCTGAAATGAATTTCTTTTCGCAAGCTGGGATAAAAGAACGGATTGACCTTTCTGAGCTGAGTAGCCTGTTTGTGAGCCTAGTACGGCTGGCGATTCAAGATCCAATTACCTGGTACGTTTTCTTACAGCGCTATACCTATTTCAACAGCTACTCGGCTGGGGCTGCCTACCGATTGGCGAGCTCGATTGCGCTTTCGCGCTACCTCTTTGTGCAGGCGGGCGAGTTGGTTCGAGAGGAGGCCGATCGAGGTAGCCTGCTCGCCGACCAGCTGATGGCGACAACCCTGCGGCAGGAGCTTCACCAGCACACCTCTCGCCGCACTTTGGTGCAGGCCATTTTGCGTTCAGCGGGTGATTACGCGGGCCTGCTTCCCGTCGAGCGGAACTATTTGGCTGCCGTGCCCAACTGGCTGGAGGATTTGGTGGGCGAGTTCATTAATCAATACCAGGGCACCCCCGGTAATATCATTTCCCTGGTCAAGGCGACCGGTGTTCACGCCGCCTCAGAAATGCTGGATACGATGGAACGTCAGCAGCTGGCCCAAACCGTCAGCCAGCTTTCCAGTAGCGCCGCCTTTCACCGATATTTGGTCCAGCATCTTCCTTCGACCTTTTTGAGGAAGCAGCAGGGGTGGTGCGAAATTCTGGGTCGTAGCGAATGGCAGGTCAGTGCTGAGTCAGCTAGGGATGAGGCTGACTCGGGCGACGCGCTGGCTGTGCTGGAGCAGATATTGGTTCACCGGCCAGAATCGGCCCAGCAAATTCAGCACTGGGCATTAGAAGGGATGGCTATTTTTGTCGAACTGCAGCGGGTCTTGCTAAAAGAGATTTATCGGGAATGCCTGAATATGCTCCATGGTGATCGCCTGTCCGAGCCCGAGACTGCGTTGGATCGTTCTCCTTACGGAGAGTGGGGAAGCGGTGAAAGCAGTCAGCGCCGTTTTTGGAGCGACTGAGCATCGCACCAGTTCACGTTCTTCGAATAATTGAATCTCGTCATAGCGACGTGGCATAATGCGGCTATGAGACCGATTTACCACCCAGAGCGCGATCAGATTACGCTGGCGGGCGTACTGTATGCCCTTGGGGACCCTGTCCGTCTCGAAATTGTGCGGCGGTTGGCCGATCAGGGTGAGCAGCCCTGCCGTGACTGTGGCGGTGCGATCGCAAAGTCTACCCTCTCCCACCATTTCAAGATTCTGCGCGAGTCTGGCGTCATTCAAAGTCAGAAGGTCGGCACCCAGCACCTCAACTCTCTGCGTGAGGCTGACCTGGAGGCCTGCTTTCCAGGGCTGCTGAGGACCATACTGAGTGCGCTGCCCCAGACACCTGCGTCCTAGTCTGGGCTTTATCAAACGGCCGATCTTTTGCCGGTAACCGATCTTTTTCAAACCGACGTCACTGCCGGGCCGCAATTGCTGTAACTTCTACAGAGACGAGTCAGGAGTGCAGCTTGGTCAAGCGGATATTGGGTGTCATGGGCTGGCTGCTAGCCGGGTTCAGCTTCTTTTTAAGTCTGTGGGTGGTGATTCCTGCACCCACGCTGGGGCTGCTGCCGTTGGGGGTAGTGGCTCCTGAGATCAGTCCGCTGCTGCTGGTTGGGAATGCGATCGCGCTGCTGATCTTCCTCTCTCGTCGTCGTCGTTGGCGTTACCTGGGCGTGGGCATGAGCTTTCTGGGACTGCTGCTGAGTACGCTGCCGCTGCTGCAGTTGCCTGCAGCGGTCTGGCAGGCCGAGCAGTCGTTTGACGCGGCTCTAGAAACAGAAACGTTTGCGGCGGTTGAAACCAATTCTCGTCCTATCTTTAGCGTCGCCGATTTCCTGACTGGCTTGCCCATTAGCGAGATTCGTTATAAGCCTGATATTCCCTTTGCAGAGCCAGATGGGGTACCGCTCTCGTTGGATATTTATCAGCCGCTGGCGGCAGGAATCTATCCGACGATTGTTGCTATCTACGGGGGGGGATGGCAAAACGGAGAGCCCGCTGAGGTTGAGACGACGGGACGTTACCTGGCTTCTCGGGGCTATGTTGTTGTGGCGATTGACTATCGCCATGCCCCCCAGCATCAGTTTCCGGCTCAGTTACAGGACGTGCAAGCTGCACTGAGCTTCGTCACGGCCAATGCTAGCGCCTACGGCATTGACAAGACTCGGATCGCGCTGATGGGCTGGTCGGCGGGTGCGCATTTGGCGATGCTTACGGCCTATCGCACCTCGACGCCGCTGCGGGGAGTGATCAGCTACTACGGGCCGGTTAATCTGGTAGACGGCTATAAGAATTTGCCGAATCCAGACCCGATCGACGTGCGGGCTGTGCTAGAAGCCTTTATGGGCGGGACTCCAGACGAAATGCCGGTGGCCTACAATGCGGCCTCGCCAGTGTATGCCATTAAACCGGAGCTGCCACCGACGTTGCTGGTCTACGGGCGACGCGATCATATTGTCAAAGTTGAGTTTGGTCTGCGGATGTATGAGGCGTTGCAAAAAGCTGAGAACACCGCCGTATTGGTCGAAATCCCCTGGGCGGAACATTCCTTCGACGCCGTGTTTCGAGGGGTGAGCAATCAGCTAGCGCTGCGATACACTGAGCGGTTTTTGCAGTCGGCGTTCCAGCCGACCTAGAACTGACGAGACCAATCCTTGGGCCAGCGTTCAACCACCACTTTTGTCTGAGTAAAAAATTCGACCGCATGCTGGCTCTGGCCGTGCAGGTCGCCGTAAAAGCTCTCTTTCCAGCCGCTAAAGGGGAAAAATGCCATCGGCGCAGCGACGCCAATGTTGATGCCAATGTTGCCTGCCTCGGCCTCGTAGCGAAACTTGCGGGCTGCTGCGCCGGACTGGGTAAACAGACAGGCCATATTGCCCCAGCGGCTGTTGTTGACCAGGGTAATGGCCTCGTCGAGGGTGTTGGTGTGGATCAGGCTGAGGACCGGGCCAAAGATTTCGGTGTTGGCGATCTCTCCCTGGTGGGGCAGGTCTTGCAACAGGGTGGGGCGAACAAAGCTGCCCTGTTCGCAGTTCGGTATCTTGGGATTCCGTCCATCGACTAGGAGCTGACCGCCTTCGTCCAGGCCAGCTTGAATGAGAGATTCGATGCGAGCCTGGCTCTCTGGACTGATGACGGCCCCCATCTGGACATCGGGATCTAGTCCGTTGCCAACGGTTCTTTGCTCGGCAGTGTGTGCGATCGCATCTATAAACCGAGCCTTTGCCTCCCCCACCGTAATCGCTACTGACGCCGCCAGACATCGCTGCCCCGCGCAGCCAAAGGCGCTATCAGCCACAATCCGGGTGGTCATCTCCATCTCTGCATCGGGCAAAATCACCACCGGATTTTTGGCCCCGCCCTGGCACTGCACCCGCTTACCGTTGGCCGCTGCCGTTGCGTAAACGTACTTGGCTACCGGGCTAGAGCCGACGAAGCTGATGGCCCGCACGGTGGGGTGATGCAGCAGGGCGTTTACTACGGTTTTGCCGCCGTGAACCAGATTGACCACGCCTGTAGGCAGGCCCGTTTGGTCAATCAGCTGGGCAATCTTTTGCATCGTCAGGGGCACTTTCTCGGACGGTTTGATGATGCAGGTGTTGCCGCAGGCGACCGCGTAGGGGAAAAACCAGAAGGGAATCATCGCCGGGAAGTTGAAGGGCGCGATCACCCCAACCACGCCCAGGGGCTGGCGAATCATGATTTCGTCGATGCCGCGAGCGATGTCTTCAGCGTGGGTGCCCTGCATCAGGGTGGGAATACCGCAGGCGACTTCGACATTCTCGATGGCCCGCTGCAGTTCGCCGTTGGACTCTTTTAGCGTTTTGCCGCACTCCTGGGTGATGGTGCGGGCCAGGTCTTCGCGATGCTGTTCGAGCAGGGCTTTGAGTTGAAACAGGGGCTGAATGCGCTCAACTGGGGGAACGCGCCGCCAGCGGGTGAAGGCTTCGGCGGCGGCGGCAGCGGCCTGGTCTAAATCGGTGCTGGTCGAGAGGGGCACCTGACCGAGGGTTTCACCCGTGGCAGGGTTCGTAATCGGCAGCGCATTTGTGCCGGTCGCGGGTTGCCAGAGGCCGTTGATGTAGTTTTTGAGCTGCTCCATGAGGTGGCTGCCGTAATTTGTGCGTGCTTCTCATCTTACGACGGGCCAGAAAGGTCGTTGTGTCGTGATCGTCACGCATTATTTGCGATCGCACCCCACGAATCGCACCCCACGAATCGTCCCACACAGGAATCGCCCTAGATGTACAAAAACGCGTCACTATCCAGGGCCAGCGCCGTCCCTGACTGGATGACGGCAATGAGCTCATCGGTATACCCCCGCCGTTCGTCCCGATTGATCCACAGTCCCTGACCGGTGATGCCGCTGGCGGGGGGCGTGTAGTCGGGCTGCAGACGGTACTGTGCCCCCCGCTTGAGTTGAATCTGGTCGTCAGAGGTGAATCCACGAATGATGGCAAAATCCTGAACGCCGAGGCTGTTGGGGTTGCCATCGCCGTAGAATATGCCGCTACCGTTGGCCAGCACAAACCGGTCAGGGCCCGTCCCGCCAATTAGCAGATCTTGCTCACCCCTGCCGAGGGTGTTGCTAGCACCGCCAAGCAGCCAGTCCTGGCCGGGGCCACCGTACAGTTCATCGTTGCCAGGGCCGCCGAGCAGCCGGTCGTTACCGGCTTCGGCAAAAATCTTGTCGCGCCCCTGGTTGCCGCTGGCTTGGTCATTGCCCGCACCGGCCCGCAGGGTATCGTCCCCCGTCTGGCCAAATAGGCTATCGTTGCCGCCGTAGCCCCGGATGATGTCTCGGTTGGAGGTACCTAAGAGCCGATCGGCACGGGCGGTGCCGTCGATGACTGAAGGGCTAGAGGCGTTGGTTGAGGGGGGCGTCGGGGTAGCTGCAGGGGGGGACGAAGCGGCCTGGGGTACAAGTTGGAGCACCCGGACGTTATCTTTGACGGTGAGGTCGAGCGTGCTGTTGTTAATCGGAACCGTTGTGGTGCTGAGCCCTCCGTTGTCGAGAAAGGTATAAACGGTGGTGGCGGATCTTAGATTATTGGGGAGATCTAGCGTTACCCGCTGATCGAGAATATTGGTTTCGTCTGGCTCGGTAGACTGACCAATCCACAGGGCTAGATAAAAGGTCCCGTCGCTTTTTTGTAGGAGCGTATGGTAAACATCCTCCGTCTCGCCCGTGAGCCCTAGCGGCAGGGTCGCGGGCGTAAACTGGCTATCAGGATCTTCAAAAAGGTCGATGAGATTTTTCAGGCTGCGATAGGCGGGCTTGGGCGAGCCATCGGCATTGAGCAGGCCGAACTGCTCACCCCCCTGGTCGACCAGTTCATAGAGATAGGTGCGGTCAATCCCGGCGTTGAAGTGGGTTAGAAACAGGCGCGGCAGGTAACGGGCAACCACGGCCTCGTTCAGCGGGGGCTGGCTGGGATGCTGACCATCTTGCCAGCCGGTTTCGGTCGAGATTACCGGGTCCGGGCCGCTGACTTTACGGGCTTCCTCCAGGTTCCAGGCCAGGCTACCGTAGCCGTTGGCCCCCCAACCCTGGGTTTCCGGCGGGCGTCCGCCCCAGTAGTTGTGGATGTTGCCATAGTCGGTGTAGGCGGTGAGGTTGCCCAGACGGTCGCGGGCCTCGGGGCCGACTACGGAGGGACCGATGACGGGCAGGTGGCTGATGAGCGGGTCGGCGTTGACGGCCTGATAGAGCTGTTGCTGGCCCTGCCGGGTGGCCGAAATCCAGCCATTGATGCCTTGCAGGTCGGGTTCGTTGACGCCCTCAAAGCTAGCGATGGACTGGTCCGACCAGCGGTAGATATCGTCAAGCAGGCTGTAGTTGGTGGGATTGTTGAACTCGGTGTCGAGGGACCGGGTAATCAGATTAAACTCGATGCCCTCGGCGGCGAGTTCTCGCAGGCGCTGGTAGTAAAAGGTGTCGCGGTTAACGCCTGGATAGGTGTAGGCTCCATCACGGACATGGCGAATATCGAGGTCTAGCAGGCGCGGTTTGATCAGGCTATCAAACTGGTCGTAGATCGTGTCGGTGTAGTGCAGGTGGGTGTTGACCCCAATCGTATCAACAAGGCTATCGGCAGGTCGGGCCTGTACGACCTGAACCTGAGGCGTTAGCTGGAGCATAGGAATTTTCAAGTCTGAAAGGGCAATCTCTCTAGCCAACGGAGAAGCCTTTAGGGAACTGCCTTAGGGAGGATCGAAGCTGGGTGCTTCGGCTGAGTATTCAGACTCTAGAAAATCAGCCTCAAGGATGGGACGAAACGATGGCTCACTAAGGATTACTGTGACAGTTGATTTATTATCACAGTCGTTTGTAAACGGTAGGATACACAGGACCTTGGCAAGACGCGTGTATGGCTGTTTTGATTTCGGCGGTGCTGCCGATTGCGCTGGTAGCGCTGGTGGGGGTGCTAGTAGGGCGGGCGTTTGAGCTGGAGCTGAAGACGCTGGCTCGGCTAAATATTTATGCGCTGCTGCCTGCGCTAGTGCTGACGGGATTGGCGGAGACGACGCTGGATCTGAGAAGTGCGATCGCAATCGTCGTTGCCTTCCTGATCAACACCGGTCTGCTCTATCTGCTTGCGGTTATTCTCGGTCGTCTGCTCAAGTTCTCCCCTGATGAAAAAAAGAGCCTGATTGCCACAACAACCTTTGCCAATGTCGGTAATATGGGCCTGCCCTTTGTTTTATTCTCCCTTGGAGAGGCTGGGCTTGAGCGCGCAATTGTGTATTTAGTGGGGTCTAGCCTGCTGATTGCCAGCGTCTTTCCGATCGTGCTAAAAGGGGCCGGGCTGCGGGCAGGCATTAGCTACACGCTTCGGCTGCCGGTGTTTTGGGCGGCGCTGGCGGGCTTGGCACTGCAGGGATGGGGCGGCAGCCTGCCCGAGAGTATTAATCGGGGCGTCACGCTGCTGGGTGGAGGAGCCATTCCCATTGCCTTACTGACATTGGGCATTCAGCTATCGCGGACGCAGTTTGTCTTTGGTCGCTATGAGTGGTTTGGGGCAGCGCTGCGGCTGCTGGTGTCTCCTATTCTGGCCTATAGCGTGGCGCGGCTGGTGGGGCTCAGTGGTATTGACTTGCAGGTGGTTGTTCTGCAGGCGTCGATGCCGGTTGCTGTTAACTCGCTCATTTGGGTAACGGAGCTGGGGGGCGACGCGGTGCGAGTCGCTAGAACAATAGTTCTGTCAACGTTTTTGAGCTTTGCTACACTGCCGATTGTTCTGTGGCTGAGTGGGAAGTAGACAGACGCAGCAGGCTTGCAGATAGGGGCAAAGCTATTATCAGCTGCCACATAATCGCTGAAACTGCTCCATAAAGTGAGTTTCAGTGCAACGCTGAAGCTGAGCAGCGGTCAATATTCTTGCATCGGCCCCGAATTACACATTCCGTTCGCTCCTGCGTTATGTTAGCTGACAACTTGTGATTGTTATCGGCAGACAGACGTACCAAACTCAGTTTCTTGGGATTGCTTTTGGTTTGTTTTTGTGGCTGTGAGTAGTGCGGGTAAGGTGAATAGATAGTCTCGATCTCGCACCCTCGCATGGCAGCCAATGCAGGAACTCTGACTGCTGGAAAACAGTGACCCCTCAGGACTGTACCAAGCCGATCGCCACTCACCACTATTGTCATTCACTCGCCAGCCATCGCGCTTTTCGCGAACGAAGACATTGTTGAGTTGGGTAGGGGTGAGGCGGTCATCGCGGCCCGGTTGGGTAGCGTAAGTTTCCATCACTAATACGGTACCGCTGGGCGCGGTGTCACTCGTTTGCATGGCCTCTACCGTGGAAAGATTCACATATATTTGTCTAACAATACGGCTATTAGAACAATTTACCGTAGCGTAATGCATGAACTCTTCTCGATATTCGGTCGGAAACTCAACCCGAAACGAATCTTCAGCAGCAGGTTGCCCGTTGTCCACATCCACATAGGAATTGTGCTGTAGATTGGGTGCTTGGTAAGTTTCTGCAACCGTTGTCAGAGATCTGCGGTCTGGGCTTTGCAAAGCGTGGGGTGATAAGCGATGAGTCAGGGCGATTGCTCCCGCCAGCGAAACCACAAACAAAATTATCCCAGCCAGCCATTTAGAACGAGCCATCTTTATCTCCCATCAGTTGACCACAATGAGAGAATGAGCACCTGGTCCTGTTTCAATCACGTAATCTGTGCGTTCTAACCGAGGCGTGTTTTCAGCACGGACGACATGCCAAAACTCCAGTGCCCCCTGTCGAGGTTCTGGTGTTTCATACTCAAAAACCCCAGCCACAATGTACTGATCCGAGGCATCAAAATCGATACCCTCTGGCAAAATGCCTTCAAATGTCCAGTCGCCAGCGTGAACTGTCTGACCCGTGGCAGTGTCGAACTGGACAAGAGAGAGTGAGGACTGGCTGTATCCTGGCTCATCCAGCGCAAGCCAGGTCTGGCCGATGTTATTGGTCGCAATCAGCGTACCGTCATTCGAGAAAGCAATACTTTCTGCATGTCTGGGAAGGGAAATGCCCCCCACCACAAAGTGCTGTGCTTCGTCGCCTGCATCAAGCGGTGCTAGTTCAATGACCGTCAGTTGGGACGGTGGGGAATTGACGTAAAATCCCCGCACGTCAGGTCCCCATTGCAAATCGTTAGTGACATAAAAGCGCCCATCGGGGGAAAACTTACCCGACATCGGCCATTTAGAGGTGACGACCCGATTACCCCAGGGAACCACATCACTCACCTCACCGTTATCATCTCGAATAACTTGAAAAAACTGCACCTGCCCTCGAAAATTTGCGTTCACCGCAATCACATCTGCCGTGGGGTGCCATTCCACATGATGCGGCAGCATGCCGCTGTCCCGGAGTTCCGGAACTGGTGAGAAACCCCCCATGGGCAGTTGGATCGGCTTGCCAAAGCGACCGTTTGTGAAGGTGACAAATGTTAATGGTGCATCCGGTTCCTTCGTTGCTAGGGCCAGTGTTGTGCCACTGGCATCAAGGGACACACCTTGCGGATCGATACCGACTTCTACTTCTGCAATTACCCTTGGTGCAGTGGGGTTCGATACATCAACGGCGCGTAGAGTCGTCCCTAAATCGAGATCGCTAATTAACCGATCGCCTGGTTCACGTTGTTCCTTGGTCTCGGCTATGAAGATGGTGTTGCCGTCTTGTGAAGCGACCAGGCTGTAGACAGGATTAATGACAGAGTTTGAAACTTCAATTGAACTAGTCAGTGCCGGAGTAGCAGGCAGCGGTAGGGTGACCAACGAAAGCTGATCGATCCCCCGAGGTTCGCCAAGTTGCCCATCGATGTAGGCGTAGGCGCGCATATCGGCATCGGAGATAGCGGCAATATATCGACCCTGAAAATCTGGAGGGGTTTGGGCGTGGCTTTGCTGGACACAGGCAAGTGCCCAAACAATTATCAACCCGATCAATACAGAAGCCAGTCGCTTGAGATGAAGCATTTGTTTGAAATTAGGCATTTAGGGTATTTCCACACACACTTAAATCGTCAGGGTTACAGATGCCGTATCAGCCACGGTCAGTCTGCCATTAAATCTTGCATTCGGGCTTCAGACAGTTGAGGATTAAAGGAAACGCTCGGATCAAGCGTGGCAAGTGGAAAACGGGGTGTATTGGGACGGCGAATCTCAATCGACTCAACGTAAGCCACCAGATCGGCATTTTGGGTTGATGCGCCCTGCTCGTTGTATTGCTGGTAATTGGGATAGTCCGGGGCTAATGAATCCCAATCAGCATAGGCGGTCAGTCCGACATTCAGAGTTTCAGGCAGATCGGGACGGATGAACTGATCTAGGACCATCCAATCGCTAGAATCTTCTGGTTGATAAAGCAGGGTAAAGAGTTCGCCCGACCTAGCAACCCGCAGCCGCAGCCATCCGGTTGGTGCTTCAGAAATTTTCAACGTCGAGAGACTGTTGTAGGTTGATTTAATTTCAAACTGTGATTGTCCAGCAGGAAAGGCTGTTCCAATGCTAAAGAACAACCAGTTCTCTTGACTGGGCACCCAGTTGGTGGCCGTAATGGTTCGTGGGGCTCGAATGAATAACCCAGCCAACGAAAATGACCGCTGCGGCACCGAGCTTTGAGTGCCCTCTACCTTGAGACGGGTAGTAACGATGAAATCACCTGTGACTTCCTGGTACAGATGTCCGGCGGTATTGTCCTCAAACCAGCCTGATGACCTGGGCTGTAGCACTAACACGCCATCCTCGACTCGGGGTGTTTCCCACTTCGGTTCCCAGCCTTCGACCTGAAATTCCTGCCAACCCTGGAGTGATTGGGGACTCTCGAAGTGAGTTGAGTGCGATCTCAAATCATCCGGCCCAGTGACTTCACTGGCAACAGTTGTGATGTTAGCGCCACTCATAATCGCCCCCGCAAACACCAATCCCGCAATCAGCACCCCACCTAAAAATCTGAAAATGAAGCGTTTCATCGCTTTCTCCTGCGTCATCATCGAAACGATTTAAAGCTTTCTCCGTCAAGCCCAGCGGCTGACAGCCATGCAAAACCGCCAACGACCCGACACTTGCCACTGCCAAGCTCGGCTACCGATCGCTATCTATGGAGCTAGCAACGTAACTTTTGTAGAAGTAGGTTCACATCCCCTAACATAAGCAAATGAGAATAATGCTGTCCAATGCTTTTAAAATCAGCACTAATAACAAAAAGTTATTACTATGAAGCTTCATACTCTCCATTACTTTGTCGCAGTCGCAGAAGAACTCCACTTTGGTAAAGCTGCAGCCCGCTTGCAGATCACCCAGCCGGCTCTGAGCCGACAAATTCACAAATTGGAAACAGAGCTGGGACTCAAGCTGCTAAAACGGACGAAGCGAACTGTCGAATTGACCGAGGCGGGTGCCGCATTTTTAGGAGAAATTTGTCAGGCACTGCAGCAAGTTGAAACCGCTGTGCAGGTGGCTCGTCGCGTGGCTCGGGGCGAGGTCGGTTCCTTACGAATCGCATTCACGCCCTCTTCAATGCATACCGTTTTACCCGATATTCTGAAGCAGTTTCGCGATCGCTATCCCGATATTGAACTTGCCATGACCGAGATTTGCACCCTCGACCAAGTCAATGCTCTGAGAACCGAAGCTATCGATCTTGGCTTTCTACATCCCCCCATAGACAGCTCTTTTCTAGATCTCCATCCACTGCAGGGAGAGCAATTACTGGTGGCTCTGCCTCACACTCATGTGTTGGCCAAACAACCGCAGATACCACTTAAATTACTAGCCGCTGAGTCTTTTATCATGCATCCCCGCTATGAAGGACCAGTTCTCTACGATCAGTTCTTAGCGATGTGTCGGCATGCTGGCTTTAGGCCTAACATTGTCTACGAAGAAGTGAAGCATCAGACCCGAATTGGACTGGTCGCGGCTGGGATGGGGGTCACCTTTGTGCCTGAAAGTCTACAAAAAGCTGGTCTCACAGGAATCTCTTACTGTTCCCTCATGGGTGAATCGCTAGAGCTTCAGTTAGCGGTTGCGTGGCGGCGGCATCAGGTATCTCCCGTTATGGAGGGATTTCTACAGGTAGTCGAACAAACCCTCCAATAACATTCACTGAAGAATCTGCGAGCAACTATTCAGCGACCAAAAGCTGAACTCTGCACAAGCTCTGGTTCAACCAGCGAGAAGCAACCCTTCTTATCGATGAGCTACAGGTCGAATTCTAGAGGATGTCTTTTCACTGAACACCGACAGCTTGATAGTTTATCTTTCTGTAATATCTCAACCCAACAATGCAGCTAGCTAACGGCAATGCTCAGTGGTGCACCGAAATCTCCAAAGTTATAGCAGGAGCGAGGCAACCAAAGCGTCCGCTGCAGAAAAATGTTAGACCGATTTTGCCTCGTGGAGGATTTGGCATAAATCGCGGAGGATCGGATACGTGCAACGCGGCTGACAGTGATACGTTCAAGAAAGTTGAACCAGGTATTTGTCGGAGGTCGCTGTGCATGAAGATTCTGATCAGCGTGCTAATGATGCAAACTCGATCCGTGGTAAAGCTGGCTTAGGAGCGCTGCAAGGTTCCGGTCTTTACCAGGTGTTAGCGGCTGCTAAACCACGTCCAAGTTGAAACCTGTAGCTTTCCCCGCCAGAAAAACTCCAGTTCTGGACGTGGCCAAGGTTTATTACCTACTCACAACAAAGGAAACTCCAAGCATGAAAGCTCGCAAATCTGGTCATCGATCAGCAGCCTCAGCAATGGACAGCTACATGGACATGGCTAAATTAAATCGCAGGGAATTAATCGCTATGCTGGCGGGCTTTACCGCCAGTCTGACAGTGTCCGGCTGTTTCAATGGCAAGGACACGACCACCGCCGCTAATGCCTCCACCTCCGACCGGCTAGGCCAGCTTCTGCCTTTGCGCAATCTGGGTGCGTCCGGTCCAGCTGTGACCAACTTGGGGGCGGGCGGAGACCACATAGGGAGTGCCTCGGAAAGGGACGCGCAGGCCATCATCGAAAAAGCCTTGGAGGAGGGAGTGCGTTTCTTCGATAATGCCCCCCTGTACAGTGAAGGAGTAGCAGAGGAACGCTATGGGAAATTCCTCACGCCCAACTACAGAGATGTTTCCTTCATCATGACCAAAACCTTGGCCAGAAATAAGGCGGACGCCCTGGCGGATCTCGATGCTTCCCTCTCCCGCATGAAGACTGACTATGTAGACCTATGGCAAGTGCATGCCCTCGAAACCCCAGAGCGTGTGGAAGAGCGCATTCGAGACGGCATAATCGATGCCTTGCTTGAAGCCCAGGAAGCGGGCAAGGTCAGGCACATCGGCTTCACTGGTCATGATTCCTTTGAAGGCCATCTCAAGATGCTGGAAGAGATCGAAAAACGGGGGGTGAAAATGGCTGCTTCGATGATACCCGTCAACCCCGCCGACCCTCACTTCAAGAGCTTTGTGACTAATGTGCTGCCCAGGTGTGTAGAGGCTGGCATCGGCGTGCTGGCAATGAAGACGCTGGCCTACGGGCGGTTCTTTGGAGGAAACCAGGGCTGGCGTCGTACAGAAGTCTCTCTTGAGCCGCTAATACCGGATGTTATTTCCTTGGAGGATGCCTTCGGCTTTGCATGGTCTCTGCCTGTCACCTGCCTTGTCAGTGGTATGGAAAGCGTCCAACAAGTTTCTCAAAATGCTTCCATGGCGCGCGAAACATGGAACTGGAATCAGGCCGAACTTCAGAGACGGATCGATGCATTAGCCCCCTTTGCCGGCCCGGATCTTGAGTTTTACAAGATATGAGGTCAGCGTCTAACGTGCGGCTGTGCCTGACGCTCTGAGTGGCCTCGAAACACATTTTGTTTGTCTCTAAGCGATTAGGCAGGTTCTCAACTACACCAAAGCCAGTTTCAAAGTTCACGGTGCAATGGTTTTGGCTTCCTTCGGTGGAATTCCAAATTTCTTTGAATAGTCTCTACTGAAGTGATTTGTGCTCTCATAGCCGACAGCAAAAGCTGCATCAGAAACAGAATACCCCTCTAATGACAGAAGAGCGTGAGCCTCCATAAGGCGTAGTTTTTTTTGGTACTGATGCGGAGTAGTCCCTGTTATTTCGCGGAATTTTTTGTGGAAGGACGACTCACTCATGCCAACTTTACGTGCAATTTCAGTAACCAGGAGCCCAGCACGATAATTATCTCGTATATGTTTGATCGCTCGGGCAATATTGTTAGCTGCGCTACTGCTTGAGACCATCTGGCGAAGCATTCCGCCATGGGGAGACCTTAGCACTCGTAAGTGCAATTCCTTAAAAATCGAGGGGCCAATAAGCTCAGCTTCGAGTGGGTCCTCAATGGTTGTCATGAAGCGATCAATGGTATTTATAAGCGCACTGTCCGCTCTTTCTGAATCAACAGAAAAAGCACGCTCTTGTTTTGCAATGATCTGCTCAATCTCAAAATAAAGGCTCCGAATAATTTTCATATCTATTTTTATAATTAGCGAGAGATAGGGAGCTTCGACCGATGCCCGCGTGATTTTCGCATACACAGGCACGTGATGACTTATTATGATAGAACCCCCAGCTGATAGTTGAAGAGTGCGATTGTCCAGATTTGTTTGCTTTTCACCTTGAAGTACGATGCACAGTGCTGGCTCATAAAGTGTTTCGTTTAACTCAGAGCTATCTACTTCTTTAATGCAAAAAATGTCTTCGGAAAAATAATGAAGTGCGCTCCCACCTCCGTTCTTTGGTAGAGCTTTTTGCACTTTATTTCTCAAAGATTCAATCATTGTTTAGAAATAGTTGAAAGGTTCTGGTGTGGCAAGCTCGTGTCAGTTCGTTAAACTTTCTCACCCGGGGATTTTGGCATAGATCTCAAAAGCTAATACGGCTTAGCCAGTATCTGAAAGGCTGTGGCTCATCTAAAATAAAGGATTGGACTCACAGCCAAATGCCCTAATTCTTCGATTTATGGTGAAAGGAATTGATGGGGCAGAGCGGGGCTAACGTCGGAGTTCAACGGTACCGCACTAAAGTGCGGCTCGTTAACGATAACTACGTTTTGCTTAAATTCCTTCCTCTCCAATCTTCCGGTTCGGTATCCGTTGCAACGTAGTGTTGGAAGTTTACGGCCAGGATTTTAGCATACCCCACCAAATCTTAAAATCCGTAAATTGCCAACTTGTAATTCAGCGTCAGATCTGACCGATAAGACCCATGACTCTGGATCTTATCGGTCACTTTTGGGTGATAACACCCTTATTTACAGAACTTATATACAATTTTTGACGTATATTAATCTGGCAGTCAAATAGGAGTCATCTCTTGTGGAAGACCCTTGTGGCACGGACTTTCAGTAATCTCGTCAGTACGCTGTTTGATCGCCGGAGTAATAACTCCGGGAATGCAGGATGTTATCTGTCACTTTTGACAGTTAAGTATGTTGAATAGGGCGCTTATACGTCATTTTTGACGTATAAGCAGCTTCAGACAGGAATTATACGTCACTTGCCAGGCCACCGCCCAAACCGTCATGCTTGCTCAATCAAGTTTGAGAAATCGCTCGGCTAATCTATCGCGATTAGGCGGAAGGTTTCTGCATCACGGCTAGAGCCCTCATACCGCTGGGATAGTTGCCACCAGCCGCAACTACTCCACGGAGTTTCACGGCTTTCCGCGATCTAAGCAGAACGATAGCGTCAGGCTTGCAGGAAATCGGCACAATAACGCATGGTCCATTTTCAGCCCCAAAATGGAGTCAACTGTCACAAGGTAGATATACTCAAGACATTTCGACTGGCCTAGTAGGCCTTTCAATTCGAGAGTACCGTAAGTTTATCCGCTGAAACTTTTTCTACTCAGTAGGATTCTAGTCTAGCCCGGTAATCAGCTCGATCTCGGGCGCTCGCTTTTCCCAGGGAATGTAGCTGTCGGCGTTTTCCTCGCTGATGACTCGCCCATAGGTGGAACACACGATTTCGTCATCCATGTCAGTCCCATTGAGGAAAATATCTTTGAAGATGTTGCCTGCCGTAATGCCCAATTCCGTGAGTCCATAATCGTAGGTTGCCAGGGAATCGCCCCGCCGAACGGCTTCTACTGCCGCTGGGCTGCCGTTTCGAGAGACGACGGGCAGAGTGCCTAGCAAGTCGCGTTCTTTCAGTACCGGCAGCACATCGAGCAGCGTTTCATCGTTAAAAACGATTAAGGCATCCAGGTCTGTGTAGGTGTCTAGTACGTAGCGGGCAGCCTCTGCCCCGGCCCCGGCCACATCCGACACGTTTCGGCAGGCAACGTCGTGGGGGTCGTTCAATAGCTTTAACTGACAGCGCTTGACGCCCTCAATTAACCCTTCAACCAGCTCCTCGTCGTCTAAAATCGGCGGGCCGCCTAAGATGGCTACGCGGGCGTTTTCTTCGATGTGGCGGGCTAAGAATTGGGTTAAAAAGAGCCCGTGATAGAAGTTTGGCGTGACAACAGTAGCGGTCACGGGAAAGACCGGCTTGTGCAGGGCCACAACCGGAATGTTTTTACCAATGGCTCGCCATACTGCCGGGGCTGGCTCTTGTTCATCTAGCATGAACACACAAATGCCATCCACCTTGGCTTCTGTAGCAGCAACCACGGCCTGGTTTTGCTCAATCTGGAAATGGGGATCTCTCAAATCGGCAGGCAGAATTCGCAGTTCGGCGTCAGTCCCCTTGAGCCCATGGGCAATGCCGTGGGCAACGGTGTCCATGCCGGGATGAAGACCGGGCGGTAGCGGCATGATGTAGGCAACTCGGCGACTCATACGCTGATCTCCTGTAAGACGGGTGACAGTACCGATGGTGCAACGCTGGGGATATTGGTTGGAACATTACCCGTTGCCCGAATTCTATCGGCGAGATAGCGCTGGATCTGGTAAACCGGCTTTTCTAGATAGCTCATCCGACCGGACTGAAAGGCAACCGAGTTAAAGCCGCGCTGGACGGCGGTGCAGACTTCAATATCTTCACTGTGAAAGTCTTTTAGACCTTGGGTCTCCTCTGCGAGGTGCTGCTCAAAGTCAGGATGTGCTTGGGCCGCTTTTGTGACTAAAAGAGTGGTCACCAGATGGATTTTCTCAGCGCTAATGGGCAGCATTCGATACCACAGAGCGCAGTTAGGACCTGTCAACATCAAGAAGTCAGGGTAGCCCACGTGTACGGTCCATTCGTATTTATAATCTTCTGGCAGGCCGGGCATGGGCGGGAAAGTGCCAAAGTGTTCTCCCTTAGCTTCAGCTGCTTTAAGAGCATCGATCAGGCTTTGGCGGTAGGGTAAATGGGCGCGGGTGTAGTGGGGATGGTAGTCGTCTGTCCAGCAGCCGGTTGCGGGCATCAGAGGCTGGAGCGTCTTCACGTGGATGCCCATGTGATGGTAGGGCTCCATCCAGTTCTCGATCATATTTTTCCAGTTGATGTTCATGTCCCACTCCATTTCGGCGACAATGTCCATCTCGGCCATGTGCCAGGGGGCGATCAGGGGCTGCAGATTGGCAAGCTGAGCGGCAACGGGTTCGGCATCGGGGTTAAAGGTCGTGAAGATAAATCCTTCCCAGACTTCACTGCGGAATTCGACCAAACCGTGATCTTTTCGATTGAAGTTGCAGGTTTTTTGCATGGCGGGAGCCCCTTTGAGCTGCCCATTCAGGTCGAACGTCCAGCTGTGGTAAGGGCACATAAACCCTTTGACCTGGCCGCGCTCATCGTAGCCAAACCCCGTGGGCATGATGTCCATTGCTCGGTGCGGACAAACGCGTGATAGGACGCGAATGTTGCTATCTTTGCTTCGAACGACGGTGAGCGGTTCTCCCAGGACGTCGAGATTGAGATAGCTGCCCGGTTTGGGGATTTGTGACACGTGGGCAAGGCAGAGCCATTCTTGCTTGAAGATGGTTTCTACTTCGTATTTGAAGTAGTCTTCTGAGGTGTAGGCGGCTGCAGGTAGGGTGCTGGCATTTTCTAACCCGGCGGCGGCGGACTCTAGGATAGCGGCGTTGATCGCTTCGATACTGGATGGTTTGGGTTTAATGCGGCTGTTCATGGTGAGCTGTGTTGAATGGTTGGGTGACGGGGTAACACGTGGTAGGCCGGGTAATGATCTAGAGCATGACAAACTGCGGATCAGGGGCGGGTAAGTCGTAGCGCTCCCAACCGGCGACGATGCCGCCATCGACCGGCAAAATTGCCCCGGTGATGTAGGCCGCCTCGTCCGAGGCAAGGAAGTGAAAGGCTGAGGCGATCTCATCTGAGGTGGCTAGGCGTCCCAGCGGTGTACGCTGGGAGACAAAGGGGATTTCGGGATTGTTGGGGATGTTGGTGACGGCGGGGGTGAGGACTGTGCCAGGTGCGATCGCATTTACCGTGATGCCCTTCGGAGCCAGCTCAATGGCGGCGCATTGAGTAATATGACTCACCGCCGCTTTGGAAACCGCATAGGCTGAACCAAAGGGAATGCCAATCGTGCCCACAAACGATGTCGTGTTGATAATGCGTCCGCCGGTTGCGGGCATAAAGTTGGGCGCGTGCTTTACTCCAAAAGCAACCCCGTGAACGTTCACTTCAAAGGTTTTCCGTAGCGTTTGCTCGTTCAGGTCGGCAAAGGCAATGCCAAGGGGCTGTATCCCGGCATTGTTGACCACGATGTCAATCTGCCCGGTCTCTGCTGCTGCGGTGTTGAGTAGAGATGCGATGTCTGATTCTTTAGAGACATCCCCGACTATCGCCGTCGCGCCGTCCACGGCAGCATCTACTAGATCGACCGAGTAGACGATCGCGCCCGCTTTAAGAAAGCGCGCAACAATTGCCTCCCCAATTCCAGAGGCACCGCCGGTCACGACCGCAACTTTATTCTTTAACGAAAACATGAATTCTCAGATCTGAAGTGCCTATGATTATTGCCCGGTTGTGCCAATTATCTTTCTCATGAGGCTTCGACAAGAGCGGTCATCGGCTCTAACGAGATGCCCGCTTCTGGCGCTTGCTTTTGGGAAATCAGACCAAACTTGAGCCACCAATCGCTCGTTAGCTCCCAGTGTTTGTTAATTTGCTGGTTCTCCCAGTTCAGCGGCGGCTTGCCCTCGGCAACGCCCATGAACCGTGAGGATTCTTCCAGATCAAATACGTACAGACCACCTTCTTTGGGTTCACCCGTGGCACCAATTACGAGTTCAACGTCGCTCGGGTCAAACTTGAGCCCATCGGCAATGATCTGGTTCCCTTCTTCGGGATTCTCTTTCCAAAAATCAACCGCTGCAAAGTAGGCCTGCATCGCTAGCTTGGCGGCCTCGGGTCGCTCCTCAATGAATGCCTGGCTCATGTACATACCGTCTGCTAACAAAGCGGTGTTGATCCAGTAGTCTTCGCTGGAGGTGGCAACGACGCTGGCCCCCTCTAGCCCGTCCAAAACCTGACTGCCGAACGGCTCCCAAAACTCCCCTGCGGCCACGTCGCCTGACAGCATGGCCGCCACGGCGTCGTCCATAATTAGGTTGACGAACTCGACATCGTCAATACTCAAGCCGTTTTCTTCCAGCCAGATGCCCATGTAGATTTGGCTCAGCCCCCCTTCTAGAACGGCAACCTGCTTTCCCTTCAGATCTTGGGGAGACTGAATATCGGGTCCGAGGATAATTTTGTCGGTACCAAAGGACGGGTTTGTGTAGGCGACCAATTTAATCGGAACATCGCTATCTGCCGCAATCGGTCCATACTCGACCGTGCTGGAGGTGACGTCTAGCTGTCCAGCGGTCATGAGTGAAAAGCTCTCGTAGGGGTCTTCTATGATGGAAATATCGAGTTCGATGCCTGGAACCAGATTTTTCTCTTGGGCGATGAACCAGAAACCGTACCCTGGCCAGGAAAATAGGGATACTTTGACCGTTTCCTGAGTCGTTTCGGCGGTTGGCTGTGCCGCTTGGTCAACCTGCGGAGGGGTATTGCAGGCGACCACCACCAGCGCTGTCGCGAGTAAGAGACTTAGGTACTTAACAATTGTGGAAAAGCGGGCTTTCATATTTTTCGCTTCTAGTTTTTCGCTTGTACAATGTGCGCGTTTAGACCTGAAAATTTGACGTGTTAAGCGTAAAGTAAGGGCGAGCTAGTACTTCAGCGCTTTTTCTCGGTACAGGTAGGGAAATAACCGCCGATGGGCCAGCCGCATCGCCCAGTCAAACAGCAGGCCTAGGATGCCGATCGTGAGGATGCCTGCCATGATTTCATCGACTTGAACAAATCGTTTGGCCCGCATCATCATGGCGCCGATGCCGTCCGTTGCGGCCACGATTTCAGCAATGACAAGATAGGTCCAGCTGACGGCTAGCATTTGGCGCAGGGTATCGAAAATGCTAGGTAGGGCTGAGCGAAAAATAATGGTTCTCAGGACCGTTCGTCGCCCTGCACCTAAGGTTTTTGCAGTTTCTACTAGCTCCATGCGAACGGCCTTGGCGTTGTCCATGATGAGCGTGATCAGAAACCAGATGACGCCCAGAAAGAGGAGTGCGATTTTCTGAGCCTCGCCGGTGCCGAACCACATCAGCAGCAATGGCACAAAGGAGGGGGCTGGCAGGTAGCGAAAGGGGGAGACTAGCGGGTTCAGACAGGCTTCAACCAGGGGAAAGGTCCCCATCAACAAGCCCAAGGGAACCGCCACTGCAACGGCCATCCCGTAACTGCTCAAGATCCGGACGATGCTTTGCACCACATCTGCCAGGAAGTTCTTTTGAGCAAATAGATTCCACAGTGCGGTGAGGACGGCCAGCGGGGAGGGTAAAAGCTGGCTAGGAACTATCTCAGTGGCCGATAGCAGAGACCAAACTGCCAGAAAAAGCGTCCAGCCGATGCCGCCCAGTATCAGATGGGTCATCCGACTACCCGGCTTTTGAATGTCTAGGCCAGGTAGCAAAATAGGGTTAGCGGACTGAGCCATCGGCCTCCTCCCGCATCATTCTCATAATTTTCTTCTCAAGTTCGAGGTAGTCAGCGTCCTCAAAAAGGGCTTCTTTGTTTTTGGGCTTGTCTGCAGTCTGCGAACGGGTAGAAATATGCTCTCGGACGCTGCCCGGATGACTAGATAGAAAAACGATATGGTCGCCGAGGAAGATGGCTTCCTCAACGTCGTGGGTGACGATCAGGGCTGTGACGTTTTCCTGCCGTACGATATCTAAAAGCAGCTCCTGCATTTGCCAGCGCGTTTCTGCATCGAGTGCGCCAAAGGGCTCGTCCATCAGTAAAATGTCGGGTCCGTTGGCGAGGGTCCGTGCGATCGCAACTCGCTGACGCATACCCCCAGACAGCTGATCGGGGTAAGCGTGGCTAAAGCGAGTCAGTTTTACCCGATCGATGAAGTAGCTGGCGATTTCTTTCCGCGCTTTTGTCGGTGTTCCGTTAATCCGCAGACCATACTCGACGTTCTCTTGAACGGTCAACCAGGGGAAAGACGTATAGCTTTGAAACACCATACCCCGTTCTCGACCCGGTCCCAGGACCGGTTTGCCTGACAAGATAATCTTTCCCGATGTTACGGGGAGTAAGCCTGCAATCATACGCAGTAGCGTTGATTTCCCGGAACCTGACGGACCTAGCAAAACACAAATATCGCCTGCATTGACCTCAAATGAAATGTCCTTGACAGCGAGGACGGGCTTTCCTTTGAGAACATACGCCTTGGAAACAGATTCAACAGAAAGCTGACTATGCTTGTCTGATCTACCAAAGTGTGGATGACTGTCCCGAAGATAAGTCTGTCTTTCTCCTAGAGAATTCAATGCCACGGGTCAATACCCCTTGACTGCCTGTCCTGGAGCGAACATCTAAGCAAAACGCTAACGAATTTTGCAGAGTGTCGTTGTCTCGACGGATACCGATCGACCCCTTGACTGGCGAGTGCGTGAAAATCGTTAGCAATGTCCATTTTTGCTTTATCTTTGCGAAAACCGTTGCCGCTGTCGCTGCGCCATCCAGCAGGTAATCTCCCAAACGTCTGCTACTGGCTTCTGAGTGTAGGGCAGCGTTTGCATGTAACCATCGTCAAGAAATTCCGGCATCATCGTGGTTTGGGACATTCCTCGCTGCTGTTGCTGCTCCCAAATGAGATCCCACCATCGCTCGTGGGCCGTCAGGGCCGCCTGAGATTCAGGCGCTCGTGGGTCGGTCACCTGGGCATGCTGAGGATAGCCTACACGGCATTGAATATGCTGGGCACGTTCAGCGCAGAGTTCTAAAATTGACCACTCCGTATCAATCAGGCGCTCGCAGACAACACACCAGTGGCTGAAGTCGCAGGTCAGCTTCATGGTTGGAAATTGATTCAGGAGATCGCGGGTAATCCAGGGATTGAACAGGGAGCGGCTGCGGTGGGTTTCAAAACTAATCGTGATGCCAGCGGCTTGTTCTAACGCTAGGGCACGGCCAAAAAAATCAACATTTTGAGACCATGACCAGGCGTCGTAGCCGCACATCGTCGACACAAATAGTGCGCCCATTTCAATGGCATGGTCTATAATCCAGGTTAGATCTTGCAAATGTTCATCAACGCTTCGATCTGGACGAGGAATCCACCAATCTTTAGGGCTGTTTGGGTCGCTACCAGTGGTCGCCTCAGCGATGAAGGCAAGGCTACTATCTTGAAGCAGGCGACGAAACTGCTGCCGCTCTGCTGGGTTCGTGGGGATGGGGCCTTCAATGCCGTCGAACCCGCCCTCCAGCGTTTGATGAACCAGCGCGTCTAATGGGGTCGGCCCCGTCCAAAACGAACGCAAAACTAAAAGTTCCAAGAAAGCACCCCCTACTCAGAACATCGCAGAACGCTATGGGGCTGCCTTGGGCAGATCTTCGGCAATGTTCGGTCGCCCCACCGGTTTCTATGCTTCTGGCAGTACATCCTTTGCAATCACGCCGTGGACACCCCAGTTTCCGTCCACCACCTGAGTCACGCCAAAATCCACCGCTACCGACATCAGTGAAATCGCTTCATCTTCTGAAAGCCCCTGGGTGGTCATGAGAAAGTGACGCATTTTTCTAAAGGCATCGCGCATTGCCTCATCGACCGATGAATTACTGTAGATATCCTGCTGGGCCGTCTCGCCTAGCTCTTCTAGATAATTGGCATAGCTAAAGCCATGCACCACATACTCAGTGTCTGTTTCAAGCAGAGGATAGTTTAAGTCTTCAAGAATCGTACTTTCTAAATCGGCCTGCTTGTGAACGATCACCTTGATCGTGCCCGTCAGCGATGTCTCAATGGCTGTACCCGCCAATTCAGAGTCACCCTGTGCCGCGTGGGGGTCTCCGAGCGAGAGCAGTCCCCCCTCTACTGCCACCGGGTAATACATTGTTGCACCTTTGCCAATTCGCCAGTTGTCAATATTGCCACCGAAGTAGCTGGGGGGAATTGAGTCAACAATGTCGGCTTCCTTGGGGGCCAGACCAATCACGCCAAAATGAGGGCGAATCGGCACCCGAACGCCCTCAAGTACCTCAAAGTTTTTCTCAATCGTGTCGTGGTCAACGGGTACGCCCGGATAGTCGATAATCTCGTGAACCACACCGTAGGGGTCCGTCTGTGGTACCCAGCGATAGTTGTACAGGGCCTCTGCATAAACCTCGTCTTCGGTTGTATCGATCTCGTATACCGTGATTACTTCGCGGGGCTTGGGCTCTTCAATCATGTCGTTGTAGTGGAAGCCCCACCAGGCGGCGGCGTTACTGCCAAAGGTTTTACCTTCCTGTTCTGGATTGGCGCTAGGGCGCAGTGACGTGTCAAGTATTTCGACCTCTAGCACGTCTCCAGGCTCTGCGCCGTTGATGTAGATAGGCCCGGTGAGAATGTGCACGCCAAAGCCTTCACCGGCTCCGCGTCCGAATATGGAGGCATCTAGCGGCCCGGCCCCGCGACGGTTGACGCCCTTACTGTCTTCCGTCCAGGCAAATACGCTTTCAGCACCGGGGTCGCCCGAGACCATGAGCCCTGCATCGTCGTTCGCGTGGTGGGTCAGGGTCTCAATCGTGATCACATCCCCTGAGTCAACCGTTAGCTTGGGTTCTAGCGACTGGCTAAAGTAGCCCCAATGAACCGTGTCTGCATTGGCCGGTAGGTAATGTGCGTGTTCTGCGGCAAACACTTGCTCGTAATCAACGAACAATCCGCCGAGGGCTAGTGCCGCTGCGATACAGCATCCAAGTAGGCCATAGGCCCAGCGTTTTGTCCAGTTCATGGTGACTCCCGAGGCTTTTTAGGCAGCTATCCCAAAGTATTTAGCTATTTAGCTGCAAAATCATCGTAGAGAGAGGAAATGAATCTGTTTGTGCGTTTTTATACGCTTTCTAGCCCCTCTCAGTGAAGAAATGTAGCTAACGTTCCTTAGCGGAGCCAGAAGGAACCTGTCGAAACCGTTAATGCAACGGCAGGTGGTTGCACTAAAAAGTTCGCGCAATTCTGAAATCTGTTGAGACTGCCCTACGGTTAGGTTGCTGGGTTGTTGCATAGATAAAATGGCTGAAGTCCAATCTGGAAAAGGGTTGCGAGCTATCGAAGCCTGTCTCTAGAATCACAGTAATCGAAATCATTTTTTATTACACAAGGAGGCGGATGATGCGACGACAGAAACTTCGTAGAATGCCACGACGCCGGAGCTATTATTGGCTGGCGGCGGGCTGGGTGCTAGCTCTGGCTAGCTTCGGGTTAGATGCAGGCGAATGGTTTAAGGCCGAGGCCGCCGCGCAGAAAGATCTTTGTCAGGAGGTCACCCAGTCTACGGCAGTGCTTTCACGAGAGCAGCTTGCTAAGCTGTTGGCCATCCCTGAGCGGTCAGAAAAGAAAACGGTTCGAGAGATTGTTGAAACGCCCTACTGCACCCTGCCCCACCTCGAAGTCCGGGCTGGTGTGCAGGCGGTGCGGGAAGCCTATCCGCTGGCGTTTGACCCCAATACGTGGCTAGTTGTGCTTTATGAAGGAGAGGAATATGCAGGGTATGGATTTAGCGTACAAAATTAGCAGTTTGTTGTTACTGGGCTGGGCCTTGACCGGCTGTGGCCGCTCGCCCGTGACCCAGCGGCGCATTCAGGTGCAGCAAAACTGGGCGCTGCAGGCAGGCAGCCAGGTGGCGGGTTACGCCGTCAGCGGTGGATTGGGGGATATCACCCTTAATCTGGCGGGTGATGTGGTACAGATGCCGTTCGATGGGGAGGTGCATCCGACACCGGGCGGCTGCCTGCTGTTGTCGAGCGCAGAGGTTCCTGCCTACCTGTTTCGTCTGTGTGGGGTCAAGCGGGCCAAGTTGGGGTGGCGGCGGCAGCGGCAGCCCATCGGTCACGCAGACCAGTTGGTGTTTGCCGCGCTGCGTAAACAGCCGGATGGTACCTGGGTGATGGTCGAGCCTTCGACTCAGCTGATTGAACAGTTTGTTGCTGGAGAACAGGGATGAAACAACTATGGAGCCTTGCGGCTGGGCTGTTGCTGACGATGGTGGGAGGTGCTGCACGGGCCGAAACCGTAGCGCTGAGCTTTGAGGTGGCGGAGACGGCACCTCGAAGAGAAACGTCTGTGGCGGTGGGTCTGAGCTTTGAGCTAGGGGCCGCATCGGTTACGGAACTGCCTGCGGTGGAGCCGTTGCCTGTAAAGCCGACCCTCGACGAGCCTACCCCGCCTGTGCAACCTGCAGAAGCCCCGGCTGCTAACTATGGGTTGGGCCAGCTGTTCGAAGGCGGTTCCGATTCTCTCGTGGCCCATGCGGTGGGCCATGCGGAGGGTACTCGTACAGCGGACGGCGGCTATACTCGCTACTACAACGGTCATACCGATCCGGGGAATGGGGTGTGGAACTTGGGTACGTTCTCGTACCAGCACGGGGCGCGTTCAGCGGCAGAGGCGGATGCTAAACAGCTGGCTCGCCTGCAGCGACAGGCTACCGAACTACGGCGGCAGGCCACAGAAAAGGGCATCGAACTCACGCTGTTGGAGGAGCTAAACGGTATTGATTTGGCGAATCAGGCCCCGACGACGGCACTGGACCGGGGCTATATTAAGTGGCTCGACCGGGCCAAGCGTAGCGACATGGGTGAGGCCGAACGGGTGGTCTGGGCCAGAACGCGGTCGTTTATTCACCCCGATACGGGGCGATGGAACGCGCCAGGTTTAGGCAATACGCTGGAGTCGGTGACCCGAGATCAGCGGCGGCGGCAGCAGGCGATTTCGAAGGTGCTGGTTGAATCGCCTGCACGGTTGGAGTAGGACAGGCACCGTGTTTTTGTGGGCCAGCTGAAACACTGAACCCAAACTCCTCTCTACCGTGTATGAACAACTCGGAGCTCATGGCTTCTTGATAGGTGTTGATTAACTCACGAGTCAGGGTAAAATTGCCGACGCCACCGATGCCCCACATGTGGTAAACATCGTAGCGCTGGTCAGGCGTATCTAGCGCCCTCAATAAATGACGGTGGTTTCTGGCCTGGCAATGTAAGAAACAGCTGAGGTCATGGGGCATTTTCAGGCATTTCTTCCCGATTCTAGCCGCAAGTTCAGACAGTGGCGATTGTCCTAAAAACTTCTCAGGGGTTCAGCGGCAGAGAGAGGCTGCACCACCTGGTCTACCAGTGATAACGGCAAATCAGCCTGATGAGACACGATGCCATGGCCAACACCAGCAATGAGTCCAAGGGCGGCAGGCAGGAGCAGGTCTCTAAGCTGGAGCATAGGTGAGAGTATAGGTGGCGACGTAAGGACAGCATTCCAGTCCCAACATTCCCGGTTTGTAACGTTCGTTACCGTTGTTGACAAAGCGAGGGCAGCTGATGCAATTTTTGCAATAATTCTATGCAATAACTGTTATGGGTGAGTCGCAGGTCGGTAGAGCATCAGGCAAAGCCCTTATTCCCCAGTTCCTTGTATGTTGAGCGAGTAGCGCTAGACCGTTATTTTCACGCCGTTCCGTGAGGCTCACGGATGCCGTTACCGGCTAACGGCCACTTTATGGCCATAGCGCTCCGTCTACTGTGCCGATTCAAAAGCCTTCACAGCCATCGCTGCGGCATTGCTGCAGATTTCATAAAGTGTATGCCCTTTCAGATAGATCCGGTTCAAACTGGTGGGGAGTTCTAATCACCGACGGGATCGCTATGAAGGTAAGAGGGCGCTGGCGCTCGATGGGGAGAGGTCTGCTACTGGCGCTGCTAGGGCTAGGGCTGGCGCTAGGGCTGGGGTTAGCCTCTGGCCGCACCCTGGCAGCCACCCCCGCCGAACCGATCCCCTCCTTTGAATCGCTCACCACCGGGTTAGAAAAGCGCGAAGGGCTGTTCACAGTCTATAGCGATGTCCGGTCTGGCAAAGCCTACCTGGCCCTGCCCCCCGAGCAGCTTAACCACAACTACCTGTTGGTCACCACGCTAGAATCTGGCATTGGCGATGCCGGTCTCTATCGCGGCCGACCGCTCAACAATTTTCTGTTTCAGTTTCGAGATGCGCCTGGCGACCAGCTACAGGTCGTGGTGCCCAACACCACAATTGTCGAGGACAGTCGTCGGGGCTGGCAGCAGCGGCTTAGGGCCGGGTCGTTTAGCGACTCTGTTGTGACAGCGGTCAAGGTTGCTGGCGTTGACCCTGATTCTGGCGCGAAGCTGGTTGATTTGTCCGATTTGCTGATAACGCGCGATTTGGCCGATTTGGGTAGTTCGCTGGGGCGGGGTATTGGTGACTACAGCCAAAGTGCGGAGCTATCCCAGGTTGATCAGCTGGCGCTGTTTCCCGACAATTTAGAGATCGGGGCGACGCTGGCGTTTACTCAAGACGGCGCAGGCAGTGATCCGCTGGCGGCCTTACTGGGGCTTTCGCTGAGAGGGCTGGCCGACGCCCGTGGGTTCAACCTGCAGATACGCTACAGCCTATCCGCGCTGCCCGAAGACAACGGCTATCTTCCCCGTCAGGCGGCTGAGCAGGTTGGCTATTTTGAAACCGCGTTTCGTAATCCGGTTCAGCCCGGTCAATCCGGCGCCTTTACCCGCTACATCCATCGCTGGCACTTAGAAAAGCAGCATCCTGAGCAGGCGATGTCGCCGCCGAAGCAGCCGATTGTCTTTTGGATTGAGAACACAGTCCCCCCCGCCTATCGTGAGTCCATCAAAGACGGGGTTTTGCTGTGGAACGAAGCGTTTGAGCAGGCAGGCTTTGAGAACGCGATTGAAGTCAAAACGATGCCGGACGACGCCCAGTGGGATCCGGCAGATGTGCGCTATAACGTGATTCGTTGGACCGACACGATTCGCCCTAACTTTCTCGGTATGGGGCCTTCTCGCACCAATCCGCTGACCGGTGAGATTTTAGATGCGGATATCATTCTGGATGCCAGTATTGTGCGATGGCTAGAGCGGAGTTATCAGTGGACCGGGCTGGATTTGACTCCGCAGACCCAGGCTTATCTGCAGCTGTGCGGTCAGCCCGCTCAGGGCTGGTACCTGCAGTGGGCAGCGCTGCAGGCGGGCGGAGAAGCGGGTTTGCAGCAGGCCCAGGCGCATTTAAGAGCCGGGGGCGCTGATGCGGGCCATCAGGCCCACGGTCGCTGTGCGGCCTACGCCGGAGAACAACAGATGGCGTTTGGGGCGCTGGCGCTGGCGGCGGTCGATAGGGCGAACCTGTCTGCCACGCAGCTAGAAACCTACGTGCATCAAAGCCTGGTCTGGCTGGTGGCCCATGAGGTGGGGCATACGCTGGGTCTGCGTCATAACTTTGTCGGCAGTCAGCTGCTGCCGCCCGATCAGCTCCACGATCCGCAGGTGACCCGCTCTCAAGGGCTGGTGAGTTCAGTTATGGACTATACGCCCCCTAACATTGCCCCGCCTGGCACGGAACAGGGCGATTTTTTCTCGACTCGGCTGGGGCCTTACGACATTTGGGCGATTGACTATGGCTACCGAGAGGTGCCCGCATCTCTGACGCGGCGCGAAGAGCACCGGACGCTGCGACAGATTACGGCCCAGAGCGAAGCGCCGGAGCTGGCCTACTCCAGTGACGAAGACACCTTTGACGGGATTGACCCTGAGGCGAACGCCTGGGATTTGAGCAGCGATCCGATGCAGTTTGCCGTTTGGCAGCTCGAAAATGCCCAGTCTATTTGGGGTCGACTGGGTCGGCTGTCGGTCAATCGAGGAGAGGGCTACGGCAGCCTCAGGCAGCGGGTGGATCTGGTGTTCAACCATTTTGAACGGAATACGATGACCCTGGCGAACTATGTGGGCGGGCAGCGGTTTCGACGGCTCGACCCATGGGCTTCGTCCACCCAAACGCCGCTGGCACCGATTCCGACGGAGAAGCAGCGACAGGCACTGGCTGTGCTCAACCAGCGGGTGTTTGCGCCCGATGCGTTTCAGTTTTCTGCCCGGTTGCTGAACCAGCTGCCGCCCGACCGCTGGGAACGTTGGGGTGGGGCGTTTACCGGCGCTCAGCTGGACTACCCGATTTACGACCGGGTGCTGCAGGTGCAGAGCCTGACGCTGAGTAACCTGATGAGTGCTAGCCGCCTGGCGCGGGTCAGGGATGCTGAATTTAAGACGGATGAACCCGATGCGCTAACGCTGCCGGAACTGTTTGAGAGTTTGCACCAAGGCATTTGGGCCGAGCTGATCACAGAAAAAGAGACCGTCCCTGAGCTGTCGAGCCTGCGGCGGGGGCTACAGCGCCAGCATTTGAACATTTTGGCGAATCTGGCCCTGCGCCGGTCTTTTACCGATGCGCTGTCGGCGCAAAGCTTTCCTGACTTCATGGGGGTGGTGACAACGCTGGGCGCACCGGAGGATGCCCGCGTGTTGGCCCGCTACCAGCTGAGAAACCTGGGGGATGAGGTAGACGCCGCCCTCCGGCGCTATCGCGGACAGCTGCCGGTGACGACCGAGGCCCATTTAGAAGATGTGTTGGCGCGGATTGATCGCATTTTGGAAGCCCCGCTGTTAGGGGCATAGCGGTTCGATTGCTCGCCTCACAAATTCCTCATGTTGTTCTCCTACAGTAAAGAGTAAGGAGGCTGAGTGGGCGTTTTGACGCGCTGGGTCAGCCAATTGTCGCGGTGAGATAGCTGCGACCCAAACGGGAGAATATCAGCATGCGTAAGATTTTAGTTGGGCTGGATCGATCGGAACTGAGTACGCAAGTACTGCAACAGGCGATTGCGATCGCAAAACGCTGGGGCGCTCAGCTCAGACTGATCCACAGTATGGTGGATAGCGAGCCAGACGCCCCACAGCAGGCGTTTTACATGGGCGAACACTACTATCCGATGATCGACCGAGCCCTGATTGATGCCTACCAGCGGGACTGGAACGAGTTTGTCTCCCATACCCGGTCGTGGTTAGAGCAGCAGGCGAGCACCGCTATTGATGCCGGGGTTGAAGCCACCTACGAGCTGACCTACGGCAACCCAGGCGGTAAGCTCTGTGACGCAGCCGAGCGCTGGGAGGCCGATGCGGTTATTGTGGGGAGTCGTGGCCGTTCAGCCTGGAGTGAGTGGTTACTGGGCAGCGTCAGCAATTACGTCATGCGTCGCTCGCCTTGCTCGGTGATGATTGTTCGGCCTCCCGATTCCATCAAGCTAGAACTTCGGAAAAGCGGTGCATCGACAACGGCAGACGTCGTCCCGCCTGCCCCGACTCAGCGAATTCTTGTACCGGTGGATCGGTCCGACACCTCAGAACAAGCCATTGCAGAAGCCGTTTCCCTGGCAAAAGCCTACGGCGCGGAGCTGAAGCTGGTGCATGTGTTGGTTGAGGGTGACCCTGGCAGCCCCAAAATGCCGCTCTTTGACAACAGCCAATACATTGTCGAGTACACCCGAACCATTACCGATCGATATCACCAGGAATGGAACAAATTTGTTAACGACTGGTGGGTTTGGCTGCGGTCTCAGGCTGCCAACCTTGAAACAGAGGGCATCGCGGTTAGCTATGACGTCATGCAAGGGCTAGCGGGACAACAGATTTGTCAGGCCGCTGAGCAGTGGCCTGCAGACCTGATTGTCATAGGCTGCAGGGGTCTGTCAGGGCTGCGAGAAATGCTGTTGGGTAGCACGAGCCACTATGTCAGCCATCGTGCGCCCTGTTCCGTATGGGTGACCCACCCGAAGTCGCCTGAAGCAGCCGCTACGCCGATGGAAACAGACGCATATCGCTCCTCGCCGGTGATGACTTAGGGATAAGCAAAGGGGATGCACAAAGCCTTCATCCCCCAGCCCCTTCTTCCCAGGGAGAAGGGGCGCTAGAGTCCCTACAGAATAAAGATCGAGGCTCAAAGCCCCTCACTGTCCCCTGCTCACAACATCCTCAAAGTTTTCCGATAGTCTGTAAATCGTAGGGGAAGAGGCCTAAGCGAGTCTTCCTGAAGCAAGTTTTCTCACGATCTAATGCAGGAGAGCCATTATGACTAAGCTACAGAAAACAGTTACCTCGTTCAGCCAGACGCTTCAGCAAATGAGTAACTGGATTTTAGAAGCTGCCCGGCGGATCTTTAGCGCCAGCGATGATGACTACCCAGCCACCGGACCCCAGCCCTTTGAGGGAGATATTTCTGATGCCCGTCGGCAGCACTAGCACTAGGGCCATTCCCTTCTCAACTGTTTTGAGTGGTTAGCGACGTTGGATTAATTAAGGACAGGCAGTAATGTCTGTCCTTTTCTGAAGCATTCTATCTCCTACCTTCTATCTCCTATCTCCTACCTTCTACTCCTAAAGGCAGAACCCTGGCGTCTCATCTTTGATAAGGTAAGCATGATAAGGTAAGCAGCCGCCCCGTAACTACGGGACGACTGCTGGTAGAGAGAAGAGACCTCATGGAGAGTTGCTAAAATAGAGAGTTGCTAAACGTCAGGCAGAATCTGCTCGGGCACATCCAAGATTTCACCCGGATACGGAGACGGCTCGCTCAGCGGCGGCAGCGGCCAGCTATCTTCTGGGGAAAGCACCGGAGGCGTTTCTTCTTCCATGACTTCTGGGCCATCGCCAATGCTGATCGGGGTCCCGACGACCGTAGCCCCTGCCAGGTTGAGATCGCTCATCGACGCGCCAGTAACGTCTACGTAGTAGAGCTGAGCCTCGGCCAGGTTAGCTCCATCCAGGTCGGCAGAGACCAAGCTCGTGTTGGTGAGAAATGCACCCGTCAGGTTGGCTCCGGTCAGGTCAGCTTTAGTCATATCTGCCCCTTCCAGGTTAGACCAAGATAGGTCGGCCCCGGTTAGCAGGGCTCCCCGTAGGTCGGCACCAATTAGGTGCTGATTGCTCAAATCCACGCCGACCAGATCGCACTCTAAGCAGGCGTTAGTGACAAGCAGCCGACGCACGTTTGCAGCCCGCACTTCGTCAATCGGGGCAGGCGCTTCGGCCAGGGCCGATAACCCTGTGCCACCTAAGGCAACAGCGGCTAGCAGCGGTAATGCAGCAAGATAGCGTGTCTTCATGAGAACCTCCTCTCTGTGCGGCAGCTGTAGCGACCTGTGCCACACGCACTATTTAACATCTACGTAACATCCACGTATCGCCCGCTTATGGCCACCAGCGATAACTCGTAATACTGTCCAGACAGAGTTGAATGATGAGGATACTCTGAGTTCGCTCTGGACTTAATTTGCTTTAGACTTACGCTGGCTAGAAACAGATTGTTTGCTCTCTGTTTCTCCTTAATTTTCGCACGATTAATACCCAATGGAATATCCACAGCTCAGACTTAACGAAACGAAATATACTTCTCCCTTTTGCCCTCATAGTTTCCTCAGACTCTTGCCCTATAAACAGATTGGAAGCGTTAAGAACGGCTTCTGTGACGTCTTTTTCGGAGTCGATTCATGATCCAGACCAGACTGTCAACTCTAGCGACAAAAGAAACGACATCGTCTCCTTTTATTCTCGAATTTGAGCAGATTCGCATCCACGACGTCCCGTTAGTGGGTGGAAAGAATGCGTCTTTGGGGGAGATGATTCAGCAGCTTACGCCCCAAGGCGTAAGGGTTCCTACAGGTTTTGCAACGACTGCCGATGCCTATCGGTATTTTATTGAGCAGGCTGGGTTGGAAGGGCAGTTGCGATCGCACTTTGCCAATCTCGATGTTGAAGACGTCGAAGCCCTGCGCCGCTGTGGTCGTAGCGTTCGTTCATTGATTTTAGAGACGCCCTTTCCGCCGGACCTGGAGCAGGCGATTGCGAAAGCTTACTTAGATTTGTGCGATCGCAGTCAGCACCCCGACATCGACGTGGCCGTTCGCTCCAGCGCCACCGCCGAAGACCTGCCCGACGCCAGCTTTGCGGGGCAGCAAGAGACCTACCTCAACGTCCATGGCGTAAAAGGCGTACTCGAAGCCTGCCACAAGTGCTTTGCGTCGCTATTTACTGACCGCGCGATCTCTTACCGTACCCTCAAGGGCTTTGATCATTTGACCGTGGCGCTATCGGTCGGCGTTCAGCGAATGGTGCGCTCCGACCTGGCAACGTCTGGGGTGATGTTCTCCATCGATACCGAAACCGGTTTCAAGAATGCGGCGCTGGTGACGGCGGCCTACGGTTTGGGCGAAACGGTTGTGCAGGGCGCTGTGAACCCCGACGAATATCTGGTCTTTAAGCCCACGCTACAGCAGGGCTATCGACCTATTCTCAAAAAGCGCTTGGGCAGCAAAGAGATCAAAATGGTCTACGACATTGGCGGCAGCAAGCTGACCAAAAACGTACCCGTTTCCGATGCTGACCGACAGCGCTACGCCCTAACCGACGATGAGATTTTGGCCTTGGCGCGCTGGGCCTGCATTATCGAAGATCACTACTCCCAGGTCCGAGGTGTCCACACCCCCATGGACATGGAATGGGCCAAAGACGGTCTTACTGGAGAGTTGTTTATTGTGCAGGCTCGTCCTGAAACCGTGCAGTCCCAAAAGTCTACCTCGGTGCTGAAAAGCTATGTGCTAGAAGCCAACGTAGCCACCCAGCCCCCGCTGATTACCGGCCAGGCCGTTGGCGAAATGATCGGTCAGGGGCAGGCCCGCGTCATTCGCTCAGTCGAAAACATTATGGACTTTCAGGCTGGAGAGGTGCTGATTACCCAGCGCACCGATCCCGATTGGGAGCCCATCATGAAACGAGCCAGCGCCATTGTTACCGACCAGGGGGGCCGGACCTGTCACGCCGCCATCATTGCCCGAGAACTGGGCATCCCCGCCATTGTGGGCTGTGGGACGGCGACGCAGGCAATTGAATCTGGGCGGCCTGTTACGGTCAGCTGCGCGGCGGGTGAAGTGGGTAAAGTTTATGCCGGGCTATTGCCCTTCCGTGTAGACGAGACTCAGATTGATCAGCTGCCGCGCACCCGCACCCAGATCATGATGAATGTGGGTGACCCAGAACAGGCCTTCCGGTTGGCGCAGATTCCCTGTGACGGCGTTGGGCTGGCTCGGATGGAATTTATCATCGCTAACCACATCCAGGTGCATCCGCTGGCGCTGCTGCACTTTGATGAGCTTGAGGAGGGATCGGTAAAGCGAGGCATTGCGGCAATTACTGCCCTTCACGACCACAAACCGAATTTCTTTGTGGAACGGTTGGCCCATGGGCTGGGTACCATTGCAGCCGCGTTTTATCCCAAACCGGTGGTGATTCGCCTGTCCGATCTCAAGAGTAACGAGTACGCCAATCTGCTCGGCGGAGATGACTTTGAACCCGACGAAGAGAACCCCATGATTGGCTGGCGCGGTGCGTCTCGCTATACTGACCCCCGCTACCGAGCAGCGTTTGCGCTAGAGTGTATCGCGCTCAAGCGCGTCCGAGAAGAGATGGGGTTGACCAACGTGATTCCGATGGTGCCCTTCTGTCGCACGCCAGAAGAGGGGAAGCGAGTGCTGGCAGAGATGGCCAGTCACGGCCTGGTTCGGGGCGAGAACGGACTGCAGGTCTATGTGATGTGCGAGATTCCGAGCAACGTCATTTTGGCAGAACAGTTTAGCCAGGTGTTTGACGGGTTCTCGATTGGGTCCAACGACCTGACCCAGCTGACGCTGGGGCTCGACCGGGATTCGGCACTGGTAGCTCACCTGTTTGACGAGCGCAATGCGGGGGTCAAGCAGATGATCCGACTGGTGATTGAGAAAGCCAAGCAGTGTCAGCGCAAAATTGGCATCTGCGGGCAGGCCCCCAGTGACTATCCTGACTTTGCTCAGTTTTTGGTTGAGCAGGGCATCGACTCAATTAGCCTCAATGCCGACTCTGTACTGAAAACCACCCTGGCGGTTGCCGATATGGAGCAGCAGCTAGCGACTGGGGCAGGCTAGGCCGGTCGTGCGGGCAACATTTTTACCCTTGGAGGACTGGATAATGTTCAACAAAATTTTGATTGCCTTGGACCATGGCGATACCTGTCGAAGCCTGTTTGATCAGGCCGTGGCCCTGGCCCAATCGACCCAGGCCGATTTGATGCTGCTTAGCGTCCTGACCCCCGAAGGTGACGGTAGTTTAGCCATTCCCTCGTTCTCGGGAACGGGCTACTACCCTATGAGCATGGATGAGAATCTGTGGGAGGTGTACACAGAACGCTACCGAGAGTACGAAATGGCTGGGCTGAGGCGGCTACGCAGCTTTACCGACAAGGCCATGACCCTCGGCGTTCAGACTGAGTTTACGCAGGTGTCGGGTAACCCCGGTCCGGCGATTTGCGAGTTGGCTAAGACCTGGAACGCCGACCTCATCATGGTGGGCAGCCACGGACGCCGGGGCTTCGATGAGCTGCTGATGGGCAGCGTTAGCAACTATGTCATGCACCATGCCCCCTGCTCTGTTTTAGTGGTGCATAAATCGAAGTTCTCGGACACGCTTACTTCCGCTACTGAGATGATGGCCGCCAAATAAGCTTTGCCCCGCCTGAACGGTGAGTTTTCGTGTTTGGCTGTCTGGATTCGCCCACGCTTCTCGAAACGTGGGCTGTCCCGATTCAGTTCCTTCACAGGATCCTCATTTTTCTTTCTTAACCTGAAGCTGACGGTAGAGTAAATGCCGCGAAACCTATATCTACTTTCAGGGAGGCTGACTCTTGACGCTTACTTCTTCTCGTCCTCAAATTACGACGCCCCGAGCGACAACTCCCTGTAGCTTTCTTGTTATCGGTTACGGCAACGAACTACGGGGTGATGACGCTGTCGGACCAGTTGTGGCAGCAGCCGTGGCTAGCTGGCATCTACCATCGGTGAGAACGCTATCGGTTCAACAATTGGTCCCCGAATTGGCCGATGAGCTTGCTCAGGCTGACTACGTCATCTTTGTTGATGCTTGTAGCCAGAGCTGTACCCGATCGATTCAAATTGAGCCAATTGTAATGGGGGCATCGTCGTCAGACGATCAATTTACCGGCAGTCATGTCTACGATCCGTGGACATTGCTGAAGCTCACCGAATCGCTGTACGGTTACCATCCACAGGCCTGGTTACTCCAGGTCCCGATTGAATGTTTCGACCTGGGAGAACAGCTTTCGCCCACCGCTCAGCACGGGTGCGATCGGGTTCTTAGAGCGATTGAGCAATTCTTCATGACCTATCGCCAGCCCGTCTGTATGAGTCCTGAAGCTAGCAATGCATGAAGTCAGCCTGATGGAAGCTACCCTCTCGCTGGCTTTAGACCATGCTAAGGCCCAGGGTGCGCAGAAAATCCATCGTCTTGGGCTCCAGGTAGGGGAGCGCTCTGGCATTGTTCCTGAAGCCTTGAGCTTTGCCTTTGACGTCGTTAGTCCAGGTACCCTGGCGGCAGGGGCGACACTACAGCTAGAAACTGTCCCTGCCCTGTGCTACTGCGATCGCTGCCAGCAGACGTTTCGTCCAGAAGACTGGGTTTATGCGTGCCCCCGCTGCCAGCTTCTAAGTACCACAGTCTGTCAAGGAGATAGTTTAGATCTGACGCTGTTGGAGATGTCATAACATGTGTGGTCACTGCGGTTGCAATACGAGCAAGGTACAGGCTTCTACCGAGACAGCCTTGCCCCGAGTTCTAGCGCTCCATCAAAACGTGATGGATCAAAACAATAGTCATGCCGAGCGGAATCGAGCGGCCTTTAGTCACCTGCTGGCGATCAATCTACTCTCGTCGCCCGGTGCGGGTAAGACTACCCTGGTAACCCGGCTATTGAACGATCGAGATCTGTTGGCTGGCGCTGACCCGCTCAAGCGTCATACGGATCGGGTTCGGGCGGGTGTCGTTGTCGGCGATCTCGCGACCGAGCGCGACGCGGAACGCATTCGTCAGACTGGTGTGCCTGCTGTGCAGATCACGACAGGCACGCTCTGTCACCTGGAAGCGGATGGCGTTTATCAGGCGGCCCGACAGCTAGACTTGGAAGCCCTCAACTTGCTGATTATCGAAAACGTGGGCAACCTAGTGTGCCCGGCCATCTATGACCTGGGCGAAGATTTGCGCATTGTCATGATGTCAGTCACCGAAGGCGAGGACAAGCCGCTGAAGTATCCGGCCATGTTCAAGTCCGCTCATGCCGTGATAATTAGCAAGATTGACCTGGCTCCGTATGTTGACTTTGACCGCGAGGCGGCACTGCGCTACCTGCATCTGATTGCCCCCCAGGCGCTGATCTTTGAGCTATCGGCCACTACGGGACAGGGGCTGGCCAGCCTCTATGCCTATCTGAGTCAGGCCATTTTTCAATGCCAGCCTGACCTTGCCGAGGCTAAAGGCAAGGCTCCCTCACAAACAGCTTTACATTCGACAGGAGGTCGCAATCATGTCTGACCATACCCGCTCTGACTTTACCCAAAAACAACAGGCGACTGATGCTGCGAGTGGGTCTCCCGTGCCCGATCCTTGGGAACAGCATACTAATGCACATTCTCAGCAGGTTCGCCAGTCCTGGCAAGTTCCGCTTGACCCGGCTCATGAAATTGGGGCGGCCCCGGCTGCTAAGGGCGTACTCTCACCTGAGGGCGATCCAACCGTGCCGCGCATTCCGGCCCATGCTAGCCGCCCAACGCCAACGCCAACTGAGGCCGTTTTAGAAGAAGAACTCCGGGTCAGCCCAACCCACCAAACGCTGTGGGGCCAAATTCAAAACTGGTTAACGCTGATGATATGGGGGCAGCAACGACCCCAGTAAGGCCCCTATCTGCCAGTCGGATACGATACCTCTAGTGATATCACAGGTGAGAACATGTCAGACTGCGGCTGTCAGATGGAAGCCAAGCACGCAGCGCAGCGTCGGGCACTGGGCTATCTCTTGCTGATTAACGCAGCGATGTTCTGCCTGGAGGCCTTCACGGGAGTTTTGGCACATTCGACCGCGCTGATTGCTGATTCTTTGGATATGTTGGCGGACGCTACGGTGTATGGCATTTCACTGCTCGCTGTGGGTCGGTCAGCTGCTGACAAAACGCGGGCTGCTGCTTTGAGCGGTGTTTTTCAGATGACGCTCGCCGGATTGGTGCTGGTCGATGTTCTAAGAAAGCTCTTTTGGGGCAGCCATCCCGAATCTGCACTGATGATGGGCATAGGGCTGTTGGCGCTGTTGGCCAATATTGCCTGTCTGTGGATCCTGGCTAGACATCGGCAGGGAGACATTCACATGCGGGCCAGCTGGATCTTTTCAAAAAACGACGTGATTGCCAACCTCAGCGTGATTGGGGCAGGGCTGCTGGTGGCGCTTCTACAGTCTCGCCTGCCTGACCTACTGATTGGGTTCGGCATTGCCGCCTTAGTGTTGTGGGGTGGCGTGCAAATTTTGCAGGCGGCCCGAGCATCAAGGCTATCGGATTGAAGCCCTATCAGTGGCTGCCCGGTTGGCTCACAGTTTCCTCATGTTTTCGAACTAAGTTGTCAGTAGAAAGAACAGCATCCTGTTCTTCTATACGCTTCTGAGTGGGGTTCGCCATGTTAAGTCATTCAAACCAGCAACCGGTGCTAAATGCCGGTTTCAGTCCGACAGCTGGGTCATCTCGACCCAACCTGCGAAAAGTTATCAAGCCGGGTCTATTATATTTTGCAGTTGTTTTTGGAGTGGGCTGCGTACTGGGACCCATTCGCATACTGTGGGCCATTCCTCATTTTGGCGTGCGGCTGGGCGAGCTGCTCGAAATGCCCTTTATGCTGGTGGCGATTATTTTTGCGGCCCGTTGGGTAACGCGGCGGCTGGCGGTGCCCCCCTTGCTATGGGCGCGGTTGGGTATGGGTGCGATCGCACTTTTCACCCTGCTGGTCGCCGAGTTTGCTCTGGTGCTGCAACTGCGGGGTCTCTCGGTCGTTGAGTATGTCACCAGCCGTGACCCGGTTTCGGGGGCTGTTTACTACGCGATGCTGTGCATCTTTGCTGTTATGCCCTGGCTGGTGGCACAGGGCCAGGCTTCAGATTAATAGTATCAATTGCTACAGTCCCTCACAGCTTCCCCAAGATTCCCCACTACGCTAAAAGCTGGGAGGCTAGGCTTCCCGAGCCGTTATTACGGGGGGTGCCCTATGGCTATTGCACTACAGAGAAAAACCTATACCCTCGACATGTTGCGCGATGAGGTTCAGGCTCTGGTCACCCAGGGCGTGGTCGGTCGTCAGCAGCCTATCTATACCCTATGCCGCTTCATCCCCGAGCGGGAGTGGGAGTGCATTGAGGTTGATCTAGAAGAGCATGAGTACCTGCTGCGCGATCGCATTGTCGATCTGCTGCCGAACGAAGTCTGGAGCGATGATTGAGCGCGGGAGGGCTGTCCGAGCGCCTCACAACTTCCCCAAACTTTCTCTCTAAGCTGATAGGCAATTAACCCAAGGAATGATGTCACTGCAGGCCATAGCCTTCTTGCCGATACATGCCTGATTAAATATCGGCACCAGTGCAGTGGTTGAAGTGAATGCCTATTCCAGAGCGGTTTCGCATCAGAGCCGCCGCTAAAATGCTGTTGAGGATTGCTCCCAATGACAACTTTTCTCTCACGCCAGCCCCGCGAAACCCGCCAGCGCACCTACGCGACGCTAGATGGCAATGAGGCCGTTGCCCGTATCGCTTACGCCCTCAGCGAGGTAGTGGCAATTTACCCGATTACCCCTGCCTCCCCAATGGGGGAGTGGGCCGATGGCTGGGCCGCAGGGGGCAAGCCTAATCTTTGGGGCACGGTGCCCGCCATTGTTGAAATGCAGAGTGAGGGGGGCGTGGCTGGGGCCGTTCATGGGGCACTGCAAACTGGGGCCATCACCACCACGTTTACGGCCTCCCAGGGGCTGCTACTGATGTTGCCCAACCTCTACAAGATCGCGGGGGAATTGACTTCCTGCGTCATTCACGTGGCGGCGAGGTCGGTGGCGGCCCAGGCTCTATCAATTTTTGGTGACCACAGCGATGTAATGGCGGCCCGCAGCACTGGCTTTGGGCTGCTGTGTTCGGCCTCAGTGCAAGAAGCGCAGGACTTAGCTGCGATCGCAACCGCCGCCACCCTGGCCAGCCGCATTCCCTTTATTCACTTCTTCGACGGGTTTCGCACTTCCCACGAGATTCAAAAAACGGAAATCCTCCCTGCCGAAACCCTGCGAGACCTGATTGACGACGAGCTGATTGCCCAACACCGTCAGCGGGCGCTGTCTCCTGACCATCCAGTCATTCGGGGCACGGCGCAAAACCCGGATGTCTTTTTTCAGGCGAGGGAATCGGTCAACCCCTACTACCAGAACTGCCCGGACATCGTTGAGCAGGTGATGGATCGCTTTGCTGATCTGACTGGGCGACAGTACAAGCCCTTTGAATACTACGGCAGTCCTACCGCTGAGCGCGTGATCGTGCTGATGGGGTCTGGCTGCGAGACCGTGCAGGCCACGGTCGATGTGCTCAACGAAGAGGGCGATAATGTTGGCCTGGTGAAAGTGCGACTTTACCGCCCCTTTGATGCCGAGCGTTTGGCCGCAGCACTTCCGAAAACGGTGAAAGCGATTAGTGTGCTAGACCGGACCAAAGAACCGGGCAGCGCTGGAGAACCGCTATATTTGGATGTTTTAACCGGGCTAGTCGAGCAGCAGTTCACCAATACGGGCAATCGCTTCCCGACTATTGTGGGCGGGCGGTACGGACTCTCCTCGAAAGAGTTCACCCCGGCTATGGTCAAGGCGATCTACGATGACCTGTTGCTAGACGGGTTCCAAGGCAATCAGACCCAGCCCAAAAATCACTTCACCATTGGCATTGACGATGATGTAACGCATACCAGCCTGGCCTACAATCCGGCCTTCTCGATTGAGTCAGACCAAACCGTCCGGGCCATTTTCTACGGGCTAGGGTCGGACGGAACGGTGGGGGCCAACAAAAACACAATTAAAATTATTGGCGAAACCACTGCTAACGACGCCCAGGGCTACTTTGTTTATGATTCTAAGAAGTCGGGGTCGGTCACCACGTCTCACCTGCGCTTTGGTCCTGATCGCATCCACGCGCCCTACCTGATTGACCAGGCCAACTTTGTTGCCTGCCACCAGTGGATGCTTTTGGAATCTCTCGACATCTTAGGACCGGCAATGCCGGGAGCAACTTTTCTGATCAATTCGCCCTACGCCACCGAGGAAATTTGGGGGCAGCTACCTGAGCGAATTCGAGCGCAAATTGTGCAGAAACAGCTACGGGTTTACGGGATTAACGCCTACCAGGTCGCTCGTGAGGCGGGCATGGGGGGACGCATTAACACGGTGATGCAAACCTGTTTCTTTGCGCTTTCCAACATTCTGCCCCAGGCGGTAGCGATTGAAGCGATCAAGACGGCCATTCGCAAAACCTATGCTAAGAAGGGTGAAGCGGTTGTCGCCAAGAACCTAGCAGCGGTTGACCAGACCCTACAGCATCTGCACCCGGTCCCCACGGAAAACAGGCAGGAGACGACCATTCCGCCACTGCCCTCGCCTGTAGACGCGGCTGCGCCCGACTTTGTGAAGACAGTGCTGGGGTCGATGCTGCAGCGCCAGGGAGACTCTCTACCCGTCAGCGCTCTACCCTGTGACGGCACCTACCCAACCGGAACCTCCCAGTGGGAGAAACGTAACATTGCCCAGGCAATTCCGGTATGGGACCCAGAGGTGTGCGTGCAGTGCGGCAAGTGCGTAATGGCCTGCCCCCACGGCGTTATTCGCGGCAAGGTCTACGAACAAGAACAGTTAGACGCGGCCCCAGCAACGTTTAAGCACACCGCAGCGCGGGAATGGGCCGGTCAGGAATTTACCCTGCAGGTGGCAGCAGAGGACTGTACCGGCTGCGGCATCTGCGTGGATGTGTGCCCGGCGAAGAACAAGGCGATACCGAGGCTGAAGGCGATTAATATGACGCCCGTATATCAGACGCCGGACGAACCCGCTGAGAAAGCATCCGAAACCGATTCTCAAACCCAGGCACCTGTCGATCTGCGGCAGCAGGAGAAACCCAACTGGGACTTTTTCTTGAATCTGCCTAACCCTGACCGGCAGCAGCTTGACCTGCATAAGATTAGCCAGCAGCAGATGCAGCAGCCCCTGTTTGAATTCTCGGGAGCCTGCGCGGGCTGTGGTGAAACGCCCTACCTGAAGCTATTAACTCAGCTGTTTGGTGACCGGCTGCTGGTGGCCAACGCCACGGGCTGCTCGTCCATTTACGGCGGGAACTTGCCTACGACCCCCTGGGCCAAGAACGACGAGGGGCGCGGTCCGGCCTGGTCGAATTCTCTCTTTGAAGACAACGCCGAGTTTGGACTGGGCTTTCGGGTAGCGATTGACAAGCAGCGGGACGATGCTAAGGCATTACTCAGTCGGGTGGCGGCGGAGAGTGGAAACGCTCAGCTGTCGGAACTGGCCCAGCCGATTTTACAGGCCGTCCAGGCCGACGAGGCAGATATTGTCGAACAGCGAGAGCGGGTTGATCAGCTGAAGACGGTCTTGGCGGAGGCGGAGCCTTCCCTGCCAGATTCTCTCCGACCCAGCGCTCGCCGATTGCTGTCTTTGGCGGACACTCTGGTGAAAAAGAGTGTGTGGATTGTAGGCGGTGACGGCTGGGCCTACGATATCGGCTACGGCGGGCTAGACCATGTGCTGAGTTGCGATCGCAACGTCAACATTCTCGTTCTCGACACCGAGGTCTACTCCAACACGGGCGGTCAGCAATCCAAGGCCACCCCCCGCGCCGCCGTGGCTAAGTTTGCCGCTGCCGGTAAAACCGCCGCGAAAAAAGACCTGGGCCTGATGGCGATGACCTACGGCCACGCCTACGTCGCCAGCGTCGCTATGGGCGCACGGGATGAGCACACGCTCAAAGCCTTTCTAGAGGCCGAAGCCTACGACGGGCCTTCGATTATCATTGCCTACGCCCACTGCATCGCCCACGGCATTGATATGTCAACGGCCATGCACCACCAAAAGGCCATTGTGGACTCGGGTCGCTGGCTGCTGTACCGCTACGACCCGCGCCGCCGCGTCGCCGGGCAAAACCCACTGCAGCTCGATAGTCGTGCGCCGAAGCTGCCCGTAGCCCAGACCATGCAGGCCGAGAACCGCTTCAAGATGCTGACCCACAGCCACCCAGAGGCGGCCAAGGCCCTGCAGCAGCAGGCCCAGCAGGACGTACAGACGCGGTGGCAGCTCTATCAGTATCTGGCGGAAATGGGCTCTCAATCTCCCAAATCTGAAACATAAAATCCAACAAACAAGCCCCTTACTTTAGGAGATGTCTCATGAACCCCCGACTTAAACGTATTAGCTGGAAACCGCTGCGATGGTGGCTGGTCGCCCTGGTCGCCCTGGTATGGGCGCTGTGGGCCAACGGTCGAGTCCTCCCGGCCTACGCGGGTCCCGGTATGACGGATACGGGTAGTAGCACTTTCAAGATTGGCGGTGATCTGGTGGTGACTGGCCCCGAGCCGATAGAAGAAGCCTTTGCCATTGGCGGTGACCTGACCGTTGCCCCAGGCACGACCGTTGAGGGAGACGCCTTTGCCGTGGGCGGTAACCTTGTGCTGAGCAAGAATGTTCAGGTTGGGGGCGATGCTTTCGCCGTGGGCGGACGCCTGATTCGTGATGAGACGGCGGTGGTTCGGGGTGACACCTTTACGGTGATGGAGCAGCTGAGCGGGGTATTTAGCCGCTTTGGTGTGCTCGGCACGCTGTATTTGGGCCATGTCACGTTTTGGACGTTGAGCTTTGTGCTCGCTGCGATCGCAGGTCTCATTTTCCTGACGCTGCTGCCGGATCATATTAACGCCGTCACCGCCGCCGTTTACGATCGCCCGCTGACGAGTCTGCTGTATGGATTGGGTGGGTTTGCCTCCCTGACGCTCTTGTCGATTCTTCTCTCGGGTAGCGTCCTGGGTGCGCTGTTGATTCCCCTGGCCAATCTCGGGGCGCTGCTGACCGGACTGTTTGGCGGCACGGCTGTCGCTGTCTGGCTGGGTGAGCGACTGCGCCGACAACATCTAGAGGCCAAGTTTCAGCATTTTTGGATCGGCCTGCTGGTACTGTTTTTGGTCAGCCTGATTCCCTTCATCGGGGGCCTGCTGATTAGCCTACTCGTTCTCTTTGGCTTTGGGGCGACGCTGCTGGTTCGCTACGGCATTCGCTCAGTCGATACCCAGCCGCCGTCCGATCTGGCAAACTCGCTCGACCGTCTAGAACATCAGCCGGAGTAACCCAAAGCAACTATGGACATCTCTACTAACTACTTGGGTCTTGACCTACGCTCTCCGCTAGTGGTGGGGGCCTGCGGTCCGCTCACCGAAAATCTCACCCACCTGCGTCAGATGGAAGACGCCGGGGCGGGGGCCGTTGTTCTCCATTCTCTGTTTGAAGAACAGCTACAAAAAGACCGCTTTGAGCTGGACTACTACCTTAACCAGGGCACCGAGAGCTATGCCGAGGCCCTGAGCTACTTTCCCCACCAGCCGCTGTTTCACGTCAGCGCCGAGGCTTATCTGGAGCACATTCGACAGGCCAAGGCGCGGGTCGATATTCCTATCATCGCTAGTCTGAATGGCAACACACCGGGCGGCTGGACTGACTATGCCCAGCAGATTGAGGCAGCCGGGGCCGACGCGATGGAGCTAAACCTATACGCCGTGCCCACAGAGCTAGGCCAGACCGCCGCCGATCTAGAGCAGGCTTACCTGGAGATTGTTCGGTCGGTCACCTACTCGGTGAACATTCCGGTGGCGGTTAAGCTTAGCCCTTACTTTACCAACCTGGCCAACTTTGCCAACCGGCTGTCTAAAACGGGTGTCGATGGTCTGGTGTTGTTCAACCGCTTCTATCAGCCCGATATTGACCTGGAAGCGCTGGATGTGTCTTCCCACGTGCTGCTCAGCACGCCTCAAGATCTGCGGCTGCCGCTGCGCTGGATTGCCATCTTGTACCATACGCTGCCGATGGACTTTGCCGCCACGGGTGGGATTCATCGCGCCCAGGATGTGATTAAGCTGCTGATGGTGGGTGCTGACGTCACTCAGATGGTGAGCGCCCTGCTGCGCCACGGTATTGACCATCTGCGGACGGTCGAGCAAGACCTGCACCGCTGGCTAGAAGAACATGAGTATGCGTCGATTGAACAGCTGCAGGGGAGCATGAGCCAGGTCAACTGTCCCGACCCCGGCGCGTATGAGCGAGCACAGTATATTAAGTCAATTCAGACGTATCCTGTGGAACGGTCTACAGTCCCGGCCTCTTAGGAGAATTGTTCTTTAATGGTAAGCGTCCCCCGAGCAAAGTCGAGGGAGATGCAGGTTGAGCGAACAAATCAATGAGGGAATGACGGCCAAACTATGACTAAGAAGATTGGAATTCTCACCAGTGGAGGAGACTGCCCTGGCCTCAATGCCGCTATTCGAGCGGTGGTCAAATCCGCAACTCTGCGGGGTTGGGAGGTTTACGGCATTCCCTACGGCACTCAGGGGCTAATTAACCTAGAGAAAGGCAGCAGCTGTACTCAAGATTTTCGCCTGCGGGACCACGGGTTTGATATTCCGGGGCTGCTGCACGGGGTGGATATTTTGCAGTTTCTCAGCGGCAGCATCTTGGGTTCGCTTAACAAGGGTAGTCCGAGCGATCCGGTAATTGCGCAGGAGATTTTGAGCGGCTACCGGCGGCTAGAGCTAGACGCTCTGATTGCCCTGGGCGGAGACGGCAGCCTGGACATTATTCACGATTTGGCCGAGCAGGGCGGGTGGAACTGGGTCGCCATTCCCAAAACAATTGACAACGATGTACCGTTCACGGAGCGGGCACTAGGGTTCGATACGGCGGTGAATACGGTTACCCGTGCCCTATACGACCTGACGTTTACTGCTGCTAGCCACAGCCGTATTATCGTGGTGCAGGTGATGGGCCGAGATGCTGGACATTTGGCGCTGCAGTCCGGTATTGCGGGTGGAGCCGACGTAATTTTGATTCCTGAACTGACCCCGCAGTTAAGTGAGTCTGTGCTGGCAGGCATCTGTCAACAGATTGTGCAGCTGCGCCAGACCGATCGGCAGTTTGCGCTGGTGGTGGTGGCAGAGGGGGTTAAAAATTCGGCTGGGGAGAAAGAAAAATACATTGGCGATGTGCTGGCAAAACAGGTGCAGCAGTATGCTCAACAGCTTTGTCATACGGGCAATCCAGAATACTGCTGTCTTCAGCATTTAGAAACGCGGGCGACGACCCTGGGCCATATTCAGCGCAGCAGTATGCCGTCATCGTTTGACCGGCTAATCGCGTCGGCCTTTGGCTGTAGGGCGGTAGAGCTGATTGCTGCCGAACAGTTTCAGCAGCTGGTGGTGTGGTCCGCCGGGCAGGTTAGCAACCTGCCGCTCAGCCAAGTGATTCCCATGATTAAGCAGTGTCATCAGCTGCGGCAGTGTCCTAGTCCGGTAGAACCGGATGACCCCTGGGTACAAACTGCCCATGACTTGGGCATTTATCTGGGTGATTCGGTGGCAGCAGAGTCGGGGGCTGATGCGGCCATAATGGACAAGGCGCTCAGAGTGGCGACGGCGCTGAAGTCAAGCGGTTCAGACGGATGAAGTACGTCAGCGAGTATCGGGATGCAGCGAGGGTGCAGCATTGGCTAGATGCGATCGCAACGTTAGTCACCCGCCCCTGGACCCTGATGGAAGTTTGCGGCGGCCAGACCCACACGATTGTCAAGTACGGCCTCGACCAGCTGCTACCCAAGGGCGTGCGATTAATCCACGGTCCTGGCTGCCCGGTGTGCGTCACCGATACGGCCCTGATCGACCAGGCGCTGGACTTGGCGGCTCGGCCAGAGGTGAGCTTCTGTTCCTACGGCGATATGCTGCGCGTGCCGGGCAGCGAGACGGACCTGCTGAGTGTGAAGGCCCAGGGCGGCGATGTGCGGATTGTCTATTCTCCCCTGGATGCGTTGGCACTGGCGAAACAGCACCCTGGTCGGCAGGTCGTCTTCTTTGCAGTGGGGTTCGAGACCACGGCTCCGGCGACTGCGATGGCGGTGTATCAGGCCCAGCAACAACAGATTGAGAACTTTTCGGTACTGGTGGCCCATGTGCTGGTGCCCCCGGCCATGACGGCAATTCTCTCTTCCCCTCACTGCCAGGTGCAGGGCTTTTTGGCGGCGGGCCATGTTTGTACGGTGACGGGGTATGCGGGGTATGGTGCGATCGCACACCAATACAACGTCCCCATTGTTGTTACTGGTTTTGAACCGGTCGATATTTTGCAGGGCGTGTATCTTTGCCTGCGGCAGCTCGAAGCCGGACAGGCCACTGTTGAAAATCAGTACACTCGTGCCGTCAAGGAACAGGGTAATTCACCCGCGCAGCAGCTAATGGAGGCAGTCTTTCAGCCGGTGACAAGAACCTGGCGCGGCTTGGGTGCCCTGCCCCAGAGCGGCCTGGGCCTTACAGCCCCCTATGACCGTCTAGACGCGCAGCAACGATTTCAATTGCCAGTCAGCGCCCCTGTCACTCGCCAGGACTGCATCAGCGGTCTGGTCCTGCAGGGGCTCAAGCAGCCCTGCGACTGTCCGGCCTTTGGTAACCGCTGCCGCCCCGAGCATCCGCTAGGGGCTCCAATGGTTTCTTCTGAAGGAGCCTGCGCAGCTTACTATCGCTATCGGCTAACGTCATCAGCTCAAGCGGTTGCCCAGTAGTCGCAGGTGAGATCAACGACGGCGCTAGCACCTTCAGGTATCACACATCAGGTACTGGCAGCTTCCCACTGCTGTCCATTCTTCCAATACGCTGGATGGGATGGATAGAGTAACGTCTGGTCCCCGACGAGTGGGGATCTGTACCTGCAGAGAAGACTCGCCTTTTAGCTGTTGAATCAGGGGTTGAATGTCAAATTGTCCCAAATTCGGTGCGGGCAGCTCGCCCACAAAATACTGTTGAGTGACGTTGGTGGCCGTTAGCTGTTTGCCAGTAGGCGTCTCTAGCTGAAGGGGCCGAGCGGCGTCTAAATCTACGCCTGGAAAAGTTGTGACAAAGCGCAGGTAAACGCCGGGATTGTCTTCCTGCATTTGTTTGAGGGCCGTTACCTCCCACTGGGTACCGCTAGTGTCGGTGAGCTGCTGCTGGGCCTGATAAATCCACTGGTCTGCTGCCTTAAAGAACTGAATTTCGGCGGCAGCCACAGGTGTAAACCACCAGCCCATTAGCAGTAGCGATAGACCCGTGAGCAAAAATAGCTGAACGACCCTTGCTAGAAACCGATACCGAGGAGACAGTAACACAGCTGCCCACAGCAGGGCTGCAAAGACCATGAACGCGATCAGAAGATTAATTTGTGTTTGCATGGCGATGGTTCCCTTGAGAAGAGGGTTGGTGAGCCGATGTCTGAACCGATGGCTGAACCGATGGCTGAGCCGTCTCTAGGCGTGGCTGATGAGTCCCTTTGGCTAACCAGTCGGGCAGGCTAGTGACCGGATGGATCTGGTGCAGCAGGCGCTTCAGCGGCTCGCCTTCGAGGCTTTCTTTGTCGAGCAGAGACTGGGCAATGTGCTCTAGTACGTCGCGGTTTCTCATCAGAATTTCGAGCGCCATCTGGTGTGCCTGGTCAATCACGTCTTTAATCTCGTGGTCGATCACGTCAGATAGGTGGGGACTGATGGCTCGCCTGGGCTGTGCCAACCCTTCTAAGAAGGGCGACTGGCTGCGGTCGATTGCCACGGGGCCGAGCGTTTGACTCATGCCGTACAGGGTAATGCAGCGCTCTGCCAGGTCGGTGGCCTTTTGAATGTCATCGCTCGCCCCGGTCGAGATTTTGCTGAAGACCAGTTCTTCGGCAGCGCGTCCGCCCAGTAGAGTCGCTAACTGCCCCCGGACTTCGTCTTCGATCATCAGGAATCGGTCATCTTCAGGCAGCTGCAGGGTGTAGCCCAGCGCGCCCATACCGCGTGGCACAATCGAAATCTTCTCGACCTGGCCGGTGCCGGGCATCAGCGCGCCGACGATGGCATGCCCCGCCTCATGGTAGGCAACCGTCCGCTTTTCAAGCTCGTTGAGAATGCGCGATTTTTTCTCCAGCCCAGTAACGATGCGCTCAATCGCTTCGTTGAAGTCGGCCATCTGCACCGCAGACCGGTCTTTGCGGGCAGCCAATAGCGCCGCCTCGTTGACCAAATTAGCCAGGTCCGCGCCAGCAAAACCAGGGGTCCGTGCGGCCAATTTATCCAGTTCCACATCGTCCGCCAGGTGAACCCCTTTGGCGTGAACTTCTAAAATCGCCATCCGTCCCTGCCGGTCAGGGCGGTCTACCACAATGCGTCGGTCGAATCGTCCGGCCCTGAGCAGCGCCGGGTCTAGCACTTCTGGACGGTTGGTCGCTGCCAGCAAAATCACGCCGGTATTGGGTTCAAACCCATCCATCTCAGCCAGCAACTGGTTGAGGGTCTGCTCCCGCTCGTCGTTACCAGCAAACGGTCCCTTGGCGGTTCGTGATTTGCCCAGGGCATCTAGCTCGTCGATAAAGACGATGCAGGGTGCTTGCCGCTTGGCCTGCTCAAACAGGTCGCGCACCCGCGATGCACCCACGCCCACAAACAGCTCAATAAATTCTGAGGCGGAAATGCTAAAAAAGGGCACTCTCGCTTCTCCGGCAATCGCTCTCGCCAGCAGGGTTTTACCGGTACCCGGCGGGCCGACGAGCAAAACGCCTTTGGGGATTTTGGCCCCAAGCCGGGTATATTTCGCGGCGTCCTTGAGAAAGTCAACAATCTCTTCGAGTTCGGCCTTGGCTTCATCCACCCCGGCAACATCGTCAAAGGTGACCGGGTTCCGCCCGTTAGAGTAGATGCGGGCTTTGCTTTTGCCGACGCTGAGGGCGGCGGGGCCAGCTTGCGATCGCAACGACATAAAGTTCCACAGTATCCACAGCATCAGTAGCGGAAACAGCAGTCCCATGATTCCCCCTAGCCAGCCACCGCTGTTTGCAGGCAGTGCCGTAATTTCAACGTCGTGCCGTCTGAGCATTCGGGGGAGTTCAGCGTCCTCAGGTAGCGGTATCGTTCTCCAGGTTTCGGGTACTTTCTCGGGATTGACGGTCTCTTCTTCCGTTGCAGCCGGTGGCGTCAGCGTGTATTCAATTTTGCTGGAGCCAATCTTGACCGTTGCCACCTCACCACTTTCAACCTGATCGATAAATTGACTGTAGGGGACTTCTTGCTGGCGAGGTTCCCGATTGATCGAGAGCGTGATCAGCAGAATCCAAATAATAATCCAGGTCAGGCTGCCAATTATCTGACGGGGACCGGGCGCATTGTCCTCTGGGGGGGTAGGCGGGAGGTTTGTATCGTTTTGCATAGGACTCCGCTCACAAACAGTATCATTCCTCAGTCGTGCTCAGCGCTTGCGCTGACTGATCCCAATGTAAAGAGAAGATATGGGGAAATTGTGAGTATGGGAGCACCCCAGTTTGACGAGGCAGCGGATGACCTCATAACATCCTCAACTTCTTTGAGTAAGGTGAAATTGAGGGAAAGCTACCTGGCCGCCTGAACCGCTGCCCGTTCTCAGCCTGCTGCTGGCTTTCCCGTTATCGACAGCCTGAGACTACTCTGATGCTCTCAGGCCCGTGATCAGAATTGTCTGAGGCACAGTTGGAGGTTGAGGAAAACTATAATGGATACCTGGAGAAACCGCTTTAACAACATTTGTCAGTCACTATGGCACTACCTTAACCAGCCGCTGTTTGAGCGTGACGCTAGGAGCATTTTTCGCTGGCCAGAACCGCTGCCAGAACGCGCTCAACGGGAATGTGTTCAATGGCTAGAGGAGTGCTGGCAGCTTGACCTACCGGAGCATGCTGAGGCTGTCCAGTTTCTAGAGCGTTGCTGGCAGCGTCGGTGTACTTCAGTAAAGCAGGGCTGAACCATGGTTGGTGGAACGGTCATGGCCGTAAGGGGTAGTGTTGTCGATATGCATTTTCCCCAGACGCTGCCGGCCTTGCTTACCAAGGTGGTGACCGGCACGGGCACTGCCATTGAGCTGATTACTTACCTCAGCGCCCATCAGGCTCGCGGTATCGCGTTGACCTCGACCGATGGCATTGCGAGGGGAATGCCTGTTACCGAAACGCATCAGCCTCTCCAGGTGCCTGTGGGTCAACACCTGCTGGGGCGAGCCTTGAACGTGTTTGGCGAGGCGATTGATGGGCAGGGTGCCATAGACGCGCCTCACCGTTCCCTGCATGGACTGCCGCTGCCGCTCCATCAACGGGCAACCCAAACCGATATTCTGACGACCGGCATCAAAGCAATTGATGTTTTAGCACCGTTAGAACGGGGTGGGAAAGCGGGTCTGTTTGGCGGGGCGGGGGTGGGCAAAACTGTGCTAATTACGGAACTTATCAACAACGTGGCCAAGCAGTACCAAGGCGTCAGCATTTTTTGCGGCATTGGTGAGCGCTCTCGGGAGGGCGAAGAGCTTTATCGCGAGATGAAAGACGCTGGTGTGTTAGACAAGACCGTGATGGTGTTCGGTCAGATGAACGAGCCGCCGGGGGCGCGCTTCCGGGTGGGGCATGCGGCGCTGACGATGGCTGAGTATTTCCGGGATGAGGCCCATCAAGATGTGCTGTTGCTGATCGACAACGTGTTTCGGTTTATCCAGGCGGGCTCAGAGGTCTCGGGGCTGATGGGGCAGCTGCCCTCGCGGGTGGGCTACCAGCCGACGCTAGGGACTGAGGTGGCGGCACTAGAAGAGCGCATCTGCAGTACGGATACCGCGGCGATTACCTCGGTACAGGCGGTTTACGTGCCTGCTGACGATCTGACGGACCCAGCGGTAGTACATATCTTTTCGCACCTATCGGCCTCGATTGTGCTCTCGCGGCGACGGGCTAGCGAAGGGCTCTACCCGGCGATTGACCCGCTGCAGTCGGGGTCTAAAATTTTGACTCCGGCGGTGGTGGGCCAGCGCCACTACGACATTGCCCGAGCGGTGCGTCAGACGCTGGCAGACTACGAAGACCTTAAAGACATTATTGCTATGCTGGGCATCGAGGAACTGGCCCAGAAGGAGCGGCAGACAGTCTATCGCGCCCGGCGGCTGGAGCGGTTTTTGACCCAGCCCTTTTTCACGACCGAGCAGTTCAACAGTATTCCCGGTCAGTGGGTGTCCTTGGAGGATGCCCTGGCAGGGTGCGATCGCATTCTCAACGACGAGTTCACTGATACATCGGAGCAGGCACTTTACATGATCGGTGCCGCGCCCTAGATCCCTGCTTAATCCGTAACCATGCATCTCAAAGTTCTCATTCCGATTCAGGTCCTGGTTGACCGGCCGGTAACGGTAATTGTGGCCGAGTCGGTGAGCGGCTCCTTTTGCCTGCTGCCCCGCCATATTGATCTATTGACGGCGCTGGCCCCCGGTATTTTGACCTTTCGAACCGCAGACGGCGAAGAAGGCTTTCTAGCCGTGGATGGGGGTATTTTGATTAAGTGCGGTCCGGAGGTGCTGATTTCAACTCGTAACGCCTTTTGGGGCAGTCGGCTAGAGGATCTGAGGCAGGAGGTCGAGCAGCAGTTTCGGTCGATTGACGAACAGGAGCGGCGGGCGCGGACGGCCATTGCCCGGATGGAGGCCAGTCTGGCCCGTCAGTTTACGGCCCTGACGGCGGAGACGCTCTAAATGGCCCCACCGCGTCCCAATAAACGTCCCGTCTTTCTCCGCCAGATCGAGGAGAAAGCCCGCCGCAAGGTCAGGGCTCGCCGCAGCCGCAAGCAGGTTTGGTATGCCCTGGGGCTATTTGGTATGGTCGGCTGGGCAGTAACGCTGCCGACGCTGATGGGGATTGCGCTGGGCGTTTGGATTGACCGTAAGGTCGAGAGCCAGTATTCCTGGACGCTGATGCTGTTGGTTGCAGGGGTAGGGCTAGGCTGTTGGAATGCCTGGTATTGGGTCACTAAAGAGAGTCGAAAAGAGCGATGAGTATCGGTTTAAGTAGGAGTATTCAACTATTTGTAGGACTGGCTGTGAGGTTAGGAGAGAGAAGATAGGAGATAGAATTAGCATCCTCCTGCCTCCTGCCTCCTGCCTCCTGCCTCCTGTCTTCTACTGGTACGTCGTATGGGTTTGATGTTTAATCAAGGCAACAACAGATGGCTTCTACCGGAGAACAACCATGTCAGCGATACCGATCCTAGTTGCCCTACTGGTAGGGCTAGGCCTGGGTGGATTTTACTTCGGCGGGCTGTGGCTCACGGTGCAGCAGATTCCGGGGGCACAGCAGCCGCTGTGGCTAATTCTGGCAAGCTTTGCCCTGCGGCTGAGCATTGTGTTGCTGGGGGGCTACTGGCTCATTGCTCAGCATAGTGGTCCGTTTGTACTGCTGCCGCTGCTGGCCTGCGCTGCGGGCTTTCTGGTGGCGCGTAATCTGTTGGTGTGGCGCATCAGCCGTCAGCCTTGAGTTGTCTAATCTTCTACGCCGACCATTTATGAATCTTACCCCCGACCAAATTCTCATTCCGCTAGGTCCGCTCACGGTCAACGCGACCCTGGTATTCACCTGGTTTGTGATGGGTCTGCTGATTTTAGTGTCCTGGTGGGTGACGCGCAAGCTGTCGCCCTCGACCCGTATTTCGCCTGGTCAAAATCTGCTGGAAGTGCTGGTGCTAGGCGTCAAATCGCAGATTCGCGACATCAGTGAGCAGGACCCGGACCCCTACTTGCCGTTTGTCGGTACGCTATTTATCTTTATTGCCACGTCCAATCTGCTGAGCATTTTGCCCGGCTATCAGCCCCCGACGGGATCGCTCTCGACAACAGCGGCGCTGGCGATTTGTGTGTTTGTGGCGGTGCCGCTGTTCGGCATTCGCAGGCAGGGCTGGCGCAGCTATCTGCGGCAGTACGTTCAACCCACGCCGATTATGCTGCCGTTTAACCTGATTAGCGATGTCTCGCGCATTATCTCGCTGGCGGTGCGGCTGTTCGGTAATGTCATGAGTGGCACCATGATCGTGGCGATTTTGCTCTCCATTGCACCGCTGTTTTTTCCGGTGGTGATGCAGGCGCTGGGGCTGCTGACGGGGCTGATTCAAGCCTATATTTTTGCAGTGCTGGCGATGGTGTTTATTGCGGCGGCGACGGAGGTGAGAGCCGCCGACCCTTAGCTAGACGTGAACAATGGCGTTTAGCCGCCCTGGGTGGATCCCCCCAACCCCCCTTATCAAGGGGGGTTGGGGGGATCCACCGAATAGGTGATAGTTGAAACCATGATGCGTACCGACTCAACTCCCAACTTAACCCTCAAGAGGAGACTTGCATGGATAACGTTGCCCTGATAGGCATGGCCTCAATTGTGATTGCCGGGTTGACCATCGCCGTGGGTTCGATTGCCCCGGCCCTGGGTGAAGGACGTGCTCTGGCCCAGGCGCTAACTGCCCTGGCTCAGCAGCCGGATGAAGCGAATACCATCACCCGCACGCTGTTTGTCGGCATGGCGCTGGTGGAGTCTACGGCGATCTACTGCTTTGTGATTACGCTAATTTTGATCTTTGCGAATCCATTTTGGGCCTACGTCGTTGCCCAGGCAGGGGGGTAGCCGATGCTAATCGATCCGTTTACGGTCCTGGCGCAAATTGTTAACTTTCTGATTTTGGTGGCGCTGCTCAACCGATTTCTATACAAGCCGATTACCCGCGCGATGACCCAGCGGGAGCAGACCATTGCCGCACGCCTACTGCAGGGTGAGGAACAGGCAGCAGCGGCTCGACAAGAGGCTGACCGACTACAGCAAATGCAGCAGGATTTTGCCGCCCACCGCGAACAGCGCCTAGCGGAGCTGCGATCGCAACTCGAAGAGGAACGTCTGACGCTACTAGAGCGGGCCGAAGATGAGGTTGAAACCGCTCGCAGCCGCTGGTATCGGGCGCTAGAACAGGAGAAAGCATCGGTCTTACGGACGTTTCACCAGCAGGCGGCCTACCAGCTAGCCCAGACCGTTCGTCGGGTCCTGCAGGATCTGGCCGATACCTCACTAGAGCAGCAAATCGGCCAGGTATTTCTCGCCCGGTTGGCTGAGCTGTCCCCGTCCGAGCAGGCTTTGCTACAGGCGGCGATTGGCCAGGCCAACGGCAACCCCGTCCGGATTCGTAGCCATTTCCCGCTAGATTCGGCTACTCAACACGCGATCTCACGGGCGGTGCGCACTGCTGCCGGAGACCGGATCCATCCTCAATTTGAAACCGACCCATCCGTCGGCTGCGGCATCGCGCTCAAAGCCCCTGGCTACCGCCTCGACTGGAACCTGGCCACCTATCTTGCTGAGCTAGAACAAACCCTGGGGCAGATTCTAGACCAGCAAACCGCTGCCCAAATTTAACGAACTATTTGCAATGCTATGCCTTCAGAACTATGCCTTCAGACCGTCTGCTGCCGCTGGTTGAGCACACTTTTGAAACCTTTGCCCAGGCCGTTGAGCAGAGCTCGCCCACGCTGGCTTGTAAGGAGGTAGGGACGATTGTCAGCCTGGGGAACGGCATCGCGCGGGCGACCGGCCTGCCCCAGGTGCGATCGCAAGAGCAGGTGCGACTGGCCGACGGCACCGCTGGGTTTGCCTTTAACCTCGACCCCCACGAAGTCGGCATTGTGTTACTGGACAACAACACGACTGTTCAGGCCGGGAGCGAGGTGCAACGCACTGGCAGGGTACTGGACGTGCCCGTGGGCGAGGGGCTGCTGGGGCGCGTGATTACAGCCCTGGGCAAGCCGCTGGATCAAAAGCCGCCGCTGCCCGTGCTGGATCGGCAGCCGATTGAGCGGCCCGCCCCGGCCATTATGGACCGAGCTCCCGTGACCGTTCCCCTGCAGACCGGCATCAAGGTTGTGGATGCGCTGGTACCCGTTGGCCGGGGTCAGCGGCAGCTGATTCTAGGGGATCGGCAGACCGGCAAAACTGCGATCGCAATCGACACGATTCTCAATCAGAAAGGTAAGGACGTGATCTGTATCTACTGCGCCATCGGTCAGCGCAGTGACGCGGTGGCCAAGCTGATTGCAACCCTGCGTCGACACCAGGCAATGGGTTACTGCATGGTCGTGGTGGCGGGCGGCGAAGACGCGCCCGGTCTGCAGTACATCACCCCTTACGCGGCCACCACCATGGCCGAATATTTTATGGCCCAGGGGCGAGATGTGCTGATCGTGTATGACGATTTGATTCACCATGCGCGGGCCTACCGAGAACTCTCGCTGCTGCTGCGCCGTCCCCCCGGTCGAGAAGCCTTTCCCGGCGATATCTTTTACCTGCATGCCCGCCTGCTGGAGCGGGCGACCTGCCTGCGGACCGAGCTAGGCGGCGGTTCGCTCACCGCACTCCCGATTGTCGAAACCGAAGCGGGCAATCTCTCGGCCTACATTCCCACCAATCTGGTCTCGATCACCGATGGGCAGATCTATCTTGCGCCGACGCTGTTTCAAAAGGGAATTTTGCCAGCGGTGGACGTGGGCCGCTCGGTCTCTCGCGTCGGCGGTAAAGCCCAGCTTCCAGCCTACCGGGCCGTGGCCGGTGATCTGCGCCTGGCCTATTCCCAGTTTCAAGAACTTGAGTCTTTTGCCCGCTTCGGCACCCGCCTGGATGAGGCCACCCAGCAAACGTTGGTGCGGGGCCGCCGCATTCGCGCTGTCCTGCAGCAGGAACAGTATGCGCCCCTCACCGTCAGCCAGCAGATTGCGCTGTTGCTGGCGGCCAACGAAGGCCTGTTCGATGCCGTTGCGGCGGCGGCGGTTCCCCGTGCGGGTGACGCCGTGACTGAGGCTGTTGAGGCCCACCTGCCTGATATCTGTCAGCGTATTCAGCTAGGCGAACCGCTCACTGAGCGGGACCGCGCCCCTTTACTGACGGTTGCTAGAGATGCGATCGCAAAACCATGACCCAACTTGACCGACTCCAGCGCAATATCAAAACCGCCGAAGACCTCCAGTCGATTGTCAAAACCATGAAGTCTCTGGCCGCTGTCAGCATTCACCAGTATGAGAATGCGGTGGCTTCCCTCACCGAACACAGTCGGGCACTGGCTTTAGGGCTGCAGATTTTGATGCTACACAGCCCGGAGGCGTTAGCTGCTCAGCGCCCCAGCCCGCCCCAGCGGCTGGGCATTGTGGTGTTCGGCAGCGATCAGGGTATGTGCGGGCGCTTCAACCAGCAGCTGATCGAATTCGTTGAACAGCGGCTGGCCTGGCTGCGGCAGCTACATTCCAAGAACCCAAAAGTTCCTCCGCCCACGCTACTGGTGGTCGGCTCGCGGATTGCCGAAGGGCTAATGGCTGCTGGCCATCCGGTCGAACAACGCTTGCCCACCCCCAGCTCCATCGCTGGCATTACGCCGCTGATTCGAACCGTGGTGCTGCAGCTCGAACGCTGGCGACGACACGGTCAGGTAGACCATATCTGGGTATTCCACAACCGTCCCATCGGGGGAACCCGCTCTAGCCCAAACCTGCTGCAGCTGTTTCCCTTTAGCTATCTCTATCTGCAGCAACTCCAGCAACAGCCCTGGCCGTCCCGCTGTCGCCCGCAGATTATGCTGGAACCCGAGCGGCTGTTTTCGGCGGTCTTTCAGCAACACTTTTTTGTTGGACTGTACCGGGCCTGTGCCGAGTCCCTGGCTAGCGAGAACGCCAGCCGTCTGGCCTCAATGCAGGTTGCCGAGAAAAATATTGAAGCCCGTTTGAACGAACTCAGCACAGCCTTTCAACAGCAGCGGCAGGAGACGATTACCGAAGAGCTGCTCGATATTGTCTCTGGGTTTGAGGCGCTGGCCCAAGAGGATTCCTAATCCCATCCTTGACCTCACAACTTCCTCAGACTCTTGATTTATAAATCAAAGTAGGCCGAGTTACTGCTTAAGTTAGGACTGACCTAATTGAAAGCGAGACGCTAAAGATGGGCCTTTAGGAGGCAGAAGTCAGAATACAGGAGGGTTCTATCTCCTATATTCTGGCTCCGACCGGTTTAACAAACGATGGGGTACACCCGCGCAGAGCGGGGTTTTTCTCATTCCGGAGGATTCACGAGGAACCGATCATGTTCAACAAAATTCTAGTTGCTCTCGACAGTGGCGATACCTGTCATACGGTGTTCAATCAGGCAGTGGCGCTTGCCCAGGCCACGCGGGCCAAGTTGCTGCTGCTGAGCGTGCTAGACCTGATGGATGATACGAGTTTGCTGCTACCGACCTATCCTGGGTTTGGCTTTTACCCGCTGGCGGCAGATGAGAATCTGCGGGAGACCTACGCGGCCCACTATCAGAAACTAGAATCGGACGGGCTAGACCGGCTGCGCGGCTTTGCTGACGAAGCGACCGCCGCTGGCGTCGAGGCGACCTTTACCCAGACCGGCGGTAGCCCCGGTAGCGCCATTTGTGACCAGGCGAAAACCTGGCAGGCCGATCTGATCATGGTCGGGAGCCATGGGCGGAAGGGGCTTGGCGAAATCTTTTTGGGCAGCGTCAGCAACTATGTGATACACCATGCGCCCTGTTCGGTCATGGTGGTTCACCCGCCGAGCGATGCTAATACTCAAGACGAAACCGCCGATCTAGCGGCAGTCGTCAAATGAGCCCCATTCCCAGTACTCGCCTGCAGGCGGCAACATTCGTTAGCCCTGACCACAACCCAGGGGACAAGCGGCTGCGATTGCTAGAGGCCACGATGAAGCGCCACCAGTACCGGCCAGATACGCTGATTGAGGTGCTGCATACGGCACAGGAATTATTTGGTTATCTAGATATTGACCTGCTGCTGCATATTGCCCATAGTCTACGACTGCCCCCCAGCCAGGTTTATGGCGTTGCGACTTTCTATCACTTTTTCTCGTTGGTGCCTAAGGGCACTCACACCTGCACCGTATGCATGGGTACCGCCTGCTATGTCAAAGGAGCTGCCCAACTCCTGAGTGCCCTTGAGAATGCTGCTGGTATCCAGGCAGGGGAAACGTCTGCCGATGGTGAGTTTTCGATCATGACGGCTCGCTGTCTGGGGGCCTGCGGCATTGCGCCGACCGTCGTTTTTGACGACCAGCTCGAAGGGCACCAAACTCCTGAACAGGTTGTTACCCGAATGAACAACTGCCTCTCTTCTGCTTCCTAAAGCTTCGCCATATCGGTATGGACCTCAACGAACTTCGTCAGCAATCACAGCCTGACCCCAAACCCCACCGTATCCGCTGCTGTACCGTCGGCGGCTGTCTTTCTGCCAACGGCTTAGCGGTCAAAGCTCAGCTAGAGGCCGCCGTCGAGGCGGCTGATCTGACTGACCAGATAGCTGTTACGGGCGTGGGCTGCATGGGCCTCTGCAGCCAAGGGCCGCTGGTTCGGGTTGACGAGGCCGAGTCGCTTTACTGTCAGGTCAGCCCTGACCAGGCTCCCGCTATTGTCGCTGCGCTGGCCGATGATGCGCTGGCTGAGAACCCGACGGAGGTGTCGGTGCAAAAACCGCTATCTCCCCAGACCGCACCGCTCAAAACCCAATCTCTCCAGGCTCCCTTTTTTACCCGGCAGCGGCGCGTTGTGCTGGAAAACAGCGGCCAGATTGACCCAGAGCGGATTGAGGAATACATCGGCGCTCGGGGCTATGAGGCATTGCACCACTGTCTGAGGGATCTACAACCTGAAGCGGTAGTTGAAATGATTACCCGCAGCGGTCTGCGCGGGCGAGGCGGGGCAGGCTACCCCACGGGGCTTAAGTGGGCTACCGTTGCCAAGATGCCCCCCGGTCAGAAATACGTGGTGTGTAACGCCGATGAGGGTGACCCCGGCGCGTATATGGACCGGAGCGTGCTAGAGAGTGATCCCCATCGGGTGCTAGAAGGGCTTGCGATCGCAGCCTACGCCGTGGGCGCTAACCAGGGCTACATTTACGTTCGCGGCGAATATCCCCTGGCGATCAGCCACTTGCAAACCGCGATTCGTCAGGCTAAGCGATACGGGCTGCTGGGCAGCCAGATCTTTGACTCGCCCTTTGACTTTCGGATTGATCTCAGAATTGGGGCCGGCGCATTCGTCTGCGGTGAGGAGACGGCCCTAATGGCGTCGATTGAGGGCAAGCGTGGCATCCCCCGTCCTCGTCCCCCTTACCCGGCAGAATCGGGGCTGTGGGGCTGCCCCACCCTGATCAACAACGTTGAGACCTATGCCAATATCGCCCCGATCATCCGCAACGGCGCGGACTGGTTTGCCGCGATGGGGACTGAAAAGAGTAAAGGAACTAAAGTCTTCTCGCTGACTGGCCAGGTCAACAACGCTGGGCTAATCGAGGTGCCCATGGGCATCACCCTACGCGAGATTATTGAAGCGATGGGCAAAGGTGCGCCTAACCAAGTTCCTGTGAAAGCGGTTCAAACCGGTGGACCCTCCGGCGGCTGCATTCCTGCTGAGGCTTTTGACACCTCTGTAGATTACGAATCGCTGAAGACGCTGGGGTCGATCATGGGCTCCGGTGGCATGATCGTTATGGATGAGCACACCCAGATGGTCGATGTGGCGCAGTACTTTATGAAATTCTGCATGGATGAATCCTGCGGCAAATGCATTCCCTGCCGGGCAGGAACGGTGCAGCTTTACCAACTGCTCGGTAAGTTCAAAGATCACACGGCGACTCCCGCAGACCTGCAGCAGCTCGAAGACCTTTGTGACATGGTTAAACACACTAGCCTTTGTGGTCTCGGTCAGGCTGCACCCAATCCCGTGCTTAGCACGCTGCGCTACTTTCGAGATGAGTACCGAGCGGCTTTTGCCCAGTAAAAACAGAAGATAAAGGATAAAGACGGGAAAAGACTCCCCAGCACAAAAAGCCCAGTGCGATCGCACTGGGCATGCCCTGACTCAAACGGCGGTTACGCCGTCAGCGAGAATTTGAACCTTAGCCATAACCCCATCCGGTGTTTTTTCGTAGGGTTTAGCTCATGGCCGAGCTACTCCGATCGTAGCCACCAAAGTCATGGGGAACTTTGCCTTGGATGCGGCTTTCGTAGTCGGTGGCCGTATCATCGGTTGTCAGGCCGACATCTTTTTCGGCGCGGGTGAGCATCGATTGCTCACGCCGACGAACGTTGTGGAGATGCCGTACAACCAGACGGCGCATCCACTCGTCAACAGAAACAGGGATCGCTGGAACCGCTTTGGGAGCTGCTTCAGGAGCAACCCCTACAGCTTCAGGTTCGCCAACGGTATAGGCGACGCCCCGATACTTGAGGTCAGCGCTGTAGCCATACGGAACCGGGTCAGCTGCTTTGAAGTGAACGTCAGCGCCTCGATACTTGCCGGTCAGGCCAGTGTCTCTTGTCCCAACGATAGGTGGAACATAGTTGTAGTCAATACCGCGATAGGTGAGTTTCATATGTCGCCTCCTTTTACTGCTGTAGCGATAGAGGCGCGTTCCTTCGGGACAACCTCCCTACTTCCGTCTCTCAAAGAGCACCGCTGAGCGTCTTTTGAAGAGATGAACGATTTATCCTTTACATCTATATTATTGCTTAATATTGCCAGCAATGCGGGCTTTTTGTATCAAACGTAACAGACTAATATTTCAGACAACAAGAGTTTTGCCTGGAGGTTTGGGCCGAATCAGATTGTTTGAATCAGATTGTTTCAGACATGGGCTGAGCAATCAGTACGACACAGGAACGTGCCTCAACCTGATAAGTATCTTGGGTATGAGGGGATGATGCCCCGAGTTCGCAGAATGCCTCTGGTAGCGAAAGCGCTGTATTAACGACCCGGTGCCACTGTTCTCCGCGTCCTAACAAAGGCAGCTCAAACGCGAGGCTCTTCCAGTAGGCGTTGAACATCACATGCAGGTACTCACCAGCCGCCGGATGACGCAGCGAAAACGCTAGGCTGCGTGACTTGTGTGCCCAGTCGGGACGACCTAACCTGACGCCATGCCAGCTGATGTGAGGCTCATGGGAGGCGTAGGCAACCTGAAGACGCGTCTCCTGACGAAAAATTTCTAAGTTTTGAGTAAAGTCAATCAGCCGCCGCACAAAGCACCACAGGTCAAACTGCTGATCGACCTGATCCCAGTTGAACCAGCTCAGCTCGTTATCTTGGCAGTAGGCGTTGTTGTTGCCCTGCTGGGTACGACGCACTTCGTCCCCCATCAGGATCATGGGTGTGCCTTGCGACATGAATAAGATAGTCAGCAGGTTCTTAATTTGTCGCAGCCGTCGGGCCTCAATGGCTGGCTGGCGGGTGAGGCCTTCTTCACCGCAGTTCCAGCTGAAGTTGTCGTTACTGCCATCGCGATTGTTTTCTAGGTTGGCAGTGTTGTGCTTGTGGTTGTAAGAGACCAGATCGTTGAGGGTAAACCCGTCATGACAGGTAACGAAGTTGATGCTGCGGTTGATGTCGGTATCTTGCCGTTGATAAATATCGGGGCTACCCATGACCCTGGCGGCTAGTGTCTTAACCATGCCCGCATCGCCTCTGACAAACCGGCGAATATCGTCTCGAAATGGGCCGTTCCACTCGGCAAACCAGTCTCCAAATTCTACAAACCCGCCAACCGTGTAGAGCCCTGCCGCATCCCAGGCTTCGGCAATGAGTTTTGTTCCGGCTAGGGCCGCGTCTGACTCAATTGACCAGAGAATGCTCATCGCACCGGGTTGAAAGATGGGTTGCCCATCCGTGCCTCGGCCCAGTGCAGCGGCTAAATCAAAGCGAAAGCCGTCTACGTGCATCTCTGCGACCCAATAACGCAAGGCGTCTAAAATCAGCTGACTGCCAATGGGATGATTACCCTTAAAGGTATTGCCACAGCCGCTGTAGTTTAGGTAGGCCGCCGGATTTTCGGGATCAAGAATGTAGTAGTTGGGGTTGTCAAGTCCTCGAAATGACAGCATCGGACCGGTTTCGTCCTCTTCTGCCGTGTGGTTGAAAACAACGTCTAAGATGACCTCAATGCCAGCTCGGTGCAAGGCTTTGACCATATCTCTAAATTCGTTGAGTGGCCCCAGCGGGGTCTTGTCAAAGCTGTAGTCTGGGTGGGGTGAGAAGAAGTTAACGGTGTTGTATCCCCAGTAGTTCTTTAGCCCAGCGGGGGCCGCTTCGGGGTCAAAATAGTGCACAGGCAGTAGCTCCACCGCTGTAATGCCCAAATTTTTGAGATACGGAATTTTTTCGACCAGACCGGTAAAGGTGCCTCGCCTGGCTGGCTTCACCCCTGAGCTGGCATGGCGGGTGAAGCCGCCCACGTGCATTTCATAGATAACGCTGGTCGCATAGGGAATGCGCAGGGGATGGTCTCCCTCCCAGTTGTAGGTGCTGAGGTCGACAACCACGCTGCGCAGCGCCTGGGCACAGTTGTCTTTGCCGGGGATGCAGGCCGCCTGACGGCTGTAGATTGACTGGCCGACAACGGTTTTGGCGTAGGGATCAACGAGTACCTTGCTGGGGTCAAAACGCAGCCCCTTTTCCGGATGATTGGGGCCATGGGCGCGGTAGGCGTAGACCTGGCCTGCGGCAAGCCCAGGGACAAAGATGTGCCAGTAGTGATAGGTGCGGTGACGCTTCGGGTCGAGCATCAGTGTCTGGACGGGCCAAGCATCGGTCGCTGTAGCAAAGAGGAGTAACTCAATTTTTTCGGCGTGCTGAGAAAACAGGGCAAAGTTGACCCCATGCGGGAATACGGTAGCCCCGAGAGGATAGCTTTGACCGGGTAAGGCAGAGTAGGCCATGGCTGAACCAACGCGCTAGCTTTCTTCTATCACGTTTCGCAAGCCACCTGCTGAAGATGCAGTGACGAGGGTAAAAAGCGAAGGCTTGTCCTTCATGAGTTCCTCAAGTTTGGCAACTACTCTAAAAGCTAGTCAATCAGAGCTGCTAAAGGGCTCAATCACTTTGCAAAGGGAGCGTCGACATGAGACGTGACATAAAGCCTAAATCGATGGAAACGAGTATGCGACGGCTGGTACTGATCAGCGCGTTTCGCCTCAGTATGGTTTGGGATCTGTTTACCACGTTCTTAGGAACTCTGATTATTCTGGGCAGCAGCGGCTTTATTCCGGTGGGCCTCAGTCTGGTCGGGACGCTGATGGCAGGTGCGTTTAACTTTTCAACCAAGTCAATCTGGGAGCGGCGACGGCTTAAGCATATCGAGATTTACCTGCTGAGAATGACCTGGGTACTTGCGATCGCATTCGATTTTTGGACCTCACTCACCTGCAACGCCACCTACATTGCTGTGGGCCAGTTCGAATTAGGGCCGTCCGTTGACCTGGGATGGGTGCTAGGGCAGTTGACGTCGAGCCAGCTGCTAATTGTTCTGTTTATCACGATTCTTACCACTATCAGTCCGATGATGGTGGGTTATATCCGAGATCGTGCGCCCGATTTTTTAGTCTAGTGATGACTTAACCTAATGGCTGTTAAAACCCTCACCATCGACAACCAACTCGTTAGTGCCCGCGAAGGCGAAACCCTACTGGATGCGGCAAAAGACGCCAATATTGCCATTCCTACCCTTTGCTATCTAGAGGGATTATCTACGGTGGGCGCCTGCCGACTGTGCCTGGTTGAGGTGGAGGGCAGTCGCAAACTATTACCGGCCTGCGTAACCCCGGTGGACGAAGGCATGGTTGTACAGACACAGACGGAGCGGCTGCAGGGCTACCGGCGCACGATTGTGGAACTGTTGTTGGCCGAAGGCAACCATGTGTGTTCGGTCTGCGTTGCCAACGGGCACTGCGAACTTCAAGACCTGGCGATCGAGATGGGAGTCGATCATGTGAGGCTGGCGTATCAGTTTCCCGACCGGTCAGTTGACGTTTCTCACGAGCGCTTTGGGCTAGACCACAATCGCTGCGTCCTCTGTACCCGATGCATCCGCGTGTGTGACGAGTTAGAAGGGGCTCATACCTGGGACATGGCCGGACGGGGCAGAACGGCCCATGTCATTCCCGATTTGAACCAGCCCTGGGGGGACGCGAGCAGCTGTACCGCCTGTGGGAAGTGCGTCAATGCCTGCCCCACAGGCGCATTGTTCCATCGAGGATCAACGGTCGGTGAGATGCAGCGCGATCGCGATCAGCTCAACTTTATTGCGACCGCGCGACAGCAACAGCAGTGGCTTAAACGATAAATGCAAGCCATTGGGCGGTTCTCCCCAGGATCCCCATACTTTTTTCTTAGGGTGCAGGTGTAAGGAAAACGTGACTACAGAGGTGTTAGCGATGATTGCACAGACCGCGACGATGGCACCGACGCGGACCGCCCTCAATGTCCGCAACACGACTGTTCGCTACGGGTCGTCTCTGGGCGTGTATGACGTCTCTATGGATATTCCCGAGCACCAAATTACGGCGCTGATTGGTCCGTCAGGGTGTGGTAAAAGCACGCTAATTCGTTGCTTTAACCGTCTTAATGAGCTAATTCCCAGAACTCACACCACAGGAGAGATTCTGTTCTATGGCAAAAGTATTTACGACAAGTCTGTAGAAGTTGACATTCTTCGTCGCTATGTTGGCATGGTGTTCCAAAAGCCCAATCCATTTGCCAACTCAATTTACGAAAATATTGCTTTTGGTGCCCGGATTAATGGCTATCTAGGTGACTTTGATACGCTAGTAGAGCAGTCTTTGCGGCGGGTTAATCTTTGGGACGAGGTCAAAGACCGACTCCATGACAGTGGTGCTGCTCTATCGGGTGGACAGCAGCAGCGGCTGTGCATTGCTCGCAGCATTGCGGTTGAACCGTCAGTTTTGCTGATGGATGAGCCTTGCTCGTCACTTGACCCAATCTCTACCTACCACATCGAAGATTTGATGAGAGAACTTCGTGAAGACTATACGATTGTAGTCGTCACGCACAATATGCAGCAGGCCAATCGGGTTGCTGATATGTCGGCGTTCTTCAATACGAAAACCGACGAAAAAGGCCGACGATACGGTTATCTGGTGGAGTATGACTCGACGAAAACCATTTTCCAAAATCCCAAAGAAGAGCTAACGCTCAAATACATTAGCGGTCAGTTTGGCTAGAGCGGTCAGTTTGGCTAGGGTTACACGTTCACGAGAGGGTTATGAGCATCAAGTTTGCCACGGTTTGGCTAGGGGGTTGCTCGGGTTGCCACATGTCGTTCCTTGATTTGGACGACTGGCTGCTTGAGCTAGCCAGTCAGGTTGAATTGGTCTATAGCCCGATTGCCGATATCAAAACCTATCCAAAAGGGGTGGATGTGGCCCTGGTGGAAGGTTCGATCGCAAATCAGGATCATCTAGAAATGATCCGTCAGGTTCGCGATCGAACCAAATTTCTGATCTCGTTTGGAGACTGCGCTGTCACGGGCAACGTTACTGCCCTGCGTAACCCGCTGGGCGAGCCCAGATCTGTCCTGGATCGCGCCTACCTAGAAGCAGATATCCTGCCCCAGCGGCCTCAGGGTGATCTGGTGCCAGAACTGGTTGATCGGGTCATGCCCGTACATCAGGTCGTGAGCGTAGATTGCTACCTGCCGGGCTGTCCCCCGGATGCCCACCGAATCAGGAGCGTTTTAGAAGACCTTTTGGCGGGTAAAACACCTGTGCTGTCAGGAGCTGAGCAGATCAAATTTGGATAATCGTGAGAGGTTTAGTCAGGATGAAACTCACTAGAACGGAACATCCCCTGATGACTGCCATGCTGTCGGGTGCGGTTATTGGCTTTGCCGCTGGATTTGTGATCTTTGCGGTGTCGCCCCTGCTCATTACCTGGAGCCCGAGTCTATCTTGGCTGACGTACCTCTCTGGGCGCATGGCCAGGATGCTAACCGAACTAGGCGTTTATATCGTGTGTGGTCAAGCCCCGAGCATCGGCTGCGCTAGCGGCATAGGATTGCTGCTGTTCTTTTTGCTACAGCCGCTAATCTTTTGCCTACTCACGACGCTGATCGGGGCAGCCGTTGGGCTCATGGTTGCCACCCTGCGCGGCAGTGCTAGACCCAAAACGTCCTAGCTAAAACACCTTTGAGTAGGTTTGCAATAGGTTTGCTCAAAGGTAATAAAAATTTCTCAGAGGTGAAACGCTATCACGTCTTGTAGGACAGTTTGTCAACTGTCCGTTTTTGTTAAACGTCTGCTTTTTAGACCATCTGCGGAGATAAGATCAAATTGGGGCAGAAAGCGCTAAAGGCCTCAAAAAACATCCATTACAACTGAATAGGAGAGGTGGTGAGACTGATGTTAGCAGGAAGATATGAGAATGATAGAGCACACAATTTGAAACGAGGTCTTGCTGTTCTGCTAGCCGCTGCTGTGCTGACGGCGGCGGTGCCTACAATTCCGCCGTCTGTCCGAGAAGCCATTCGTAATCCCGGTGGCGGTGCCCAGATTTCGCTTCTGGACGAAAGATTCATGACGGATCGGCTACCGTCGAAAGAGGTTAGGCTTCCATCCAATATCGCTTCTGAAGACGATCATAGAGGAGGCAATCGAGAATTTCCTATCCAGGAAAGCTATCTGCTCATGACGCAAGCGAGGGGTCGGCTTCAAGCCTACGTTAGGCTGCTGCTAGGTTAGCTAGTGGAGCCCCATTAATAGGCTTCAGTCCAATCAACACTTCACAGACGGGGTCCTCACAAGTTCCTCAAGCTTACGCTTTAAAAATAGGGTGTCAGGGCTCCCTTTTGGGAGTCAGCGGCCTTTGAATGCTTCAGTCAGGAGGGCTATTATGCTAACCGTTCGAGACATTATGACTCGACCCGTCATCGTCATCCGTAGCTCGGCTACGATAGAAAATGCGATCTGGCTGATGCGGGCTAACCGTGTGCGGTCGCTGATTGTCGAAGAAGACTACCAGCGCGGTCCCTACGGCATTATCACCGAGAAAGACATCGTTTATGATGTCTTTGCCCCAGGGGATAATCCCCGTTTCGTTCGGGTCAAAGACATTATGTGGCAGCCCTGCATTGTTGTCCCCCCCGATGCCAATCTCCAGGAAGCTTCACAGATTCTGGCTGACGCAGGTATTCACCGGGCGCCCGTAATCGAAAATGACCAGCTGCTGGGGATCGTTTCGGTGACCGATATTCTGGTTAAGGGCCATCCCGGTAACCAGCCTCGCGATGAGTTGTCTGAGAGACTGCAGGAAGCCTTGCAGCATGCGCGGATTCTGGACGATGAGGAGGCTCAGGCCAAGCAGGAATGCAATATTGCCTGGGAAATCGTGGAAGACATTCGCCAGAGCGCTGGTGCTCGCGCCTAACGTCGATAAAGGATAGCGATTGTGGGAAAGAAGAGAATCGTCATCGATCCGGTGACGCGAATCGAAGGGCATGCCAAAATTTCGATCTACCTGGATGATCAGGGCGAAGTTTCTGATGCTCGGTTCCATGTGACCGAGTTCCGGGGCTTCGAGAAGTTTTGCGAAGGTCGCCCCTTCTGGGAGATGCCAGGGATCACGGCGCGTGTCTGTGGGATCTGCCCGGTGAGTCACCTGCTGGCGTCGGCAAAAGCAGGCGATCAGCTGCTGGCCGTGCAGATCCCTCCCGCCGCCGAAAAGCTACGGCGGCTGATGAATTTGGGGCAGATCATCCAGTCCCACGCGCTAAGCTTCTTTCACCTCAGCAGCCCAGACCTGTTGTTGGGGTGGGAGACTGACCCGGCCCAGCGGAACGTCTTTGGGCTGATTGCGGCAGAGCCTGATCTAGCCAGGGGGGGTATCCGCCTGCGGCAGTTTGGACAGCGAATTATTGAAGAGTTAGGTGGACGTAAGGTGCATCCGGCCTGGGCGGTGCCGGGTGGGGTGCGATCGCACCTGACCCCCGAAAGCCGCGATCAGATCTACGCCCAGCTGCCCGAGGCGAAAGCGACGATTCTCTCTACCCTGACCCGCTTCAAGCAGCGGCTCGAAGACCTGCAGGAAGAGGCCCACATTTTTGGTAATTTCCCTAGCCTGTTTATGGGACTAGTCGCCGCTGACGGCACCTGGGAGCATTACGGCGGCCAGCTGCGGTTTGTGGACGGTGGGGGTAACGTAATTGCCGATCGGCTAGACGCTCGCCGCTATCAGGAGTTTATCGGTGAAGCGGTGCAGCCGGACTCTTACCTCAAGTCGCCCTACTACAAACCCCTGGGCTACCCGAACCAGACTCAGCTGTGCCGGTTAGAAAGTGGGCTGTATCGTGTGGGGCCACTGGCAAGACTGAATATTTGCGATCGCATTGGCACTCCCCTGGCCGAAAAAGAGCTGCAGACTTTCCGTCAGCACGGCACGGTCAACAGCTCCTTCTTCTACCACTACGCTCGCCTGATCGAGATTCTCACCTGTATTGAACGGGTTGAAGCCGCGCTGGATGACCCCGAGCTGCAGAGCGAGCAACTGCGGGCCAGGGCCGACGTCAACCAGCAAGTGGCCATTGGTGTCAGCGAAGCCCCCCGAGGGACGCTGTTCCACCATTACAAAATTGACGAGTCGGGTTTGCTTACCTACGTCAATCTGATTATCGCCACAGGGCAAAACAACCTGGCCATGAACCGTACCGTCGCCCAGATTGCCCGCCATTACATCCACGGAGACACTATCCCGGAGCCGATGCTCAACCGAGTCGAGGCAGGGATTCGCGCCTTTGACCCCTGTCTGAGTTGTTCGACCCACGCTGCCGGGCAGATGCCGCTGCAGGTGCAGCTGATTGACTCAGCCGGACAGGTACTCCACCAGGTTTATCGTTAACTGCTTTAAAGGATTCAGAGAGAAATCATGGAACTGCAGCTGGTTGACTTAACCATCCCACCCGACAGCAATCTGATTTTGGGGCAAAGCCACTTCATCAAAACGGTTGAAGACCTGTACGAGGTGATGGTGAATGCCTCGGCTCAGATTAAGTTTGGGCTGGCCTTTTGCGAAGCGTCTGGGCCGCGTCTGATTCGCACCGCGGGCAATGATGAATTGCTGCAGGCCGCTGCAGTAGACAATGCCAAAGCGGTAGCGGCCGGTCACAGCTTTGTGATTTTGATGCAGCAGGGCTTTCCAGTCAACGTGCTCAACGCTGTCAAACAGTGCCCTGAGGTCTGTCGAATCTACTGCGCGACAGCTAATCCGACACAGGTGATTATCGCCTCTAGCGACCAGGGCAACGGCATTTTGGGCGTGATTGATGGCTATTCTCCGACCGGCGTCGAGGGACCGAAAGAAGCGACCGAACGCCAGCAGTTTTTACGGCAAATAGGTTACAAGCTCTGACAGGAGGGATCTATGACTAGTTCACTCTCATCGACTACCTTACTTTCGCAGACGTCTCGCCTCGATGATCTGTCCGATCCCGAATCACTAATCTCAGTGATGCAACAGCTTCGGCAGGCTGTGCAGACCGAAGGCGAGAGTATTTTTTCCCAATGGCAACCGCTGATCGAGCGACCGCTATTTTTAGAGAGCGCCCGCAACCTGGCCTATTATTTGGCCCTGCGTCAGCATGACCTGCGCTCCTTACAGACGGCCCTCATGGTTTGGGGTCTCTCGTCACTTGGGCGCATTGAGGCACGGGTCATGCCAAACCTGGAGGCGGTAATTGCAACGCTAGGAGCGCTCTGTCACAAAAGCCCCGCGCTGCTACCGGCTAGACCGCCGATCGGAGCCTTCCTGCGGGGCAATGCCCTGCTCAACTACCATACTCAGTCTTTGTTTGGTCCTAGTCAGCACCAGCGGCAGGTGCGCATCATGGTCACATTGCCAACCCTGGCCGCTGAAGATTACGACTGGGTTGAGCAGCTCCTGCAGGCGGGCACTGACTGCGTGCGCATTAACTGCGCCCATGATTCTGCCGATCAGTGGGCGGCCATGATTGCCCACGTGCGACGCGCGTCAGAACAGCTTAATCATCCTTGCAAAGTGATGATGGATCTCGGTGGTCCTAAACCGCGTACTGGTCAACTTTGCTTTGCGGACCCCAAGCAACAGCGCCTCTCCTGTGGGGGAACCCTGCTGCTGACGCGGGCCGAGCCCATCCCCGATGATCGCTACGAGCTACAGGCGAGCTGTACCCTACCGGAAGTGCTAGATGCGCTGCAAATCGGCGACGCGGTCTGGATCGACGATGGCAAAGTCGGCGCGGTAGTAGAAGCGCTAACGCCAGCCGGGGTTCTGCTGCGAATTACCCACGCACCCGGCAAGGGGAAAAAACTAAAAGCCGATAAGGGGCTCAACTTTCCCAGTCGGGCGCTCAAAATGTCGCCACTAACGGCAAAAGATCGACAAGACCTGAGCTTTGTGGTCCGCCATGCCGATATTGTCGGGTATTCCTTTGTGCAGAATGCCATTGATATTGTTTTACTACAAGAAGAACTGCACAGTCAGGGCACTCGGAGCCCAAGTGAGCTGGCTATTGTCGCCAAAATCGAAACCCCCGAAGCGGTTCACCATTTGCCGGAACTCATTGTGAATGCCGCTGGACGGCAGCCCTTTGGCGTCATGATTGCCCGAGGGGACCTGGCGGTTGAAATCGGCTATCAGCGTCTGGCTGAAATGCAAGAAGAGATTCTCTGGATTTGCGAAGCAGCTCATGTACCGGTCATCTGGGCGACTCAAGTGCTAGAGAATTTGGTGAAAACCGGGACGCCTTCGCGTGCGGAGATGACGGATGCGGCTATGTCTGAGCGGGCCGAATGCGTCATGCTCAACAAAGGGCCCTACATAACAGATGCGGTCAAGATTTTAGATGATGTGCTGACTCGAATGCAGGCGCACCAGCTGAAGAAAACGCCTCAGCTGAGAGCTTTGCAAGCGTGGCAGCCCTTCATTCTGGAGCGATAAGTATATGATCGCGACCCGTCGCCACCAGTGTCGTCGTCGCCTCACCGTCCGAGGCATCGTTCAAGGCGTGGGCTTTCGTCCCTTTGTCTATTGGCTGGCAACCGAGTTGAGTCTGACGGGCGGGGTCAAGAACACCGACCAGGGGGTGGTGATCGAGATTGAGGGACACCCGACAGTCCTGGAGGTATTTCTGCGACGGCTGAAAGAAGAGCTACCGCCCCATGCTGATATTCAGGCCGTTGAGCAGCAGCAGTTGAGCTATCAGGGCCGCAGCGACTTCCAAATCTGGCCTTCAGCCGTTACTGGAGAGCTCACAACCGCGCAAATTCTGCCCGACTTAGCCACTTGTCCTAGCTGCCTTCAGGATGTGTTGGCCCAAGGCAATCGTCGTGCGGGGTATCCCTTTACCAACTGCACCCACTGCGGGCCGCGCTACAGCATCATTCAGTCACTGCCCTACGACCGGCCCCACACCACGATGGCGGCTTTCAAGCAGTGTCCGGACTGTCAGGCGGAGTATGCTGACCCGACGAATCGGCGCTTTCATGCGCAGCCCAATGCCTGCCCGGTCTGTGGCCCCCAGCTAGAATTTTGGGCGGACGGCGTCCCCCAGTCCGAAGGGGCATTGGCATGTGCGATCGCAACTCTGCAACAGGGTAAGATTCTGGCGCTAAAGGGGCTGGGCGGCTTTCAGCTGCTGGTCGATGCGCGAAATTCGAAGGCCGTTGCGCGCCTGCGTCAGCGTAAGGGCCGCCCTGATAAACCGTTGGCTGTCATGTGCGCTAGTCTCGATCAGGCCCATCGCCACTGTGCAGTGTCTGAAAGTGCTGCGGCCTTGCTAACCTCCGCTCAAGCCCCCGTTGTGATGTTGAGAAAACCGCAGCTATCTTCTCTGGCCCCGAACATTGCCCCTGAGAACCCTTACCTGGGCGTTATGTTGCCCACTACGCCGCTGCACCATCTGCTGCTCAAGCAGCTGCCCACGCCGGTTGTGGCCACCAGTGGCAATCGGTCGGGCGAGCCCATTTGTACCGATATCCAGACGGCGCGTCAGCAGCTCGGTGCGATCGCAGATGCCTTTCTCGCCCACAACCGCCCGATTCAGCGACCGGTGGATGATTCGGTCGTGCAGCTGGTGAATCACCAACCGCAGGTATTGCGTCACGCTCGGGGGTACGCGCCCCAGACGATTCAGCTGGCTGAACCGGTGTCGGATGAGACCTGTATATTAGCGCTGGGAGGGCATCTCAAAAGTGCGATCGCACTTGCTCAAGGTCGTCAGGTCACCCTCAGCCAGTACATTGGCGATTTAGACACCCCCCAAACTCAGCAGCGACTGCAGCAGACCGTCACCGATTTTCTTGCTCTCTACGGCGGCCAGCCCACTGCGATTGCCTGCGATCGGCATCCCGATTACGCCTCTACGCGTCTGGCCCAAACCCTGTCCGAACGCTGGCATGTCCCCCTGATTCCCGTGCAGCACCACTATGCCCATGTTCTGTCGGGCATGGCCGAGCATCGGCTCCATGCCCCCGTTCTCGGGGTGACCTGGGACGGGACGGGCTACGGTGCCGATGGCACTATCTGGGGCGGAGAGTTTTTGCATGTGACTGAAGCCGGGTGCGATCGCGCCGCCCACTGGCTACCTTTTCCTTTACCCGGTGGGGATGCCTGTAGCCGTGAGCCCCGCCGCTCGGCCCTGGGACTACTCTATGCCTGCTATGGAGCTGACGCCTTCGAGATGCATGACCTGGCCCCGCTCCAGGCCTTTTCGCCGTCTCAGCTCACGGTCTTACGGCAGATGCTTTGCAGCAAAATCAATACGCCAATGACGACGAGCATCGGGCGACTCTTCGATGGGATTGCAGCCCTGCTAGACCAGCATGCTCAGACGAGCTTTGAAGGACAGGCCGCAATGGCGATGGAGTTTTTAGCAGCTCGCGTTCCCGATGCAGACCCCTATCCTCTGATGATCTCGGGAGGCTCTCCCCACATCATTGACTGGCGGCCCATGCTACGGGCAATTGTCTGGGGCATTCGCCGGGGCGTCCCGTCTGACCATATTGCCGCCCGATTCCACCAGACACTGGTGATGTCCATCGAATCGATCGCCCAGCGAGTTGGCGTTCCTCAAGTCATGCTCACGGGCGGCTGTTTTCAAAACAGATATTTGTGCGATCGCACGATTCAACGCCTCAGCTCAGCCTTTACTCCCTACTGGCACCAGCGCATTCCCACTAACGACGGGGGGATTGCGGTCGGTCAGGTCCTGGCGAGTGTTCGTCATCTCTCGACCCGAGGAGAATATACATGTGCCTAGCCGTTCCAGGGAAAGTTATCAGCATTGCCGGAGAAGACCTCAACCGCACTGGTAGAGTCAGCTTCGGCGGAGTCATCAAAGAAGTGAATCTGGCTTACGTTCCAGAAGCTCAGATAGACGATTACGTTGTTGTCCATGTGGGGTTCGCTATTAGCCGGTTAGATGTCGACGAAGCAGAGCAGACCCTGCAGTATTTTGACCAAATCGAGGCGGCAAACGCCGCGTCTACAAGCTAAACCCTGCAAACGTCACAAGTTCGCCATTTTTTCTCACTAAAATCAAAATTGAGAGAAATAAGAGGCATTTTTATGTCTGGCTGGCGTCACACATTCAGCGCAATAAGCCTGGTCGGAGGGCTACTGTTTTCAAGCGTGCTGGCCCAGCCGCTGGCGGCTGCGAGAGAGCTGACGCTGAGCCAGGTTCTAGCCCCCACCGAACGTCTGGTCAATCTGGCGGATGGTCACTACCAACTTTGTACAGAGCCCCCACCAGACGACTGGAGAGATGGGGATGGTGTCTGTCTCAACGTCTGGAAACGGGAGAATTGGCTAGAAGGTTACTATGGCTATCCCCACAGCAGCCGATTTGTTTGCCTACGCGGCCAGGTTTTGGGTGAACAACTCCAGGGAGAAGGCATGGTGATCTCCTGGTCGGCCCACCCCTGGACGGATATTCCCCAAACTCCGTTTACCTGGGATGACGAGGGCCGCCTGATGCTAGGTGAGGGCCGCATTGCCCAGGAAGAAGGCGTAGGAGAAGAACAGACACGTTGGATTGTCTTTCAAACCGCTCAGCTAAACCTGGAGAATTTATATCGCTATCCTAGCGTTCAAATGAATTCGCCCGATCTGCTATGCAACTGGCCTATTCAGTAGATAGGAGGCGGTGGGATTAATTTTGCCCATAGCTGCGCCAGGAAACGAGGGGAGGCTCGTCTAAGTTCAGGTGCGATTCTCCACGAAGGGGGTTGCGCTATCGCACCCACCTTCATAAGTTCCCCAAAATTATCTTCTAGCGTAGGGGCAGGGTAAAGCACAGGAGCTAAAAGTATGGAGCGCTTCGACTATGTCATTTTGGGTGCTGGACTGGGGGGGCTCTCCGCAGCGGCTTGCTTGACCCAGCAGGGGTACCGGGTTGCGGTTTTAGAAAAGCACTATTTACCGGGAGGATGTTGCCACACCTTCGACTACGGTAAGTATCGCTTCTGCGCCGATGTCCACTACATTTCAGGCTGTGGTCCGGGCAAGACGATTGACCAGTTCCTCAACTATATCGGTCGCGAAGTGCCGTTCAACACCTTAGATCCAGACTGTATTGACCGCGTTGTTACCCCTGACGTCGATTTTCGCATTCCACAGGGCTGGGAAACGTTTCGACAGCGACTGCTGAACACCTTTCCTGATGAAGCTTACGAGATTAATCGCTACTGCGATACGATTGCCCAACTGCACACCGAAATGGGGCAGCTCACTCAAGAAATCAAGTGGTTTGACCAAACCTGGTCCGATTGGCTGAGCCTGCCTAAATACTGGAATCTTTTTCAAAAAAGAAACTGGACGCTACAGGACCTCTACGACGAGGTGGGTTTGTCGCCCAAACTTCAGGCCCTGCTAGCCGGGCAGAGTGGTGACTACGCGCTGCCGCCCAAAGAGATTGCTCTGTTGAGCCATGTGTCACTGGTGGGGGACTACGCCGAAGGGGCCTACTATCCCAAGCACCACTTTAAGGACTTTGTCGAAACGATCGTAGACGCAATTACAGCGGGTGGGGGCACGGTACGCTACTCCACCACCGTGGAGAAGATCGAGCTAGCGGATAACAAGATTCGAGGCGTCGTCGCCAACGGTCAGCTGTACCAGGCAACTGAGGCCTACATCAGCGATCTTGATCCGAAGCTGACGGTGGCGCTGATGTCTCCCGCAGACGCGCTGGACAACCATGAACGGGAACGACTCACAGCGTACGACTACTCGACCAGCGCCTTCAACGTCTACCTGGGTCTGGATGAGAGATTCCAACCCGAACGCTACGGCCTAGGCAATTGGAACATCTGGTACTACCCCAGCGGCGATCTCAACCAGGCCTACGACCAACAGCTGGCGGATGATCTGGATCATCCCTGGATCTTTGTGTCTTGTCCGACTCTTAAGTCTGATGCTGTGGGCATGGCCCCGCCAGGACATCACGTGCTAGAAGTGGCGACTGTCTGCCCCTACGAGCCGTTTAAACAGCTGCATGAGACCGATGTTGCGGCCTACAAGGCGAAGAAAAAGCAGGTCTTTCAACAGATTATGGTCAGCCTGAGAGACCTGATTCCCGATGTAGACAAGTATATTCGAATGAAGGTCTACGGTACCCCGACGACTAGCGAACACTACCTGGGGCAGCCCGAGGGGAATATCTACGGGGCGAAGCTGGTTCCCGAGCAGGTCGGTCTGAACCGCCTGGGCTTCCGGACGGCGTTGTCTAACCTCTACTTAGTTGGGGCCAGTGCAGGCTATCCGAGCATTCCAGGAGTGATTGGCAACGGCATGGACGCGGTAGAACTCATTACTGGTGAGCCCATCCGTCAACGCCAACAGGTCACCGAGCAGCGTCTTCAGGTTGCTCATTAGAGCAAAGTTCAAAATGTCCGCTTTCTCAAATTCCTTCAGCAGGGAGACCATTATGGGCTATACACACGTTGTGATGACTCAGTTCGGCGGGCCAGAGGTACTCAAAACCGTTGAAGAACCGAGCTTGCCAGAACCACTGTCCGGCGAGGTCAGAATCAAAGAGCTTGCCACTAGCGCAGCCTTTACAGACGTGATGATTCGCAAGGGCAAGTATCCTGGCATTCAAGAGAAACCGCCGTTCTCGCCGGGGTACGACATGGTGGGGATTGTGGACAAGCTCGGGCCTGATGCAACCGAGTTTGAGGTCGGACAGCGAGTGGCGGCGCTGACGGTGACGGGTGCCTATTCTGAGTATATTTGCCTGCCCGAGAGCGCCCTGGTCTCAGTGCCCGAGGGGCTAGACGCGGCTGAAGCCGTTAGCCTGATTCTGTCCTACGTTACGCCTTACCAGATGCTGCATCGGCTGGCTCAGGCCAAGCCCGGGCAGCGCATTCTCGTTCACGGTGCGGGGGGCGCAGTTGGCACGGCGATGCTGCAGCTCGGCAAGCTGCTGGACTTAGAAATGTACGGCACGGATGCTGAGTCCAAGCAAGAACTGATCGCCAGTCTGGGGGCAGTGTCCCTCGACTATGAGCACGAAAACCTGACAGAATGTTTGCGCGCCCTCACTGGAGACGGGTTCGATGCCATCTTTGACCCGATTGGTGGACGTAGCCTACAGCGATCATTCAGCCTACTCAAGCCCGGTGGGATGCTGGTCGCCTACGGCTTCCAGGATGCGGTCTTGGGCAAGGGCGGCAGCGTTCCTCTCGACCTGCTCCGTCTGAAGCTGTGGGACTGGCTGCCCAACGGTCGCTCGACCCGCTTCTACTCAATCGGGTCACTGTATCAGCAGCATCCAGACTGGTTCAAGGCCGATCTGAGTCACCTATTTGAACTACTCGCCCAGGGGCAGCTCAAACCCGTGATTGCCGCGCAGATACCCCTGACGGAAGCGAAACACGCTCATGAGGCAATCGAAGCAGGCCGCGTGCAGGGCAAAATTGTTTTGACGATGGCCTGACCGGTGCTTTCACCACATGTTCAGATTTGGTGGGTAGTGTGGGAATAAAGCAAGCGTTCAGGAGCGTATTTCCCTATGACTATTCGTCCGCTCACCAAATCTGAAATCGATACCTTGTTCATTCAGCTCACACTGGCGGGGTTAATTCCGGGTCGAGACTTCAAGTTCGACGAAGCCGGTCAGATTATGGCTCGAAAAGAGGTCTGGTCGGTTGTCCAAAGAATTCGGCCCGTTCCTGATGCCGGGGACTTTACCTGTGGTCTGCAACAGCCCGAGCCGCAACAACCCGCCACCACTGCAGGCTGAGCAAAAAAGTGTTGCAATTTACAAACACCCCCTCGAAGGCTGCTAAACCCGCGTTAGCTTAGGCGTAGAAGGCGGGCTTGTAGGTAACCTCTTTTGAAGGTTGCGGGGGGTCAGCATGAAGATTCTTCTGATTGAAGATGACCAAACCCTGGTAGACATTCTGGTCAGTACCCTGACGGCAGAGCACTATGCGGTCGATGTGGCGGCAGACGGCGAGTCGGGGTGGGAGATGGCCTCTGGGTTTGTCTACGACCTGATTTTATTGGATGTGATGCTGCCGAAGCTCGACGGGATTAGTCTTTGTCGGAAGTTGCGATCGCACGGCAGCCAAACCGCCATCCTGCTGCTGACGGCCAAAGACACCAGTACCAGCAAGGTCATGGGGTTGGACGCGGGCGCAGACGACTACATGACCAAACCCTTTGACCCGGCGGAGCTGCTGGCCCGCATTCGCGCCCTGCAGCGCAGAGAATCGACGACGCGGCAGCCTGTCCTCACCTGGGAGGGTCTAGCGATGGACCCCAGCACCCGCGAAGTGGTCTATCGAGACGAGCCTATCTACCTGCGCCCCAGGGAATACGACCTGCTGGAACTGTTTTTGCGTAACCCCCAGCGCGTTTTTAGTCGGGGGAGCATTCTCGATCATCTCTGGTCGTTTGAAGAGTCACCAGGGGAAGAGACCGTTACTGCCCACATCAAAGGACTGCGGCATCACCTGAAGACGGCGGGCATCCCCCACGACCCGATTGAGACCGTGTATGGTATTGGCTACCGGCTACGGGCAGCGGAGCCTGCTGCGACGGCCACCGCAGCTAACACCGTAACCGCTGCCATTTGGGAGCGGGCGAAGGCGCGCCTGCGCGAACGGATTGCGATTATTGAGCAGGCGACCTCTGCGGCCAGCGCCGATACCCTGGCGGACGAGCTGCGGCAGCAGGCCGAGACCGAGGCACACAAGCTGGCAGGCTCGCTGGGCATGTTCAATTTTGACCAGGGCTCCCAGCTAGCCCAGCAGGCAGAACAGGCCTTTCACGACTGGCCACGGCTGCCGCCCGGCCAGCGGACTCAGATGATTCAGCTTGCCGAGACGCTGAGCCAGTCTGTCCAGCAGGCCATCCGCAGCGACACGCCTCAGCTATTCGACCAAGAAGCCGATCCGAGCGCTGAGCATTCCCCCGTGCCAATGTCTCCGGCGATTCAGGCCGCGCCCTACCTGTGGGTTGTCAGCCAGGACCCGGCATTTTGCGAGACCTTGCTGGCTGCTGACTCGACAACGCACTGGACGATTCAAGTTCAAACAGATGCGATCGCAGCCTGCGCCGTGCTGACCCAACGTCGTCCCCATTTAGTTCTGATCGATCTGCCTGCTGCCGACCCGCTATCTACCGAATTGGTCACATTTCTGGCCGAGCTACAGACCATTACTCCTAGGGTGCCTGTGCTGGTTCGCGCCGACCCAGGCACGCTACTAGACCGGGCTGAGCTGGCCCGGCTGGGCAGTCGGGGGTGGGTCTCGCCTGGGCAGCTGGCGGCAGAGGTGCTGGCGACTGCGACGGATCTGTGGGTGAGATCGCGACCGAGTGCCTCGACCATCCTGGTTGTCGATGACGACCCGCAGGTACTAGAAGCTGTACAGTGCCTACTCGAACCCTGGGGGCTGACTGTCTTTACCCTGGATGATCCGCGCCGGTTTTGGACCGTGTTTAATGACGCCCAGCCTGATCTGCTGGTGCTGGATGTCGAAATGCCCTACATCGACGGTCTTGCTCTTTGCCAGGTCGTTCGCAGCGACCTGCAGCAAAGCCACCTTCCCATTCTGTTTTTGACGGCCCACACCGATGCTGCTACCCAGCATCGGGTGTTTGAAGTGGGGGCGGACGACTATGTTGCCAAGCCGATTATCGGCCCGACGCTGATTACCCGCATCCTCAACCGCCTGGAACGATCCCGACTGAGGCAGTCGCGCCGGAAGTTATGACCCAGCCCAGCCCCCAAGCCCCCTTATTGCTCAGCCCCCTTCCGTTAGCTCAAGTGGCCTGGCTGCCCGCTGGGGTCGGCACTGCTGCGGTGCTGGTGACGCTGCTGCTGTGGCGAGCGCTGCGCCGGTTCGAGTCGCAGCCTGACCCGGCCTTGTTGACCCAGGCCCAGTCTTGCCTGCCGACGCTCGTTCTGAGCGGTGGGCTAGTGGTAGCGGGTCTGTTGACCTGGATCGTCTGGCTGACTCAAAAGATGCGCCTTAAAAATGCAGTGCTGACGGAAGAAATTGCCGAGCGTCAGCGGGCCGAGCAGGATCTGGGGCTATTTTTTGATGTTTCCGTTGATATGCTCTGTATTGCCGGTACGGACGGCTATTTCAAACGGGTTAACCCTGCCTTTGAGAAAACGCTGGGCTACCCCCCCGATGTGCTGCTGACTCAGCCGTTCATTGAGCTGGTCCACCCGGATGACCGAGCCGCTACCCTGGCAGAGGTTGAAAAGCTGGCAACGGGCATTCCTACGATCAGCTTTGAAAACCGCTACTTGTGCCAGGACGGCACCTATCGCTGGCTGACCTGGGCCACCTTCCCTATGGCGGAGACGGGAATGCTGTACGCAGTCGCGCGGGATACGACTAACCGCCGGGCTGTAGAAGAAAACCTGGCAACGTTTGGGGCCAGCTTAAAGCACCTCCATCGCATTAATACCAGTCAGTATGAGACCTTTGATGCGCTGTTCACTGACTGCCTGAAAACCGGCTGTCAAATCTTCAGCCTGGAAACCGGCATCATTAGTCAGATCGAAGGGCAAACCTACACGATTCGCTCGGTGCGCTCCAATATTGACGCCCTGGTGGCGAACGATCGCTTCGACCTGGCCGATACCTACTGCGCTGCCGTCGTCCATGAACACCAGACGGTGGCTTACTCGCAGGTGGGCCAAATTGCCGAAATGCAAGGCCATCCGGTCTATCAGACGCTGCGGCTCGAAAGCTATTTAGGCACGCCCATTTTTGTGAATGGGGATATTTACGGTACGCTCAATTTCTCTTCGACTACGGCACGGACCAATGACTTTTCGCGCCACGAGCAGGAGCTTATCGAGTTGATGGCCCAGAGCATTGGCCGGTTTCTCGCTGCTGACCTGGCACAGAAACATCAGCAGGCTGCTGAAGACGCCCTGCGCGAAAGCGAAGCGCGATTTCGCATGATGGCCAACAGCGCCCCGGTGCTGCTGTGGATGGCCGACACCGACAAGCGCTGCACGTTCTTCAACCAAACCTGGCTCGGCTTTACCGGACGTACCACTGAGCAAGAACTGGGCAATGGCTGGACCGAGGGCATCCACCCCGACGATTACGATCGCTGCCTGGAGACCTTCACCACGGCCTTTGATGCCCGCCGCACCTTCGAGATGGAGTACCGGCTGCGGCGGGCCGATGGCGAGTACCGCTGGTTGCTGGACCGGGGCGCTCCCCGGTTTACCCCGGACGGTGGCTTTGCGGGCTACATCGGGACCTGTATCGATATCAGCGACCGCCACGAGGTCGAAAAACTCAAAGATGAGTTTATCTCGGTGGTCAACCACGAGCTGCGCACGCCTCTGACCTCGATTTTGGGCTCGCTAGACCTGCTGGCCAGCGGCGTCCTGGCGGCTAACCCGGAGAAGGGCCAGCGGATGCTGCAAATTGCGGCCAGCAACGCCGACCGGCTGGTACGTCTGATCAATGACATGCTCGACATCGAGCGGATCGAGTCGGGCAAGATGCTGATGAATAAGCAGGCGTGCGACAGCGCTGAGCTGATGACCATAGCGGCGGACGGCATTCGGAGTCTAGCGGAGTCAGCGGGTATTCATTTGGCGGTGACGCCGCTACCCGTGCGAATTTGGGCTGACCCCGACCGCATCGTTCAGGTGCTGACCAACCTGCTCAGTAACGCCATCAAGTTCTCGCCTCGGGGGGCTACGGTGACGCTCACGGCAGCGGTCCAGACCGATCAATCTGTAGAAACAGTTGCTAAGGAGGATGCGCTCCTGCCAAGCCCGCCTCAGCAGGTTCGATTTCAGATCCAGGACGAAGGGCGCGGTATTCCGCCAGACAAGCTGAAAACGATCTTTGGTCGTTTTCAGCAGGTGGATGCCTCTGACTCGCGCCAGCGGGGCGGGACGGGGTTGGGCCTGGCCGTCTGTCGCAGCATTGTGCAGCACCACGGGGGCGGCATCTGGGTCCAGAGCATACTGGGTGAAGGCAGTACGTTTTTCTTCAGTCTGCCGGTACTGCCGCCACCTGAGCCGGTCGTACCGCCGGACCCGACCCAGCCCTTGGTGCTGGTGTGCGATGACGATTCGTCTGTGCGGACTGTCATTCAGGCCATGCTAGAGCGGCAACAGTATCGGGTGATTACGGCAGATTCCGGGCGAGCCGCGTTGGACCAGGCCACTGCCCAGCAGCCCGACGTGATTTTGCTGAACCTGATGATGCCGGCGATGAACGGCTGGGATACGCTGGCAGAGTTGAAAGTGCGATCTCAAACCCAAAATATTCCCGTGGTCATTCTCAGCGGCCTCACCCCAGAAGAAGACATCCGTCTGCAGTCAGAAGTTAGCCACTGGATCGTCAAACCCCCTAACGAAACCACGCTCTGTAAAGCACTTCAGCAGGCGCTGGTTTCGCAGAAACATGCCCAGGTGCTAATCGTCGAGGACGACCCCGATCTGGCCCAGGTACTAATGGCTATCTTTGAAAGCCATCACATCACGCCGCACCATGCCGCCACCGGGCAAGCGGCGATTCAGCTCAGCCAGCAGGTCCTGCCCGATCTGCTGGTGTTAGACCTGAGTTTGCCTGAAAGCGACGGTTTCGCCGTTGTAGACTGGCTGCGGCAGCACAACCAGCTTTGTCGGGTGCCGCTCGTGGTCTACACGGCTCAAGACCTTGATGAGGATGAGCGTCACCGGTTGCGGCTGGGGCAAACCCTGTTTTTGACCAAGGGCCGCGTTTCTCCTGAAGAGTTTGAAAAACAGGTAATGCAGGTGATCAGCCGCATTACCTGCGTTCAGCCGAGTTAAAAATAAACGGTAACCCAGGCACCGTATGAAACACGTTCTGATCATTGACGATGATGCAGACATTCGGGAAGTTGCTCAGCTGGCCCTAGAGACCGTGGGTGGGTGGCGCGTCTCGGTGGCGAACTCTGGCCTCAACGGACTCGCTCAAATGCGGGCAGATGCCCCAGATGTCGTCTTGCTCGACGTAATGATGCCCGATATGGATGGGGTTGAGGTGTTCAAGCAGATGCAGGCTGAGCCCCAAACTCAAAATATTCCGGTCATCTTTATGACGGCTAAAACTCAGGCTGCCGATCAGCAACGATTCTTAGCATTGGGGGCAGCGGCCATTATTACTAAACCGTTCAAAGCCATGCTGCTAGCCGATCAGGTTGCTAGTTTCCTGCATTGGGATTCCTGACTCGGTAGCTTTCAGCACTTTTTCATTTTTGAACCTTAGAGTTCAAGGTATGGCGTTGGCCACTTTGCTTATGACACCGAGTATCGCTACTCCTTAAGCCTAGAGCGCTCCGTGGCAATCGCTATATGTCAGTCTGTCTAGAGTTTTGAGGCGACGGTTTGCCAGCCGTCCTTAGGGAATGGGGCAATCTCAGCTACAATCCCGTTCCAACGCGTGGCTCCAATCGTATTCTCTTCAACCAGATCGATAGAAACGCGTATCCATCCCAACTCTAAATCCCAACTCCAGATCCAATCAATAACAGGGCTCAGGGGAGCCTTCCTCATAAAACTTTAATGGAATTCGACCATGTTGAACGATCACGACCGACTATCAGGGATAAAAACCGCTAGCTTAGGTTCGCCGGAGTCGCGGGGACGCGTTGCCGTTTTTATTGACGGGGCTAGCCTGTTTTACGCGGCGCTACAGCTGGGCATCGAGCTGGACTACAGTCGTTTGCTCGCTGCACTGGTGGGTAAGGCTCGTCTCATGCGAGCATTTTTCTACACGGGTGTTGACAACAGCAACGAGAAGCAGCAGGGCTTTCTGATGTGGATGCGCCGCAACGGTTATCGGGTCGTTGCCAAGCCGCTTTTACAGATGCCGGACGGCTCTAAGAAAACCAACCTGGACGTGGAAATGGCCGTCGATATGCTGACCCTGGCCGATCACTATGACACCGCTATTGTGGTCAGCGGTAGTGGTAATCTGGCTCGCGCTGTTGACGCAGTCAGCTATCAAGGTGCTCGCATCGAGATTGTCAGCCTGCGTGCCATGACTAGCGACGGCCTGATTAATGTGGCAGACAGCTACCTTGATTTGGAGGTGCTGCAGTCAGATATTCAAAAACAGGTGGGCAGCAAAATAGACAGTCCGGCCGGCCGGTCCACCGCCCACTACGTTCGCAGACCGCTAACGGCGGCTTCCTAGGAAAAATAGCCTCACAGCTTCCCCACCTTCATCCCCTAACCTGTGGAATCACAGTCGGTTCTATGGCGGAGACGGGGGGATGAAAGACACTGTCCCATTCAAGCAAACGGGCCCATTCAAGCAAACGGGCCCATTCAAGCAAACGGGAGCGCTGCCGAGGCTGGGTACTAGAACCGTCCGGCATCTGGTGCTGGTGGTTCTGCTCTGTTTGTGCGTAATATTCGCTCTGGTCCAGCTGCGGCCCCCTGCACCGCTGTCCGCCAAAGCGCCGCAGACAGCCTTTTCGGCAGAGCGAGCGATGCAGCATGTCGATGTGCTGGCTCAAGCCCCGCGTTCGATGGGGGCACCGGGGCACCGGGCCGCGCAGCAGTATCTGATCAAAGAGATTGAAGCGTTAGGCCTACAGCCCGAGGTTCAGTCCACAACGGTCGTACAGCGGTGGCCAGGGGCGACTCAGTTCTCGGTGGGCAGTGTTGAAAACATTCTGGTTCGCCTGCCGGGAACGGCCAGTACCGGAGCCATTGTTCTAGACGGGCATTACGATTCGGGCTCAAATTCGCCGGGGGCAGCCGACTGCGGCAGCTGTGTGGCGACGCTGCTAGAAACGCTGCGGGCGCTGCGGGCCGGTCCTCCGCTCCAGAACGATGTGATTTTTGTGTTTGCCGACGGCGAGGAGAACGGCGATCTGGGGGCCTATGCCTTCATTACCCAGCATCCCTGGCGAAAAGATGTGCGGCTGGCGATCAATTTTGAGGCGACGGGTAACCGTGGCCCTAATCTGTTGTACAGCACCAGTCCCAACAACCGACGAATAGTCGAGGGCTTTCTCAAGGCGTCTCCCCGACCGGCTGCCCACGCGTTTGCAACGGCGTTTGATCGCTGGCTGCCAATGACGCGGATCGGCTGCGATTTAGAAGAGTACATGGATCATGGGATTCCCGGTTTAGGGTTCGCCCTGACGGGCAATACAACCGGCTACCACAACCGACTGGACAGTGCCGCTCACCTCAGTCGCCGCAGCCTGCAGCACCAGGGTAACGACGCGCTGGCGCTGACGCAGTATTTTGGCGAGCAAGATTTGAACGACCTGGAGGCGCCCCAGGATGCCATTTATTTCAATATTTTACCGCAGGTGGCGGTGCACTACTCTACTGCCTGGGCGGTGCCGCTGGCGGTGGGTGTCACACTGGTTTTCTTAGCCGTGGTGGGGCTAGGGCGGCGGCAGTTGACGATTCGTGGTGGGGCGAAGGGTGCGATCGCATTTCTCATCACCGCCATCGCAGCGGTCCTCTTCACTGCGCTGCTCTGGTGGGCGATCAAAACCCTCAACCCCAACCTGCAGGTGCACCTGATCGGCCACTATCGAACGATTCAGTACTTTGCAGGGCTGTCAATCTTTGCAGTGGCGCTGATGGTGGTGGCTCAGGTATGGCTGCAACGGTGGATTGGGCTGTGCGATCGCATGGTCGGGATAGCCCTAGTGTGGCTGGGACTGATGTGGCTTACCAGTACCCTGTCGCCCTTTATTAGCTATCTGTTCACCTGGCCGCTGTTGTTTTACTGCCTGTTGATGGGCTGGCAGCTGAGGGCCCGATATCGCCCTGGAGCCTGGCTACATATTGCAGTGTTGCTGCTGGCGGCGCTGCCCGGCATGCTCCTGCTCCTGCCCGTCATCGTGTATCCCACCTTCGCTTTTATGGTGCGACTGGAAGCCTTTATGCCCTTACCGCTGGTGGCGCTGCCGACCATTTTCGTTGTTTTGCTGATGGGGCTGCTGGTACCGCATGTGGAGTTGCTGACGGTTGAGGTGCGATCGCGCTGGACGCTTTTCAGTATGTTGCTGATCGTTAGCGCAACTGTTCTGACCCTAGCAACGCTAACATCCGGCTTTGACGCCGAGCAGCCGCGCCCCAACAGCATTGCCTATGCGTTGGATGGAGACACTGGTGACGCAACTTGGGTAAGTGTTGATGCCCACCTAGACGATTGGACCGCCCAATTCTTTCCAGAACAGGCCAAGCCGCAACCTTACGAGCTGTTTCCCGACATTGGTGTTCAAGCCTTCACAGCCCCTGCGCCGGGCGTGCCCCTGCCCGCGCCGGAGGTCATAATGCTCCGTCAAGACATCGACAATAGCGCTACCCGGCTGCTACGGCTGCGGCTGACTTCGCCCCGACGGGCTCCCAACCTACACGTGCAGTTCGTGGCGGACGGCATTATTAAGAGCGCGACTGTTAATGGGGAAGCCATGCGCCTGGGCGAACTGCCGACCGCCATACGAGACCAGCTCACCTTTGACTACTTTAATGTTCCTAAGGACGGCATTGAACTGACGTTGATGGTCCAGACAACCCAGCCGATAAAGCTGGTGATGACCGATACCGCCTATGGGCTCCCTCAGCCTCTGACCGCTTTCCTTCAGCCTCGCTCGGTAGCGTCCATGCCGTCATTTTGGGGACTGGATCCGACCTATGTAAAAAAGACATTTCATTTGTGACATGTCTTTATCTGATTTTATGTCTGCTGCAATAGTCGTAAGTTTTGAGCACCTACAATGAACCTTCAAACTCAGAAGATGGCTTGGCTTGGCTGTATCGGGTTTCTCGGCTGTTTAGGATTTTTGGCATTCTCCCAAGATGCCCCTGCTTTGCTATTTTTCTTTACCTTCTTTTCTTTTTTCAGCGCCTTTCGATATTGGCACGAAAATCTCAAGTATTTGGGCCTACTGGGACTGCTAGGGCTTGTAATCGCAATTTTAGGCATCTTAGAAGTTGTTCGAGTCTGATTGATAGCCTGCACTATTTTCAGTAATCCGTACTTCCGACGAATCGCATAGTCCGATTGTCTGCAAGTTAAACTGTGCCGGTCCTCACAGCTTCCTCAAACTGTTGACGTATAACAGGAACAATTGCTTAAGCGATTTGTTTAAAGCGAAGGTGCCTAAAATGACTAATCAAAGGCCAATAGCGTCGTTTTTGCTGTCTCTGCTGGGCGGCTTGTGGATGCTGGGGACTGGGCGAATGATGTATGGGCGCGTGCTGGGCGGTGTCGGCAGAGGCGCACATCATATGATGTGGCGGCATGGGGTCATATCCGGGCTGTGGTGGCCCTGGTTTGGTCTGCTTGCAGGTGCCATTATCGTTGTGAGTGCGATTTTTCTGTACCTGGCTCCCCGCCATCAGCGATCGCTGGGTACAACAATTCTGATGACTGCGGTGCTCAATTTGTTTCTTGGCATGGGTGGCATTTTAGCCAGTGGTCTTGCCATCGCCGGTGGCGTACTCGCACTGACGCCCCAGGCGACCTCACAGGAATAGCGAACCCGTATCAGCGCCTGATTAAAACAAATATTGCCACGGCTAGCACGAAGTAGCCAAAGCCCTTTTGCAGCTGTTCGGCAGAGACGATGCGAGATAGGCGACTGCCCAACAGTGTCCCCAGCCCCGCTGCTAGGGTAAACGACAGGGTGAGGCCCCAATCAATTGAGACCTGGGTGAGATAGCCGAGAAAGCCTGTGGCGGAATTGAATGCAATAATCAGCAGCGAGGTACCGACCGCTGTTTTGATGGGGACGCCGCCAAGCAGAACCAGGGCTGGAATGATCAGGAAACCGCCGCCCACGCCAACAAAGCCGGTAACGATGCCGACGCCTAGGCCCTCCAATAATATCAGCCAGCTCACGGATGGCTGGGCTGCAGCGTCTTGAGGCTGGGCAGATTGAGGCTTAACAGAACGGCGTCCTCGACGAATCATGAGAATGCTGGCCGCCAGCATTACCAGGCCAAAACTGACCAGCTGAACCGTTTCGGTAATCAACGGTAGGCGAATCAGCTGGGTGCCTAGGTAAGCGCCCAGCATAGCGGTGGGAATAAAGCCCGCCGCGATTCGCCAGCTGACTCGACCGTGCCGGGCGTAGGGAATCACCCCTAGCAGACTGACGCTGCCGACGATGAACAGGCTCATTGCGATCGCAACTTTGCTGTTCACCCCCATCACGTACACCAAAATAGGCACCGCCAAAATCGACCCACCGCCGCCAAGCAGCCCGAGGCTCAGACCAATGCAGACTGCGAGCAGGTGCCCAATGAGGGGTGTTATCATCTTCTGTGCCCTCTAGGATTTTGTGTTCCCTGGCGGAAACTGATTCTGCAAGATAAACAACAGCATCAAGACAGAATGGCCGCCACTTGCCGACCACAGCTCTCGTTTGCTGGTACTGCTTCCATAATTTTCTTCGGATCGGGCAGGTCCAGACTGTTCATAAGCTCAATAAACGCTTCGCGACTGCGCATCGGAGTATTGGCCTGGTCAAGATCCACCAGCCGAGGATTAAACTGCTTTTCTTCTCCGATAGTAGAAACCGTGTGACCGCGATAGTCGTGAGCCGGATATACCAGCGTATCGTCAGATAGCGTAAACAGTCGCTGAGTAATCCGGTCGTAAAGCGTTCCCGGATCGCCAGATTGGAAGTCTGTTCGCCCACAGCCTCGAATTAGCAACGCGTCCCCTGTCAGAACGCGGTCGCCGTTGACCCAATAGGCCATGTGATTATCCGTGTGCCCGTGGGTTTCAATCGCCTGAATCTTGACGCTGCCGATGGTGAGCGTTTGTCCGTGGCTGACATAGCCACTGGCGCAGGCGGCTTGGGCATTCTCGGGAACGAGCCCCTGGCAGCCCGTGCGGTCTCTCAGCATGCCCGTACCGGTAATGTGATCGGCATGAATGTGAGTCTCCAGACAATAAGCCAGGGTAAGCCCCAGCTCTCGCAGCAGTTTTAGATCGCGGTCGACCTGTTCGATTACCGGATCGACCAAAGCCGCTTCGCGAGTCTTCGGGTCAGCAATCAGGTAGGTATAGGTGCTCGATTCTCGGTCAAACAGTTGACGAAATAGCATGGCAACCTCCAAGCAGAAAATTCTGATACGCGCCAACAATATTAGGACTGGCGAGCCGCATAGTACCTGTAAACGGCCATTCCTGCCACCATTGCTGCAAGAAACACAACAGGATTCCAGCTACCGATAACCAGTGCTGAAATACCTGGACCAGGACAGTAACCCGCAATTCCCCAGCCAATACCAAACAGAGCTGCCCCGGCCACTAACGGCCCGTCAATATCGGTGCGCGCAGGTAAGTGAAACTTGCCGTTAAAGAGCGGGACGGAACGCCGCAGAACGAATCGAAATGCGATCGCAGTCACCCCTACGGCACCGCCCAGTACAAATAACAATGTTGGGTCCCAAGGACCTGCCAGGTCGAGAAACCCCAGCACTCGCTGGCGGTCGATCATCTGCGACAGACCTAACCCAATACCAAAAATCATACCGACAATCAGCGCTAGACCGTCTTGCTTGATAGTTTTGTTCATAGTTTTGTTGATGGTTTTATGGCTCTAGGCCAGGATCAGAACATGGCGGGTCACAAATACAGTGACAAAGCCCGTAATTAAAAACGTGACAACAGCAGCCAAAGACCGAACAGACAGCCTACCTAGGCCACAGACACCGTGCCCGCTGGTGCAGCCGTGACCCAGACGGGTTCCTAGCCCTACCAGCAAACCGCCGAGGACCATAGCCCAGGGCGAGAAGTCAGACACAGGCGTGGGCTGCGGCGCAATCGCGCCTTCATAAACCCACCCACCGAGCAACAGACCGGCAATAAACAGCCATCGCCAGCGGCGATCTGGGCCAAACATCGCCCCGCTGACAATACCGCTAATGCCTGCGATTCGGCCGTTGAATAGCAGCAGCATTGTGGCACTGAGGCCGATGAGCATACCGCCTACCAAAGCGGTGACAAAATTGAAGTCTGCCATCGTAAAATCATCCGCGTTTCAACAGAGTTATATTGCTTTATAGTTATATAGTAATATAACTCGCAAAAAATCTACCTATCGACAACAAAACAAAATAGTCTTTTGAGAATTGGCTACAGCTGAATAGACAGCGTCTCGCACACGATTTCGCACAGCTCAAAAATGGCGGGATTAGCAATCTCGTAATAGGCCGAAACCCCCTGCTGCTGGCGAGATACGATGCCTGCCTGGGCCAGTAGCTTCAGGTGCTTTGAGGTGTTGGCCTGACCTAGCCCCGTTTGTTCGATAATTTCAGTGACGTTGCGAGGACCAAATTTTAGCGTGCAGACGATCTGCAGTCGGTTCGGCTCAGACAGCACCTTAAAGAAGTTGGCGATCTGTGCTAGCGACTCGGGCGAAAGCTGATGAACCGCTGGCGTCAGTCCAGGCCCTGTGGATAGATGGGTAGATGAGACAGCGGTATCTAACATAGCAAGCGATACAAGCAAATCCAGACTGCATATCCATTTCTTCTTATATTACCATATAGTAATGTATTTGTCTGTTGTGCCGATCAATTCGTGTCACACTTCGTTGCCTATTCCTCCATTTAAAGCCGGTTAGCGGAGAATAGAAGTAGGGCTACCGAGCCTGCAATCGCGTCGGCAAGTAAGCCCAAAATGGGATACGGAGGTAGACGAATGAGAGACCATACGCTGTTTCCGAACGAGCTGCATGACCTGTTCATTGGTCTGGCTGCTTTGGTGCTGGCAATCCTGATCTGGTCAATCGTTTTCGTGCCTGCAGCTGTCTGAATCAACAGACGATCGGGCCTATTGCATCAGCCCAATGCCACATCTAAGAACATCATCACGATGAATCCGACCATGACGCCGAGGGTGCCCTCTAGGTTAATTTCATCGCGGCTTGTGGCTGGGATAATCTCATGACTGATAACAAACAGCATGGCCCCTGCGGCAAACGCCATGCCCCAGGGTAGGAGGAGCTGGGCCAGACTCACGACGCCTGCACCGATTAGCCCCCCAATGGGCTCCACTAGCCCGGTCAGCAAAGATACGCCAAAGGCATAGCTGGCGGGGTACTTAAGCTCTCTCAGAGAAAGGGCAACCACCAGGCCTTCTGGGATATTCTGCAGGCCAATGCCGATAGCCAGGGCGATGCCGTTCGCGACATCGCCTGACCCAAAGCCGACCCCAACTGCCAGACCTTCTGGAAAATTGTGAACAGTAATGGCGAGAACAAATAGCCAGGTCCGCTGCCAGTGCGGTTGGCGTAAGTCAGCACTTTTCTGAAAAAATCGCTCGTACGGCAGGTGGTTGTTGGCAAACCAAAGCAGCCATCCGCCCAGCAGAATGCCGACAGACATGATAAAAGCAGCCGAAACTCGGGTAGCCCCCAGGTTGAGCGCCGCCTCAATGCCCGGTATCAGCAAAGAGAATGAGGTTGCCGCCAGCATCACCCCGCCCCCGAATCCCATCATCAGCGCCTGCCGCGACTGCGTTACACGGGTAGTAAATAAGATTGGGAATGCGCCAATCGCCGTTGCTAGCCCAGCTAGCAAACTGGCAGTCAAACCCATGACTACCCTGTTCATCAATTGTCGGTTCTGTCCTTGGCAAGTGGGGGCTGGGCATTTTTAGATATGCTAAGCATGGTTTACTTTGAGAATGATTTGGTTAGTGGTGTGCGCGACCGCGCTTTGGGTGGTATGTCTCAGTCCCTCAGCATACCTGTCCTGTAAGCATAGAGTGCTGCGTGGCCACCATCCCCTGTAAACCTTTAGCAGAAATCTGAGATAGATGTTTGCTAAAGAACATAGATTAGTTTCAGAGCGTAACAGATACTTGCGGACACAGGTCGCCGCGCTGAATATTTGAAATATTAGGCGAAGAAACTGCATGACAGGCCCACCAGAGGTATTACGTGTTTACAAAAATTCTTACCCCTATTCAGGATACGATGACTGACCATGTGGTTTTTGAGCGTGCACTGGGCATAGCTAAGCAGCATCAGGCCAGGTTAATGTTGCTCAACGTGCTGTCGGCAGGGGCTTCGCCCGCGCTACCTAATCCCAGCTTGTATCGCTATCCGCTCGTGACCGATGAGCTGATGAAAAACTACCAAAAAAAGTGGGCCGACGAAGAAAGTCTCGGGCTGAAAATGCTCAAGTCGCTGTCAGAGCAGGCTAAGGCGGCAGGCGTCAGTGCTGAATTTTCTCAAAACTTTGGCAATGTGGGCCGCGTGATCTGCCACATGGCCGAGAACTGGGAGGCTGACCTGATTGTCATTCGTCGGCCTGACAAGTCTAAGATGGATGAGTTGTTCTTAGGTAGCATCAGTAACTACGTACTACACCATGCCATCTGCCCAGTTTTGTCGGTCTAAACCCTTTTTACCAAGGACTTAGACACTCAATTTGGTCTCTACCAAAGGGTAATTGCTCAACTGGGTTGAAAGAGCGAATTGTTTGGGTCAAGCGCAACTTTGATAGCCTCAAGGGCGGAAAGCCCTTGGCGTTTGCCCGTGTTGACGACTGAGCGCACAGCGGCGAATAGGTCTTTGCCCCAGTCGGAGCGAAAACCGT
>JBCBWI010000015.1:0-109899 GCA_039817185.1 Cyanobacteria bacterium J06648_16 | reverse complement strand
ATCACTTTTCCTATTCTGGCAATACTTCCAGCGCTTTTGGCGAGGGCATCGTGCCCCTTGTTTGGCCTAAATTTAGGGAGCTAACGACGCTGTGAGCCGCTGCCTCATTGCGGAAATAGTTCACGCCGACTGAATATCCTAACTTTGCTGCCAGCCGAACAGTTGAAGCCCCAATTCCACGACTGCCACCCGTTACCACCAGAACTCTTTCCATGTTGTGATGATCCGTTGACGACGATACCAAGCAGTTACAAATGGCAATGCTATCTACAATCGAGATTTGCCAACGCCTAGGCAAAGCTAATTCTACGATTGATAGTAATCTGTTCCCTTGTTCACAAATTCCAGCGTGTAGGCCTTGGTGTAGTCGATAGACTTGTCGAAGACACCGGCCTCAGCCATTGTTTCAAAAAATGACTGCCAGCGGGCATCGGTCATGGCGCCAATACCGTCCATCTCGGCCTCGCCCGAGAGCAAAATGCCGTACTCCTGCATCTTCTCAAAGCCGTAGGCTAGCTGCTCGTCGGTCATTTCGGGGTTGTCTTGTTTGATCAGTTCGTTGCCTGGGGTGGGATCTTCGAAGTAGCTGTACCAGCCTTTGATGGAGGCATCAACAAAGTTCTGCACCAGGTCTGGATCGCCGTCAACAATCTCTTGCCGGGTCTCGATGGTGGTTGAGTAGGGTTCGTAGCCGTAGTCAGCTAACAGGAAGACAACAGGGGAAAAGCCGCCTTCTTTTTCGATTGCCAACGGCTCGGAACTGAGGTAGCCCTGCTGAGCCGCGTTCTTATCGGCTAGAAACGGGCCGGGGTTAAAGTTGTAGTTGCGCTTCATGTCTTCGGTGAAGCCGTATTTTGCAGCCAAGAACGGCCAGTAGGTGACGTTAGCGGCTTTCGAGATGAACACGGGTTTGCCTTTAAGATCTGCTAGATCGGCAACACCCTGGTCAGGGTGCGCGATGAGAATTTGCGGATCTTTTTGGAACATGGCCGCAACGGTGATCTTAGGGATGTTCTCCGCGACGGCGTTGATAGCATCGGCAGTGTAGCCCATGAAGAAGTCAACCGCGCCGCCCATTAGTAGCTGAGTGCCGTTGACCTGGGGGCCGCCCATCTGAATAGTGACGTCTAAACCGTAGTCTTCGTAAATACCAGTGGCGACGGCCTGGTAGAAACCACCGTGCTCGGCCTGGGCATACCAGTTGGTGCCAAAGGAGACTGCTTTGAGCGGGCCAGCGGCTTCTGTTCCGACCGCGTCGCTTTCAGCGGTAACAGCAGCGTCACCACTGTCACCGGCTGGGCTAGTACAGGCCGCTAGGATGCCAGCTCCAGCGGTAAGCGTACTGTATTGAATAAAGCGGCGGCGGTTAATTCTAAGCATGGGCTTTCCCTCGGATCTGCGAATATTCACAATAGATCAACTGGCATAACCAATCTCAACTGTTGGACTGGGCAAGCCATTTTACAACCGATTCGCCCAGTCTGACGTCGTCGAGGCGATCGACCTCACGAATGCCAGTTGGGCTGGTTACGTTGACCTCGGTCAGATAGCCGCCAATGACGTCAATACCCACAAAGGTTAGACCATCTTGCTTGAGCTTGGGGGCAAGTTGGCTACAGATTTCGAGTTCGCGCGGGGTGATCTCGGTTTTAGCACTGCGTCCCCCGACGGCCATATTGCCGCGAAACTCCCGGCCGGTGGGGATGCGATTGACTGCACCAAGCGGCTCTCCGTTCAGCAAAATAATACGCTTATCGCCGTCTTTGGCCTCGGGAAGGTAGGTTTGCACCATGACGGGCTCTTGTCCCTGGCGGGTGCTGATTTCGATCATGGAGTTGAAGTTGCGATCGCGACTTTCTAAAAACAAAATCCCCTCACCGCCTTTGCCCCCCAGCGGCTTCAGCACAGCTACCCCACCCCAGCGCTCAACCGCTGCGGCAATCACGGCTTTATCTTGACTGACAATCGTAGGTGGAATCGCCTCGGTAAACTGCAGCGCGTACATTTTTTCGTTCGCCGCCCGAATGCCTGCAGGCGAGTTCACGACTCGCGTCTGTGGCCCCACATAGTCAAGGATGTAGGTGGCGTAGAGATAGGGGACCGTGACTGGCGGGTCAATGCGCATGAAAACGGCGTCCATGCTGCCCAGCGACTGCCACCGGGTTTCGCCCAGGGTGAACCAGTCAGGCTCAGCCAGCCATCGGTTGTCGCCTAGAGTGACCGGCTTGAGCATGACAGACGTCAGGTAAGCGTGGGCCTGTCCATCGACGACCCCCATGCCACTAGCATCGGCAATCCAGACCTCATGGCCCAGCGTCTGGGCCGCTTCCATAATGGCAATGCTGGTGTCGTGGCCCGGGTCGAGCTTTTCTATGGGGTCAATGATGAAGGCAAGTTTCACAAGGGGCCTGGAAGACAACAGATCGATTTTGCCACGTTGGCTGGTCCTACCGTCAGACAAAACCGACAGACAAAAAAAGACAGCCCCGCAGAGCTGTCTGGACATTTGGAGAGTTAGGAACCTTGACGTTGTAACGAACCCTTAGATAACTCAAATCACGAAGTGACCCTAGGCTTCGAATTCAACTTAGATGATTCTGTTATGCCAGAGGATCTGAGGTAATGGGACAGTGCGATGTGACAGTTTGACAAGGGGTTGGCGGATATCCTGAACTTTGTGAGTATCAGATGTCGGCGTCAGTCCTGGGGTGAAATCAGCCCACGCTGGCGCATAACGCTCAAGAGCCAGTTGGCCATCGTCGCCCGCCGTGTCAGGCGGGGAATCAGCTGATCGACCGAATACCCCTTGAAGCCTAGATAGGTTTTGAGCAGCTGCTTATCGGGCTTAGGGATAGCGCGGGTGAGCTGCACCGTCGCCGGGCGGCTCTCGATGAAGTTGGGCGGGGTGGGAAATTTTTCCTGCCAGGCGGGTTCCACCGTTTCGGGCTGCCACTGGCCGTCGGACTGGGGCCGATAACCCAGGGTATGCCAAACCAGTTGGGTGACAGTGTCATCGGACAGCTCATCGTTAAGGATGGCCCAGATGGTGGCGTCGTTGAGCGGTGGCAGGGGATTCGTTTCAGTCATAGGAGCCTCGACAGCGGTCATTTTCTAGCCTACCGGCTGCCAGGGCAGGGATCGGCGATTGCGAGCAGACACCCTGTACGATAGAAAAAATTTCTGGGGCCAACTTTTCTGGGGCCAACTTGGATCTCAATCGCTTACATCACCATCTATCTACCTATCCAGCTGCTGTTGCGCCGTCACTGCGGGGGGTCCGACCCCAGCTTCAAATTCACTACTTCGACATATTGGCCTCGACCAATCAGACCCTGTGGCAGATGGTGAAGGCGGGTGCTAAAGCGGGAACGGTTGTAGTTGCGGGTCAGCAGACGGCAGGACGGGGGCAGCGAGGCCGATCGTGGGTGTCTGCAAGCGGTGGGATATATGCGTCGATGCTGTTGATGCCGGATTGGGAGAGTGCGATCGCACCTCAGCTGACCTTCACCAGTGCCTGGGGCATCGCTACGCTGCTCAACCAGTGGCATGTGCCAGTCGAAATCAAGTGGCCTAACGACCTGGTTCTTCGGGCGGGCTCAACATCGCCGCAACTGCTCAAACTCGGCGGCATTCTCACCGAAACCCGGATTGAGGCAGGCCGCATCACCCAGGCCCTCGTTGGCGTGGGGATCAATCACCGCAATCCGGTGCCCGATACTGCGGTCAGGTTGGGGGCACTACTGGACGAGGGACCAGAAGCGCCAACGGCCCCGCTGCAAAGCCTGGAGTTTGCCCTGGCTACCGTACTCGTCGGGATCTGGCAGGGGCTCTGCTGGCACCAGCAGGTGGGCGCTACCGCCTTCTTGAACCGCTACAGCGCGCTACTGGCTCACCAAGGACAAACCGTGAAAATCGGCGATCGGACTGGCCGTGTTCTGGGCGTTACAGCAACGGGCGGTCTCCAGATTGCCCTGTCGAACGCTGCCACCCACCCATCAGGCCAGACAGTCCCAGATGTGATTCAAGTTTCGCCAGAAGAAGTTTCTTTAAGCTACAATGTTGCTGCACTAAACCAACCGGTTTAGTTGACCCGATTCGGCTAGGTTTTTTCGCTGTAAATTACTAGTTCTTGGGCTCTGATTACCTGAATCTTTACGCCTTAACAGGTCGTCAACTTTTTAGGACTAGTAAAAATACCTTAGACATCGCCTAATTTTATGGACGCTTCTACCCCAACGGCTCGCTCGGTATTTGCCTATCGGTTTTGCCTGCTCCAGCTCAGCCTGGTGAGCGGTCTGGGTTTGATAGGGGGACAGGTCGTTTTTGCCCAAACAGAAGACGCACCCGCTTTAGAAATAACGGCTCCAGCCGCGCCCGCCGCTAGCCCCGCGCCTGCTGCCCCTGCCGTTACTGCCCCTACCCCAGCAATATCGGCTCCGGCTGCGCCCGTTGTCACTACACCCGCGCCTCAGCCGTCTACCCCCCAACCGTCTGCGCCTTCGCCGACCTTTGCTCCGGCCCAACCCCCGGTTGAGGTGATCACGCCCAACGACATCGTTCCGACGGCTATCCCTACCGCAGAGCCAGCCTCGGAGCCTGACTCTGGCACCGCATCGGCGGCCACCGACCAGCGCGGGCCTGCTGACCTGGGTAGCGTATTTGTTGACCCGACTGACTATAGCGTCGGCGCCACGCAGCCAGAGGTGATCTTTTCCGAGCGCTCTAGCGGCTGCCAGTTCGCCGTACAGAACGGTCATCAGATTCCCGGCGGTGCCTGCGCCCAGCCGTCGACTCCGGCGGTTGCCCAAGGCGGGTCGAGTCCTCAAGGACGGTCGTTTAACGTCGGGCCGGTGAGCATCAGCGCTTCAGGTGTACAAATCTCCGGCGGTACGACCGCTGCTAGTCGCGATTACTACAACCGGGCCGCTCGCCCGATCGTTAATCTGCAGCTGGGCGAAAAGTTTATCTTTCCGCTGTCCATACCTGCGCCGATTACGTCTCTGTTTGGCTGGCGGCTGCATCCGATCCACGGCGAACAGCGCTTTCACGCGGGTACTGACCTGGGTGCGCCCCTGGGGACACCGATTGTGGCCACCCAGGCCGGTCGAGTTGCGATCGCAGATTTTCTGGGTGGCTATGGTCTGACCGTAGTGCTGCGCCACGATGAAAACAGTATCGAGAGCCGCTACGCCCACATGGCCCGCCTGCTGGTCCAGCCCGGTGAATGGGTGGAGCAGGGTGATGTGATTGGCCTAGTCGGTAGCACCGGCAACTCGACCGGCCCGCACCTGCACTTTGAGCTGCGGCAGCTAACAGGTGATGGCTGGGTCGCGCTCAACCCTGATTTGCTGATTCAGCAGACGCTAGCCAGGCTAATGCAGTCGCTCAATAACCCGTTACTGGCACTAGGCGTTCAGGCTGAGGCGGGTGAAGAAAAGTCTGATGCGGAGAACGCGCCAGCATCTGAGGCCAAGCTTCCCTTTCGACCGGCTCAGCCCAATGCTAACTAGCCCAATGCTAACTAGACTGACAAGCTAGCTGCCTAGGATGGCCTTTGAGTATCGCCGCGTCATTCGGTTTCACGAAACGGACGCTGCTGGGGTCGTGTACTTTGCCAACGTTTTAACGCTGTGCCACGAAGCCTACGAGGCTTCGCTGGCGGCGGCTGATGTCGATCTGACGGTGTACTTTAGCGGTCAGGACGTCGCAGTGCCGGTAGTGCACGCGTCGGTTGATTTTCGCAGACCGATGCGGTGTGGGGATGCGATCGCAATCACCCTAACCCCTGAGCAAACACAAGCAAGCACCTTCGAAATCTGCTATCGGCTCCATGCGGCTGATCGGCTATTGGCCACGGCGCTCACCCGCCATGTTTGCATCGAAGCCGCCACTCGGCAGCGGACAACCTTCACTCCGGATCTGAACCGCTGGCTGACTCGCTGGTCAGCGACAGCACCTGCTGACGGTTAAGTTTGCCCTGAGCATTGCGCGGCAGCTGCTCGACGGCAACCCATCGCTTGGGGCATTTGTAGGCACTAAGCTGTCCCGAAATCCTTTGCTTAAGCATGGTGGGGGTGACCTGTTCACGTGATGGCACGTATACCGCCGTCACCGCCTGTCCCCACTCTGGGTCGGGCAGGCCGATTACACACACGTCAGCGACTTGCCCCGTTGCCAGCAGCGCCGCCTCCACCTCTGTTGGGAAGACGTTCTCGCCGCCAGTAATGATTTTTTGACTGCGGCGACCCCGCACCTGGAGATATCCTGCCGGGTCGAGATAACCAACGTCGTCGGTGATAAATCGGTCAGAGAAAGGCGCACCACCCAGAGAGCCGAGCGCTAATGCAGGGGTCTGAACAATGATTTGGCCCATTTGTCCGGCAGGTAGGAGGGCTCCCGACTCTGAGACAATCTGAATATCGGCATGGGGGAGGACTCGCCCGCTGCTGCGATGCCCGGCAGCAAATTCTTCTGGCAGTAGCGTCGCTACCTGGGCGGCGGTCTCGCTCATGCCGTAGGTCAGCGCCAGCGGTAAATCACAGGCTGCAGTTAAGAGGCTTGGCCAGGCCGGTGCGCCGCCGACTAAAACAGCACGGAACTGGGCCAGCCAGTCCTGGTGACCCGATTCAATTAGGCGCTGTAGCTGGGTAGGAACGAGGGAGATGAACCAGTTTGTGTCAGGCTGAAGGGCAATTTCGCCCGCTAGCAGCGCCTTGAATGGCTGAATTAACAGCCGCCCCCCAGAGAGCCAGGCCCTGATCACCTGCATCAAACCGCTGACGTGGTAAAGCGGTAGTACACAGCAGGCGCTGGCACGAGCGGTCTGAAAGTGATTGAGAAAACCCTGGGCAGCGGTTGAAAGTGTATTCCAGGTATGGAGAACGAAGCGGGGCGAGCCAGTCGTACCGCTGGTAGGGATGAGGATTTGAGGGATCGAGGCGTTGGAAAGGCTTGAAACCGCCTGCTGTGGGCCCCCCATCGCTGGCACAGGCCCTAACGCAACCGTAGGGGCAATTTGTTCAAATACAGCGGTCCACTCGCTTTGCCCCCAAGCGGGATTAGCAAGGACAACGTCACAGTCGCTTGTGAGCGCGGCGACCAGCGCGGCTAGAAAAGCAAGGGGGTCGGGTTCTGCAATTAGAACGAGCGGACGGGGGGGAGCAGGCGGCAGCTGGCGGCGATAGGCGTCAACGCGCTGGGTAAAGCCCTCGGGGGCAATGCCAGCTAGGTGAAGCGGGTACGAGTACCCGAAAGGATGGGACAAGGGCAGCATTACGAGAGCCGTTGCCAAAACCCTTCCCAGTGGGGGTGGTTGAGGCCATCACTAGGGAGCCATTGGGTCGTACCCATCCCCAATGCCCGATGGGCGATATGGGGCATGATCGCCTGTAGCTCAATCGCGAGATCAATTACGGCTTGGCGGCCTACAGCGGTTTCAAACACAGATGAGATGACGCCGTCGATGGGGTGGCTGTGGCAAAACTGCTTGAGCCGATGAGGGGAACCGATAATGGCGGCTTTGAGCACAAAAACACCCTGCCAGCCCCGGTAATAATAGGTTTTGAGCTGCTCAAGAGAGGCGATGGACTCGTCCAGGGCAATGGGCGTCTGGTAGCGGTGGCTGAGCTTGAGCAGACCGTCAAACTGGTCAGGGGGCAGGGGCTGCTCGATGTATTCGATGCGGTGGCCGGTGCGATCGCACCAGTCAAGCCAGTGTCGGGCCGTCAGCTCATCTAGCCCACCGTTGGCATCGAGTCGAATCTTGGCCCCTAGCGGAATCTGCCCGAGTAGGGTCTCGAGCCAGCGCAGCTCATCGGCAATGGGGGCGACGCCAATTTTCCACTTAAAGGTGCGGTGGCCCAGCTGCCATAGACTGCGCCAGGCCGATAATGCCGCTTTGCCCGTTGGCAACAGTGCCGCACAGCGTAGGGCAGGCAACTCGGTGTAGTGAATGTCTTGGGTCAGGTTTTTGAACACTGTCTCAAAGCCAAACTGGCAGGCGGGCAGCGTGGGCAAAATGGAGAACAGGGTCGCTTTCGATAGGGTGGCAGGCAGCTGGGCACAAAAGTGGACGGCCTGCTCCAGGCTTTCTGACCCAAACCAGGGCAGCGGCGCAATCTCGCCGTAGGCAACCTTGCCTTCGAGGCTGGTAAGCTTAAGCACGATGCCCTCACGTACTTCCCAGAGACCGTGATGGGTCAGCAGGGGGGTCTGAAAGGGTCTACGGTAGACCCGATAGTCAAACTGATAGGTCATGGCACTACCCTAAACGGGTGGCCCAAAAGCTCAGCCCCAGCAGCAGTCCGCTGACAAACTGAAAACGAATTGCCACAAACTTGGCATCTTTAACTCGCTCAGGCTGGTCATGGACCTGACTAACGTGGCGACACAGCTGCCACGCTAGCGGCAGCGCCGCAAAAATGCTCAGCGTAGCTAGCGGTAGCAGGTCAAGTGCAACGCTGAGAAGTGCGATCGCAAACACCGCCCCACACAGTCCCCACAGCACCTGTGCTCCCCGCGCCGTCCCCAGACGCACGATGGGCGACCGCTTGCCCGCTGCCAAATCGTCATCTATCTGATGGAAATGGGAGCAAAACAGCACCAGCGTCACCGGCAGTCCGACAATGGCTGCTGCGACCCATACCGATGCTGGTAGGGTCTGAGCCTGACTGTAGTAAGCCGCCGCTACTCCCAATCCAAAGCTGATCAGGCACAGCGGCTCACCCAGCCCTTGGTAACCCAGGCGAAAGGGCGGCCCCTGGTAGAGATAGCCCAACAGACAGCAGACCGCAATCATACCTAGTACGGTAATGTCATGCTGGGCATAGACAATCGCCACAATGCCACCAATGCCTAGGGTCAGCGCCAGGTTGCCCAGCCAAAACACCAGATTCGGTCGCCGGGTCAGGTTCACAAGGGAATGGGCCTTGTTTTGATCGATGCCGGTCTCGGCATCAAATACGTCATTGGTCAGGTTTTCCCATACCAGCAGCAGCATGGCTGATAGTGCGAATGTGATAAACACGTCGGTCCGAAAGCGGCCCGTGTCAGCATAGGCCATCAGGCTACCGACCCAGATTGGCATAACCGCCACGCTGTACATGGGCGGCTTAATCGCCGCTAGCCAAAGCTTAGTTTGTACCGGCGCAGAAGAAGAGAGCGTATGGGGTGTCATTAACGTAAGGGATCGTGACGCGCAGTCAACGGCCTAACTAACCGTTCGGCGACTGCAGCCTATTCAAACGTCAGCATATCTTTTGCTAAATGAAACCCCAAGCAAAACCCTGAGAGCGTTACAAAATCTAAAGTTTCGGCGTAATTTCGTTTGGCTTTTCCACGACGCCCGCACCTTATAGACTTTCCTGCTAGAGTGTCAGGGCTATTGAAGTGTCAGGGCAGTTTAGCCCCTGCGGACTATGGTTTTACTCACCACCACGCTGCCCAAAAAGCTGCTCGAAAAAAAGCCGCCGCTGCTGTTTACGCTGGGCACCGCACTGTTGCTGATCGGTGGTGGTGCGATCGCATACCTCAACCTCTCTAAGCAGGGGCAGCTCCGAGGCGATCTGCCCGCTGGCGCGCAGCTGGTCCCGACAGACGCCCTGATGACCCTGAGCGTTACGACCCAAGAAAGTCAGTGGACTAAGCTAAGACAGTTCGGCACCCCCGAAACTCAACGCGAGTTTGACCAGCTGCTGCTGCAGTGGCGCGACCGACTGCTCACGGTCAACGGCTACCGCTACAAGCGCGACATCGCGCCTTGGGTAGGGGGCGAGGCGACGCTGATTTTCTTGCCCCAGACTAGGGCTGCTCAGCCGCCCAATGAAGAGACTCCAAACAATCTCTCAAACAACACCCAGGCCGTTATGCTCATCCCGATTGCCGACCCAGCAAAGGCCCAGGCGCTCATGAGCGAGCCCAAAGATGCCTCGGTCAGCTGGGTCGGGCGAGATTACAAGAGCGTGACCATTCAGTCCATCAAAACAGCGGCAGGCGAACCGCTCGAAACGGCAGTGCTGGGTACTGACTGGCTGGTGGTGTCCAACGCGCCCAAGGGGGTTGAGCGCATTATCGACATTCACAAAGGCGAGGTCTCCCTAGTAGAGGCCCCTGGCTACCGCCGAGCGATGAAATCACTGCCGCCGACCCAGACCTTTGCCCGCATCTATGTTAATCTACCCGTCGCCACCCAAACCGTTGGTACAGACACCCCCACAGGCGATGCTCAAGGGTTGGCGGCAACGATGTCGCTGACTGCAGAGGGGCTGCGTTTTCAGGGAGTCAACTGGCTCGATGCTGATGGCGAAGCCACCTATGCCGAACTGACCAACGGGGCGGGCGAAATGCCTCGCCGACTCCCCAAAGAAACCCTGCTGATGGTCTCTAGCGGCAATTTTCAGCAGCTGTGGCAGAGCCTCAGCGAGTCAAACGCGCCGCTGCTGCCCTTCGATCCGGTGAGTCTCAAGGCGGGGCTGCAGTCCACCACCGGCCTCAGCCTGGAAGATGACTTTTTGCCCTGGATGAACGGGGAGTTTGCCTTTGGCCTGCTACCGCCGGGCCAGTCTCTGTCGGCTGAAGGCGAAGCTGCGCCCGCTGTGGATATAGGGCAGCTGGTGCTAATGGTGCAGGTGAGCGATCGCGATGCGGCTGATGCCACCTGGGCGAAGCTGGACGAGGTCGTTGCTAGCCGCTATCGCTATCGGGTAGAAGAGTCGCTGGTTGATGGGCTGCCGGTCACTGAGTGGGTCTCGCCGTTTCAAGGCATCACCATGAGCCACGGTTGGCTCGATGGCAACGTCACTTTTTTAGGAGTGGGTGCGCCCGTAGCAGGTGCGATCGCACCCCGCCCCGCCCAGTCCCTGGCCGAAACGACCCAGTTTCAAACGCTGACGGCCTCGACCAAAGACAGCAACAACGGTCATTTCTTTATTGATCTGCAGAGCCTTAACGACCTGCAGGACACCCTGCCCATTCCCCAGCTGGGCCCAGCAAGCGCCAATCTCACCAGCGCTATCCAGGCCCTGGGCGTGACCGCCACTATTCAAGATGAACACAGCATCTATTACGACGTATCCGTGCAGCTGGCCAAGGGAGCCCGCGCAGGCAGCTTGAAAGAAGCCGCTCCTGCAGACACTGAGGACGATGCGGCCACCGTTGAGGAGTAAGCTAGCAACGCGATGGGGAAGCGCGTCTACTGCGCTTCGCTCGTCGAAGAGTTGCTGAAGCTAGGTGCCAGGTAAGCCGCCAGCGCCCCAATTAAAAAGCCAGACACATTCCGAATTACCGGTAACGCCTCGGAGGTGCGGGTCACCACCGGACCCAGGCCAAAGGCAATAAACAAAATGCCCCACAGCGGCGAGAAAATCAGCACCCACTGCCAGGCCACTAACTGCCCCTCTTTACGGGGGTGGGCCGTAATCCCACAAATGACCCCACCCAGAATCGACGTGACTAACGTAAGCAGCCACTGCTCGCGGGGCAGACCCGGTACCACCGCGCAGCCGCCTCGATTCAAGCAAATTTCTAGCGCTTCAACCGACTGCATAACCGACTGGTCTTGCCCATTGTCCCGCACAAAGAACTGGTTACCAAAGCGCGTCTGTAGCTCAATCCAAAAAACGCGAGGCAGCAGCTCGTATACTGCATCGCCAACGCTGAAGTTAAGAATATTACCGCCGCGCTGGTCAGCAACGAGCATGATACTCTTTTCGTCCAGCCCCCAAAAGTCCTTCACTGCGCGACCAGGGGTTTCGTCCACCTGGGTCAGGACTCGGATTTTCCAGCCGGTTTCTTCTTCAAACTCGGGCAGGTGTTCGTCGAGGTAGGTTTCCTCAGCTGCCGTCAAAATTCTGGCTAAGTCAATGACAACCGTCGGCTCTTCAGGCAGCAGATCCGGGTTATTCACCGCTTGGGCGGCGGGGGCAATCCCCCAGAACGCCAAAGTTAGGCTAAGAACGCAGCAGGCGTTGGCAATACAACGCCAAAGCTGCCTCCCGGAGTGATTGGTCATCATTATGTTTACTTTTGTTTACGTGTATTTAATGTTAGTGAGTGATCCCCTAATTAGTCAATCAGGCCACCGGAGGGAAAAGGGCGAATTAGGAGGGTTTCCAGCGCTTCTGGCCAGAAAATTATTCGCCCGATAGAATTATTTGCTCGATAGAACTATTCGCCCGATAGATTATGCGTCTCTGGCCGGGGGACGGGCGCTGGAGTTGGCTGGGGAGATTCAGCTTGAGAAGGCGGGCGAGATTCAGGAGGCGCAGCAGGCTGGGGTTGAGTAGAGACAGACGAAGCGGATGGACGACGGGTAGGGGGACGTTTCTTCCGCTTTCGAGGGGGACGCTTGGGCGTTTTGTTGTGGGAAGGGGGAGACGCCAGCACCGCCCAGGCGGCTTTGGTGCCTGCCCAGAGGCTGCGAGAGGTCCGGTGGGCCTGGACGACCTGACGCTGGGCATCCACCATGCTTCGGTCAACTTGGGTAACAATCTGGCGGGCGCTGTGGACACTGCCGGTGACGTCTTCGGCCAGTTCACCGAGGTCAGCGCCGGTTTGTCGAAGGGCGTTTAGCGTCGCGGGCAGCTCTCGATTGAGCATTTCTAACAGGGTTTCCGCACTGCGGGCCATACGGGCCAGCCCCACCAGCGCCGGAATCGCCAACAGCATCAGCACCGTCAGGCTGACTGCTAGCAATCCAACGGAAACACCCAACCAAAATAGCGGATTACTCACGGCGGGCGGGCGGCTCCTGACCCATGCCAACCGGCTCGTTGACGGGATAGGTTTCGTACTCTTGGCGACTGGCGGCCTGACCGGCTGCGATCGCAGTTTTCAACCGCTCCAGCGTCCCGGCCCAGTTGTGCAGCGTCGTCTCTGAGAGCCGATCCGCCTGTATCTGTAGGCTAGTGGACAAATCCTCAATCAGTTCTGGGACAGCATCGGCCGATTTCTTGAGGACCTGACGCGTTTCTCGCCCGGTCCTCGGGGCGGCCAGCAGCCCGGCCACTGCACCCACCGCTACCCCTAGCAAAACACCGCCAACAAACGCCCCACCTGACGAATTCTCAGCCATACGCTCTCTCCCTTAAGTACCCGCAACCGCCACTCTAAAACCGCCGCCAAAGCCAGCGACTCATTTGTAAAACCTTTATCAGCTGTAACAACTGTGCCTGCCGCCGCCGCCACAGCGCATACTGTCGCTGCGCCCCGATCAGCCCCTGACCACTTTGCCTCAGCTGCCGTGTCGCCCCCGGCAACGTCTGGCTCAGCCCATATTCCCATTCTATTAACCTAACCTCCAGCTGCCGTAGCCGTCGCTGCAGACGCCAGCATCCGTAGGCTGCCAGCAAGCAACCCATAGCCAGGGTTAGGTTAAGCACAACAAAGCTAATCAGCACGAACCGAGATCAAATGACAGGTCTATTATGCCAGCGTTTCTAGCAGAGGCGCAGCGCACACCGACATCCAGAAACGACCATAACCATTAAATTCCCTGCGATCTTGACAGCTCCGCTCTCCTAACTAGGTAGCATGAGGTACGTTCTCTCACTGCCCGCAGCGCCATGGCACAAACAGTCCTCCATGTGAACGGAGTCACTGGGCAAGACCAGCAGTCAGGGGCGGCCAGCGCCCCGCTTAAAACCATCACTCAAGCGTTGGAACGGGCCCAGACCGGCACAGAAGTGCGGGTGCAGGCAGGCAGCTACGACCAGGGCGAGTCCTTTCCGCTGACTGTGCCAGCAGGGGTTACCCTCGCAGCCCAGGGCGGGGCTGTGGTGATCACTGGCAGTGGCCCTCTGACCACCAAGGAATTTGGCCAGCAGAGCGTCACACTTGCCCTGCAGGACCGAGCCCAGCTGAGGGGCATCACCGTCAAAAATCGAGCTGACCAAGGCTCTGGCGTATGGATTGAGTCCGGCTCACCAGTCCTGGTCGGCAATCGCTTTGTCAACTGCCGCCGTGACGGTGTCTTTGTTTCGGGCAACGCCATGCCCGTCATTCTAGAAAACGAGTTTTTTGAGAATGCGGCCAGCGGCCTGTTTATGGTGCGCCAGGCCAAGGGTGAAGTTCGACAAAACACCTTTCGCAAAACCGGTTACGGCATTGCCATTAGCGATCAGGCAGCGCCACTGCTGCTGGGCAATGAGCTGAGCGAAAATCGAGCCGGGTTAGTTCTGTCTCGCTCGGCGCGCCCTGTCCTCCGGAAAAATCGCCTTGTCCGCAACCAGGCTACCGGGCTTTGGGTCCAGGATCAGGCGGCCCCTGACCTGGGCCACTCCCACGATCCAGGTGAGAACACCTTGGATCGAAACAGCGAGTGGAACCTGCGCAACGATACCGGCCAACCCGTTCTAACCGTCGGTAACCAGCTCAACCCCAATACCGTCAGCGGTAGGGTCACCTATCAGGCCAGCGAAATTCCTGATCCGGTCGCGGTGCCGCCGACCCTGCTGGGGCAGGTCACCCCCACCCCGACACCCGCCCCAACACCTGCGCCGGAAGTGCCCACCCCTCCACTGGACAGCCGCTTCGCCGATCTGTCGGGTCACTGGGCGGCCCCCTTTGTCGACCCCCTAGCCGAGGCCGGGCTGGTACGCGGATTTTTGGATGGCTCCTTCCGTCCAGAGCGAACAGTGACGCGGGCTGAGTTTGCCGCGCTGGTGATGGCCGCGTTTCCGGGGGCAATTCCTACCGGCGGGCGGACCCAGCCCTTTGCCGACGTGCCGCAGAACTTTTGGGGGCGTGAGGTAATCTATCGGGCCCAGGCAAGAGGCTTTGTCAGTGGCTTTCCTGACGGAACATTTCGCCCAAATGCACCGATGACACGGGTGCAGGCACTGCTAGCCTTGGTGAGCGGTCTTGACCTGGGGGTAGGCCAGTCTGATCAGTTAGGGGTCTATCGCGATCGGGCCCAGATTCCAACCTATGCCACTGAAGCGGTAGCGGCAGCCACCCAGCAGCAAATCGTGGTCAACTACCCCGACGTGGATCAGCTGCGACCGATGCAGCCCATTACTCGCGCCGAGACCGCCGCCCTGGTTTATCAGGCGCTGGTGCGTCAGGGCAAAATGCCCTCGGTCACATCTCCATACATCGTTCAGCCCCGCCAGACTAGCGCGTCTGACTTTCCCGATACGGATAACCACTGGGCCGGAGACTACATTGCTGCACTGGCCTCGCGCAATCTGGTCAGCGGCTTTTCGAACGGCAGCTTTCAGCCCGATGCGCCGATGACGCGGGCACAGTTTGCTTCGCTGATTGTGGGCGCGTTTTCTCCCGGTACGCGGCGACCCGCGACCCAGTTTAGCGATGTGCCTAGTGACTTTTGGGCAGCGGAAGTCATCCAGCGGGCCTACCGGGCAGAGTTTCTCTCTGGCTTCCCAGACTATACGTTTGCGCCTCAGAACCCGGTTCTGAAGCTGCAGGTGCTGCTGTCGCTGGTCAGCGGCATGGAGCTGATGTCGATCAGCCCCCCCGATCTAGACATGCTCAATCGCTATTCGGATCGCGCCCAAATACCGGCCTATGCGAAGCGGGCCATTGCGACAGCGACCCAGCTCGGTCTGATTTTTAACTACCCTGATAAGGCGAGGCTGACCCCCAACCGTGTTGCCAGTCGCGCCGAGGTAACCGCGATGGTTTACCAGGGAATGGTCATTCTCAAAAAAGTACCGGCGCTAAGCTCGCCTTACTGGGTGCGCGCGGGCCGTTAAATGAGACAATCAAGGTTTACTGTCTGTAGCATTCGAGACTTATCAATCATGGCTGAGATTCAGTTTTCCCGTGGCGTCAAAGAAGAAGTCGTCCCTAACGTACGCGTCACTCAGGCCAAAGACGGCAGCGACGGTAGGGCGATCTTTTACTTTGAGTATCCCCAGGCTATTACCGATGACAGCATTGAAATTACCGGTATGTACCTGGTCGATGAGGAAGGCGAAATCGTCACCCGTGAGGTCAATGGCAAGTTCATTAACGGCGAGCCTGCGGGTATTGAGGCAATTTTGACCATGAAAACGCGCGAGGCCTTTGATCGCTTCGTCCGATTTATGGAGCGCTATGGCGAAGAAAACGGTTTGGGCCTATCTAGAAGCTAGCGGTCAACTTCTGGATTGAGTGACACTCTCGTCGATCGACCTATCGGAGCCCCCCCTTAGATAACACTCTGGTAACACTCTGGGAAAAGTCTCAATGCATCAAGCGGTCGTTCCAGCGTTGGTAAGAGTGCTCACTCTATGCGCCCGCCTGTAGCTGAATATTGACCAAGTCGGTATTAAATATCTCAGGATCAAAGTCACTACCGATCTGGTCCCAGCGGGTCATGTACTCTGGGTGGCTCGGGTCATCGAGTAGTTCCAGCAGTTCTTCATAGCCCCAGACACCCCCACAGCCCTCGGGCGGGCAGGCTCGCTCACCTGCTACGCAATGCGGGTACACGCCATTCGGGTCGGCAGGCAGCACCATTTCTAGCTGCAGACGATGGAACCAGCCGTCGCGGGGGTCATAGACGTAGGTGATTTCAGTCACGTCATCGCGGATAACCTCGCTCAGGGGCATTTTGAGCAGGGCAGGCTCGGTGTCAGAGCGGCGCTTGCTGAGGCGGTAGTGGTAGGACGAAAGGTTACGCCAGCCCAGGGCAATCTGCAAAATTTGGTGCAGCTCTTCGAGGGTAACCGTCGAGGGGACGAGTAGTCGCCGCCAGATCGGGGGGGCGCTGTCTGCGATCGCAACTTTAAACTGATAAATTCGACGATCGGACATGCGGGTTCTCTGACAGGAAACGGACGAAAGGCCGTACTGAAGTGTATCAAATCAGCTTCCATTGGGGGCGGGATCTATAGCGCCTCGCCGTGCTCGCTCACCCAGTCAGACCCAAGTTGGATGGTAATATCCGAATCGAGGTTGCCGGTGCTCTCCACCCGTACCTCGCCCACGCTCATAATCCGGCGAATCAGATCGGCGCTGGCCCGATCGCCGCGCTGAGCCACCACCCGCGTATCTTGCAGCGGGCGATCAAAATCACGGTCAACAAATACATTGTTGTAGCCGCTATCGTAGAGGGTATCAATTAGCGACTGTACCGCCAGTTCATCGTCGGTGCTGTCCTGAATAGCAATCCGCAGATAGGCCGGGTTGGCCGCCTCAGCCAGCTGTGTGTCACCCAACTCAAAGTACTGTTCGACCACCTCATCGATGGTGGCGTAGTGAGGCAGCCAGTAGCTACGGCTAAATTCACCAGGGTCGCTAAACTCCCCTGGCAGCATCAGCATTTGTACCCCCGAACGGTCGGTTTTAGAGGCATAGCCCACCAGCGCTACCAGCTCCTCAACCGCCAGATTGGTGTCTACGTGGGATTGAATGACCGAAAGGATCTTGGGTAGTCGGGCAATCGTAGCCGGATTTAGCGCCTGCTCGACCACTGCCCGCATCAACATCTGCTGCCGCTGCACCCGGCCAATGTCGCCAAACTCGTCATAGCGGAAGCGCAGAAACTGCAGCGCCTGGTCGCCATCAAGTTTTTGCTCACCGGCTTTGAGGTTGATATACAAATGCTGACTGTCATCCTGATACTTCATATCCTTGGGCACATTCACGGTGACACCACCCAAGGCATCCACTAGCTTTTCAACGCCCTGCACGTTGATGCGCACGTAACGGTCAATGCTAATACCACCCAGCAGATCACTAATAGACTCGGCAGCCAGGGCCGGGCCACCGTCGCGGTTGGCCTCATTGATTTTGGTCATGCGCCCATCGATGCGCATGCGCGTATCGCGGGGAATTGACATCACCACCATTGCCTCGGTTCGGGGATTAAACCGAATCAGCAGCATGGTGTCTGACAGACCCTCAAAGGAGTTCATTAAGGCGTGATAGCCTAGTTCTTCGGTGACTTCTTCGCCGCCCTCGACGTCGCTGCTAAGAACTTTAACGCCTAACACCAGAATGTTGACCGGGCGAGTCAGTCGGGGCAGGCGCAGGCTGTTGCCTGAGGCAATAGGGTCATCTTGATTGAAAACCGCTGCCTCGGCAGGGGTGAGCTGGCTTTGTAACAGTGGGGTCGTGTTGAGTGAGACCGCCATCAGTGCACCCGCCGTAGCCGACAGGGTAGCAACCCCTGCCAGCGCCACGCCCAGCCCTACCCACTTTGGTACCTTGACAGGCTTGCGTACCGGTTTACGCGATGCCTTTTTAGTCGCAGAAGCGGATTTGGATTTGCCAGTAGGGATAGGACGCGGCACAGATAACCTCGAATTGAAGGAAACAGAAACGCAAGGTCAGCAGCTGAAGTCATTGGTTTGACCGCTGCAGGACAGACGGGATAGGGCAAAAGCCTCTAATTTTTAGCAGAATAGTAGCAACATTTTTTTAGATTTTTTGAAAGTCATCTATAAAATTGCTCAGATTTTGTCAATGGTTTGCCGTTTATCAATAGACAGTGTTGCAGCCCGTCTCTGCCCCGTTAGGGAAGTCGGCGGCTCACTGGGGTAATCACAGGCAGCCTAATGGATTTACGCCGCCACACCCGCCACATCAGCCAGAAACTGACCAGAAAATAGCCCGTGCCCACAAAGCCGTTAGCAAGCAGTAACCGAACCGTGGCCGCATGGGAAACGGGGAGATTAGCCCCGGCCCCTAACAGTACCGTTGCGCTCACCCAGCTCAGAGCCAGAACGACCGCCACGCGGCTAGCATTACGAACGGACGGCTCGCTGCGATGGGACTGATAGAGCGTCCAAAGCGACGGCACTACGCCGATGATCGGCACTAGATTGATGAGGGTGCGAAACCGCTGCAGGTCATCACTGACGGCAGCTGAGGACAGTTGTTCGGGGGACTGAACAGGCTTCATAGCGGCTATTTAACCCTAAAACGCGCAAAAAGTATCAGGCGGGCCAGTCAAGTTCGAGCTTTTGCTGGGCGTTGGCAAGGACGTCGCTGGTAGACTGCCCCAGCAGAGTGGCTTCAATGGCACGACCCACGTTTTCGGATAGTCGATTGTATTTCGGCAGAATCGGTCGGGCTTTAGCCGTTGCCATTTGGTCAATAAAAACGCTGAGGCCGGGGTGTTGGGCGACAAACTGCTGGTACTCGGGCCGATGCTGCACGGTTTGATTGACGGGTAGGTAGCCGGTTTGGGTAGCCCAGGCGAGCTGAAAGGGGGGACTGAGAATGTAGTCAAGGAACGCGTAGGCAGCTTGTTTTTTTTCTGGCGTAGTCCGAGTGAGGAAAAAGTTTTCGCCACCGAGTACTGCGGCAGGTGCGTGAGCCGCATCCATCGCAGGGAAGGGCATAATGCCGTAGTCAATGCCTGCCGCTTCCAGCTCGGGCAAGACCCAGGGGCCGGTAATCTGCATGGCGACCTGACCAGTCAGAAAGGGGGTGATATCATAGCCCTGCTCAGGAGAGGAAATCTGAGCAAAAGGGAGCAAGGATTGGGCGTAGTTGAGGGTTGCGATCGCACCCGCGTTCACTAAATCGGGCTGCCCATTCTCAACAAGATGACCGCCCGCGCTGTACAAAAACGGCAGCCAGCAAAATACGGTCCACTCCCCCTGGCCAAACGACAGCAGCAGCCCATGGTGGTCCGTCCGCCCGTCGCCGTTGGTATCCTGTGTGAGCCGTCGGACCGTATCCCTGAGTTCGTCCCAAGTGCTGGGCAGTCGATTAATCCCCGCCGCCGCCAACAGGCTGGGACGGTAAAAAATCGCTGCATTATTCGTTGCAAACGGCACTGACCACAGGTGCCCTTCAAGCTGCATGCTCCCTAACAGTGCTGGACTCAAGCTGTTTCGATAGGGTGTTTGCTGCCACCAATCATCTAGTGGCTGTAACGCCTGCAGCTCCAGTAGCTGTCCGGTCAGCGTTGGCAGATACCACAGCAGCTCGGGGGCGGCATCGCCCACAATCGCCGTCAGAATTTTGGGGATCTGCTGGTCGGGCTGACCGACATAGAGTGAGTTAACCCGAATATGGGGGTGGGTGTCGTTGAACTGCTGCACCAGATCTTGAAATATCTGACGATTTTCAGGCGGGCCGATGCCCTGCCATAGCGTCAGCTCCACGCCGTCAAATGGGGGCACCGCCTGACAGCCTCCGATACAGAGGCCAACGAGTAAGCTGAGGAGAATAACCCCTCGTTTCAGTAGGTTCCTACTTGTTCCCATCGAATTGTTAAAAACGGCATCCAAAATCTGTATTCATTAGGAACCCAAACTGAGGTCAAAAAATGGATAAAGCCTATGATTTCCAAGAACTTTCGCTGATTTAGTGCCAATCCTGGCAATTCACTCTATTGGATAAATAGATAGAAGTCATTAACACAAGTCTCACTAAACGGAGTGTGTCATGGATTTTACGCTGATTGCCGGTAATGCCGTCGACATTCTTGTGGCTTTGGGCCTCAAGGTGATTGGTGCCATTATCTTTTGGATCGTTGGTCGCTGGCTGATTGGGTTTGCCATCAAGCTACTGACCAACAGTATGAAACGCACCAACGTCGAGCCGACGCTGCTGGTGTATCTGAAATCGACGGTGGGCGTGCTGCTCAACGTTGTGCTGGTGGTCGCCCTGCTGGGCTTTTTCGGGATTGAGACCACGTCGTTTGCGGCGCTGCTGGCGGCAGCAGGCATCGCCATTGGCGCAGCCTGGAGTGGTCTACTGGCGCACTTTGCCGCAGGCGCTTTTCTGGTGATTCTCAAACCGTTTGTGGTCGGTGACTTCGTGACGGCAGGCGGGGTAACCGGCACGGTTGAGGAAATTGGCCTGTTCGTAACCAAGATCAACACACTTGACAACGTGCTGACGATTGTCGGCAACAACACCATTTTTTCCGATACAATTCAGAATTTCTCAAGTAATAACTTCCGCCGGGTCGATCTGCTGGCTCAGCTGGACAACACGGTGAGCCCCGACCGTGCGATCGCACTTCTGCGCGAGCGGCTAGCTCAAATCCCCAACGTCGCCACCGAACCCGCCCCCGAAATCGATATCCTCGAATTCAACCCCATGGGTCCTGTCCTGTCCGTTCGCCCGTTCTGCAACAATCAGAACTACTGGCAGGTGTACTTTGACACCAACAAAGCCATCAGCGACGCCTTCGGCCAAGCCAACTTCCCCGCGCCGACCCAGCACTTTGCAGTTCATCAGGCAGCGGCCTAAGGGGCTATTCGAGTGGAGTGCGCTGCAGGACTTGAACGGCCTGACTTTTGATATGTAGCGCTTCTCACTTGACTGGCCTCTCTCTGTTCAGGCAAACGCTTGATAGGGCAGCGGGTCAAGTGAGGCGCAAGTTTCACTTGAATTGAAACTTGCTATAAGATTAAGGCTCACTCCACTCGCTAGGAAGGCTCTCTGTGAATAGTTTCAACGCCAAGCAAACCCTCAAAGTTGCTGACAAAAACTACACTATCTATAGCCTTCCCGAAGCCGCCAAGACCCTTGGAGATATTAGCCGTCTGCCCTACAGCCTGAAGGTGCTGCTAGAGAACATGCTGCGCCACGAAGATGGCCGCACGGTGAAGCCCGAGGACGCCCAGGCGGTGGCAGACTGGCTTAAAACTCAATCGTCTGACCGCGAGATCGCCTACCGTCCCGCCCGCGTACTAATGCAGGACTTTACCGGTGTGCCTGCGGTGGTGGATCTGGCCGCGATGCGCGATGCGATGGTCTCCCTCGGCGGCGACCCCGATAAGATTAATCCGCTTTCTCCCGTCGACCTGGTGATTGACCACTCGGTAATGGTCGATTCCTTTGGGAGCGACGACGCCTTTGGACAAAACGTCACCCGCGAGTTTCAGCGCAATAACGAACGCTACGCCTTTTTGCGCTGGGGCCAGCAGGCTTTCGATAACTTTCGCGTGGTGCCCCCCGGTACTGGCATTTGCCATCAGGTCAATCTAGAGTATCTGGCTCAGACGGTCTGGACCCGCGAGGACAACGGCGAAACGCTGGCCTACCCAGATACGCTGGTGGGCACCGACAGTCATACAACAATGATCAATGGCCTGTCTGTGCTGGGCTGGGGGGTTGGCGGCATCGAGGCCGAAGCGGCCATGTTAGGTCAGCCGATTTCGATGCTAATTCCTGAAGTGGTGGGCTTCAAGCTGACGGGCAAGCTACCCGAGGGCGCGACCGCAACGGATCTGGTGCTGACGGTGGTAGAAATGCTGCGCCAAAAAGGCGTGGTCGGCAAGTTTGTCGAATTCTATGGCGACGGGCTCGACCATCTAACTCTGGCGGATCGGGCAACCATCAGCAATATGGCCCCCGAGTATGGCGCGACCTGCGGCTTTTTCCCAATCGACGGCGAAACGATCAACTACCTGCGCTTCTCGGGCCGCGATGAGGACCGGGTGGCGCTGGTCGAAGCCTACGCCAAAGCCCAGGGACTGTGGCGGGATGACGGTAATGAGCCGATTTTTACCGATACGCTGAGTCTGGACCTGGCAACGGTGGAGCCCTCCCTGGCCGGTCCTAAGCGGCCCCAGGACCGGGTGCTGCTATCGCAGTTAGCTCAGCAGTTTAGAGCGTCGGACTTCCCCATGTTTAGCGGTCTGCCCTACGAGCAGAGACGCACGACGCAGACCGAAGCGGGATATGAATTGGAAGATGGTGCGATCGCAATTGCCGCCATTACCAGCTGCACCAATACCTCTAACCCCTCCGTCATGGTCGGTGCCGGTCTAGTCGCCCGCAAGGCTCACGAGAAGGGGTTGAAAGTAAAGCCCTGGGTGAAAACCTCCCTGGCCCCCGGCAGTCAGGTGGTGTCGGACTATCTCGAAAAGGCCGGACTGCAGGACGACCTAGACGCGCTGGGCTTTAACCTAGTCGGCTACGGCTGCACGACCTGTATTGGCAATTCAGGACCGCTGCCGGAGCCGATTGTGAAGGCTATCGAAGAAAAAGATCTGGTGCTGGGGGCCGTGCTGTCGGGCAACCGCAACTTTGAGGGGCGGGTGAGCCCTCACACAAAAGCAAACTATCTGGCATCGCCGCCGCTGGTAGTGGCCTATGCAATCGCAGGCAACCTGGCCATTGACCTAAAGACCGAACCGCTGGGAACCGACATTGACGGCAACCCGGTTTATCTGAAGGACATCTGGCCCACGACTCAAGAAATTCGCGAAGTTCTAGGCGAAGCACTAACACCCGAAATGTTCCGTAGCCGCTACAGCAACGTCTTCACCGGCAACGACGCCTGGAAGCAGATCAAAGCAGAAGAGACCGAAACCTACGGCTGGAATTCGGACAGCACCTACGTCCAGAATCCACCCTTCTTTGAGGACATGACCGCCAGTGTCAATGGCGGTGCCTTCAGCAACATTGCCGGCGCTCGGCCTCTGGCCCTATTGGGCGATAGCATCACCACCGACCACATCTCTCCGGCAGGGGCGATCAAGGCCGACAGCCCCGCAGGCGACTACCTCAAAGACAACAACGTTGTCCCGGTAGACTTCAACTCTTTCGGCTCCCGTCGCGGCAATCACGAAGTCATGATGCGCGGCACCTTTGGCAACATTCGCCTCAAAAACGAGCTAGCCCCCGGCACCTCAGGCGGTGTGACCAAGCACATGCCCGATGGCGAGCAGATGTCGATCTACGACGCCTCAATGAAGTACCAAGCTGAGGGTACGCCGCTGATTGTAATCGCCGGGAAAGAATACGGCACCGGCTCTTCCCGTGACTGGGCTGCGAAGGGCACTCGCCTGCTGGGCGTCAAAGCTGTGATTGCCGAGACCTACGAGCGCATCCACCGCTCTAACCTGGTCGGAATGGGCGTACTGCCGCTGCAGTTTCCCGAGGGAACAGACCGAACCACACTGAATCTAGATGGCACTGAGACTTTCGACATCACCGGCCTAGAAAACGGCATTCAGCCGGGGATGAAGCTAACAATGACGATTCACTATACCGATGGGCGCACGGCAGACACACAACTGCTGTGCCGCATCGACACGCTGGATGAGGTGGAATACTACCGCAACGGCGGCATTTTGCACTACGTGCTGCGGCAGCTTGTGGCTTGACCCATTGGAGGCATACGGATGGTTGTCGCGCCCTCACTACCCTCTCAATCAGACCGTCGCAGGGCAGACCGGGTGGTTTTGCACAATATTGGTTGGGAACAGTTTGAACGGCTGTTGACTGATTTGGGCGACAGCCGTGCCGCTCGGGTTGCCTACAACAACGGCACGCTAGAGATCATGACGCCCTTACCCGAACACGAACATTTCAAAGAAACCATCAGCGACGCCGTCAAAGACATTGCTGACGAACTGGATATTGATTACGAGAGCTATGGGGCAACAACCTGGCGACAGCAGCTAAAGATGGCTGGCGTTGAGCCTGACAACTGTTTCTACTTTCAGAATGAGCCAAGCGTTCGTGGTCGACTAGACCTTGATTTGAGTCAGGGCGATCCTCCCCCCGATGTTGCACTAGAGATCGACATTACCAACAAATCTTTAGATCGCTTTCCTATCTATGCCCGCCTCGGCGTCCCGGAGATCTGGTGCTACGACAGCGGTAGTTTCAAGCTCTACCATCTCCGCAACGGTGAGTACATTGAAACAGGTCACAGTCTTGCCCTGCCGCAGCTGGACCTAAAAGCCCTACCCGACCTGATAGAAGCGTACCGCTCAGAAGGGCGCAGGGCTCTACGAAAAGCGGTTCGTCAGTGGGCGAAAGAACAGAACAATTAGCCCTGATACCTTTTGCTCACGCTGGTTCCGAGGGAATTATCTGCTGACTTAGAACAGCGGGATTGGTGGAGCCCGTTTGTGTGATCTTCTGGATGGCGTAGGTGGTGACCTGGCCCGGTCGCTGAGTATCCGTCCACTGGAAGACGGCGCGACGGCGAACAATTTCGCTGCGCAGGTCGCTGGCGTTGATCATGTCTACCCGGCTGGGTAGGGCACCCCAGGCGAATCGCACACATTCGACCGAGCCGTCGGCGTTTTGACGCAGGAGGGCATAGGCCGCTTCGGGTGAGGGCTGTACGGGTTCGGCAACAATGGTGACCGGCAGCACCAGGGTATAGTCTGGATCGACGGACGCGTCCGTAGGGGTTGTTCTGTAGAAGCTCAGCGTGAGCTGCAGGGTATCATCAGCTTGCAAGACGGGTTCTGAGCGTTGCGATCGCACCAAATCACTCAACACAAACTGGGTCAGCTCAGCCGCTGGCAGCTGGCTTAGCCGCTCAGCCAACGAGGGAATCGTCAGAACCGATTCAATGCCCGCACGAATGCGCTTGAGCGTGAGACTGATTTGCTCAAATTCCGTAGCGGCAGCGGCAACAACCCAGTCATAGCGTAGCGACAGCAGACTGTCGGGGTTGTACTCCCGGCGGTCGGTAGCCAGCTTGACCCCGACGAGCTGGGGCGGCTTTGAGGCATCGGAGTTGGGCACCTGCACCTGCAGGGCCACGTGGGCGGTAGGGGACGCTAGCTGGCGGTTGTACTCCGGGTCTTCAAACTGGATGAACTGGGGCTGTAGCGGCAGAGGTAGCGCCGTCTGGTCCGTCATCCGCAGCGGGAAAGACAGGGTTTGGCTAAAGTTGTCGGTGGCGGCGGTCAGTTTGATGTTGGCCTGCACCATTAGTGTCTCACCGGCAGCCAATCGTTCGAGTAGGGTCTTTAAAGCCTCGGCATCAGCTGGCCGATAGGTCTGAACGGCAGCTTGGGTATTCGGCTCCACCAATCCACTTAGCAGGTAAGCAATGACCGTGCCCTTGTAGACCAGCTGAATAGAAACTGTCCAGGCATCGACCGTCAGCCGCTCGCTGACGCTGGCTAAATCGCTAGAGCAGTAGAAGCGCAGCTGACCGTCCCAGTCGGGTACGATTGCACTTCGCTCAGGCGTTAACATCTGCAGCTTGAGCCGTTTAGCAGGGTTCTCGGCATCAGCCCCCCAAAACGCCTCATCTGCGGGGGCTGAGGTTGTCAGCGCATTTTGAGACGGCTCAAAGTAACTGGCCCAGGGCTGCAGGGCACGATCGGGTAGCGGCGTCTGATTGTCGGGCAGCGGTACGGGCCGAGGCATACGATGCTGCACCGGAATACTGCCAGATACAAATATTGAGCCCGTACTGGAGCCGCTTGAGCTGAGATCGCCCTGGCGCAGCAGCGGATTGCGCAGGTTAAAGAAAACGCCCGGACGGTTGCCCACCATCAGATAGCGCATTGTCGCGGGGAGCGTGGCCTGCCAGCGGTCCACTGGTTCGGGCTGCTGAAATAGATCGCTGCCGTCAATTTCGGGCAGGGGCGGGCGCAGCGCCACCGGCAGCAGGCTGGCCATGGCCGGAGCGCGAAACTGGGCGGGCAGCCCAGCGGCGGGCCGGGTCGAGGCGGTGGTCGAACGATACTGCACCGTAGACTGAGCCGCCTGCCACCAGAGCATGCGCGATTGGCTATTGTCGGTGACCGGTCCTACCACAGCCGCTTTATACCAAACGGAAGCGGATTCGCTGTTCTCTGTTGGGGCGGTCTGCCAGGTGTTCTGGTGGACGCTGACGCGTAGGGCGCTGAGCCCCCAGGGCCACGACTGAGCCGGGTTAGGCGATTCGATGAGATACAGGGGCTGAGCACCCGCTATCTGGGGTGGGGCTAGCTCAAATAGCTTGAGAGCGCTGGAGCCCTCAAGCGGAGGGAGATGGCACCCGCCGAATTGGCCTTCTTGGAAACGCAGGTGGGGAATGTGCGATCGCAATCGAAACATCCGCTTCAGTGGTAGCTCAGCCGCCTGCAGATCGCTAACAATGCCGTAGTGGTAGGTCGTGATGGCCGGAGCCACGGTTGCCCCAATAGCGTTCTCTGCTGCCGCGTCGCTCAACCGGCGCACTTCCCTGAGTCTCAGCACCGCCAGCGGTGATTCAGGACAAAGCCGCAGATGTATCTTTCTTGCCCAGGACACAACAACCCGATCCGCAAGCGTCACCGCATCCGGCAGGTCTTCCCATAGGTAGCTGGCTATGGGCCGCAGGGACCGGGTTGAAGCGTCGAGGCACAGCAACTCCGCCGACACAATCTGGCGCTCGTAGGCGGCCCCAGCGGGCTGAAACGCTAGTCCCAGATAGGGGCTAAGGGCAAAGCTTTGCGATAACGAGTTGGGATTGGCCATTGGCAGCAGGGTTGCTGCCGCATAGCGTCGCAATCCTGGCGTTGAATCCTGAACCAGCTGACTCGTTGCGAGTTGACTCCCCGTATTGACCCAGGGATGAGGCGCAGTTTTTAACTGACCTGCAGACCCAGCCGCAAAGTGCCCAGCCACTTGCCCCGCACTGAGGACCTGGCTATAGATAGCAACCCGATAATACTTGCCATACCAGGGTTCGCCGCCTTTTTGTAGAAAATTCTTATTTGTAGGTTGATGCTTGACTTGATTCCCTAAAACAAGCGGTAGTTCCTCCCGCCACTCAGATAGGTCACCAAACACCGTCTTGGCTTCAATAAGCTCTCCATCAAGATAGAAACGGGCCTCTCCCTCAGAATTGCGAGTGTAAACAATATGGGAAAGACTGGACGTCAGACTACCGCTATCAGTCTGCAGCAGCGGCGACCCCGGTAGGCGGGTTTGATTTCTGTATCGACTACCCTTGAAGTTCGTTTGGTCTGTACGTAGCCGAACCGCATAGAAATTGGGCAACTCCTCCTTTAGCTTTTCATGTCCCTGTTCAAGGCTAAAGTTTGTCTGATTTGCCCGTGCTACGCTGACAATAGGGAAAGGACCTCGACGATGGGGATAGTCAGCGTCGTGGGTCGGCTCAACCCAGGCTTCAATCGTTAAGGCTTCCGTAATCTGGCAGGCACGAGTAATTTTCGTAGCGGGCTGAAGAGACATCAGTACCGCAGGCCGCAAAATTTTTAGGCCATCTTCTTCCCACTGCCAATGATTTCTCCCCCCAGGACCTTCAAACAGTTTTAGATCGAGTGGTTCACCGACATTGGAAACATCCCTCACAACGTCGCCCGTACCCTCGTTGAATTCGTACAGTACCTGTAGCCCCAGTGAAGGCAAATCTTCAGTTTTGATCAGACTCTGCGGCTGCCACAGCAGTTCAGTAACCGGGTCAGCCGACAATAGAGATTGTTCTTCAAAGGCTGTAGGCGGGATCGACTGTCGTGCCCCCGAAAAGCCCTGGATTAAGGCTCGGGCACGGCTAAGACGGGCGGGAGAGTCTTGCAGCGTGGCCATCACGCTTTGAAACTGACTGGGTTCTACCTCCGTGACCGGATGCTGTAGCCGAAACCAGCTCTCTTCTAACGAGCGCTGATCGAGTCGAGCCAAAGCCCGCCCTGCTGCGGTATCCAGGTTAGAGACAGGGAATGATACCGTGACTGAATCGGCGTTTGTTTCGTCTACGGAGCCGTCGTTCTCAGCCGCTGAATCCAAAACTGCGGGCTGCCACGTCGCCAGCATCAGCGCCAGGAGAGATACCGATTCAGTGTTACCCAGATGCAAAATGGGATCGACCTGTAGGGGTGAAGCGTCGGCAATCGCCGGGACGGACGACTGCAGTCGTCCCAAAAACGGCATAGACAGCAGCAGCCACTGCGGATCGGTCGGGTCAGAGGGGCCGTAACTGTCGGGACTGCTGATAATACCCAATTGGCTGCCATTGGGCAAAAACTGCAGCGTAGTCGGGCTGATGGTGCTCAACGGTTCCTGATTGAGCCATTGCTGGGTGCTGGCTTCGACAAACATGACGGGCTGAGCCAATTGCTTATCGATCTCAGCAACCAGAGCCGCGTTGAGAGCCGGGTTGAAGTAGCCCGCTCCAGTTTTGGCCAGCCCATCAAGCGGATCTAGACTGCGGTGGTCTACCCAATCTTCTAAGCTGGCTTTGAATCGTTCAGGCGTTAGCCAGCGCACTTCTTGAGTCGCGCTCCAGCGACGGTCTTTGGACAGGTTAATCGTCAGTTCTGTTGGCTCATCACTGATGCCAATGTCGACGGTCACCAGCTGATGCTCGACCACGGCCAAAAAGTGCCAGAGGGTATCCGGCCACAGCCGAAATAACAGATTTTCCTCACCGACCGTCAGCAGGTCGGTGGGTAGTCGATGCTGATTGAGTAAAATTCGCATACTGTGGCGCAGGTGCGGCAGGGTTTTTCGTCCCACCGTAGGCAGTCGAGGAATCTGTAGCAGCGCTGCCTCTTCTGTTGTCTCTACGGTCAGCGCCTCGGGCCAAGAGATCAGATTCTTGACCTCCAGCATGCCGTTCAACATCAGATTTTCTGACCAGGTGTTGTCGTCGGCCTGCCAGGTGGTGGTATAGGCGCAGACAAGATCGCCTGCGGATGCTCCAAAAACCTGTTCCATCTCACCGATTCGCCCGCCCGTAGCCGTCGCTTCATCAGCAAATGCGCTGGCTACAGGCAGATCAGTTTGTAAGAACGCTCCCCACTGACAGTTCAGCAGTGTCTCTAAAAAAGCGCTGCTGAGATTCAATGGGGGTACGCCGTCCGCAACCGGTGCAATGTCAAAGGTGAGAGCCGCAAAGCCCGGCGTCTCGACGACGGATTGATCAGCGGAAGCTTTCAGCTTTATTCCTGGTAACAGCTGCAGATCCGAGGTGGGAGCATGCTGCCACTGAAACTGCAGGGCCGAATTGCTGGTGACTAGCGTGCTGGCGGATGTTTCAGGGGCGGTATCCAGCGTTAGCACCTCAAACAGGGTGGCCGCTAACCAGCGTGGGGTCGCTACTGCCGAAACGAGCGGAAACTGGACACGGGCAGAAAACGTAATGCGCGCGTCTGCAGATGATGCAGGATCTGATACAGGACCTAAGTCCGAACCTGGGGCGACCGGCGTACCCAGCTGCACCAGCAGATCTAGATGAGCCTGATGCTGGAAAGAGAACGGGTCAAGGGTCAGCGATAGACGATCCGGTCGAATGTAGGAAGCGACCTCAGAGGGCACGGCGTAAACCTGAGTCCGTACCACCCCGTCTGCAATGAAAATCCAGTCGGGCGTACCGGTGGCCGCTGATGGATGCAGCTCGGTAAGCGGCACCGACCAAATCTGGTCAAACAGCACAAACTTAAGCCTGGGCTCCTGCAGCAATATCCCATTTCGTTCTGGCGTCAGCTGAACGCCCCGCCAGGTCAGGAGCGGGGCATCGCTGGCTTCCCCATTGGTGAGGGCCAGGGGCCATTCGCCATGGGGCGATACGAGTTCAATCGCCGTCAGCGTCAGCACATTATCGTTGTTGACGTCAGCGGTGTAGGTGAGCCGTACCGCGTTGCTAAATTCCGTTAGCGCTCGCTCATCTTCTATCGGTAGCTGCAAACGACCAACCATTTCTAACCGTTGAGGTTGACCGTCTTCTAAAGAAAAGGTTTCGAGCGTGAGCGGGTAAAAGTGCAGACCAAAGAGGGTTAGATAGTCTGTTGTTGGGCTGCTAGCATCGTCCAGGAAGCCATCACCCAAGCGCCATTCGTAACCTGAGAGAAAGTCGCGATCGCGACTTCTCGCTTCCGGGTCATTCACATCCTGCGTTAGGGCCGAAAGCCGTTCAGCGCGGCGAAACTGGCCTGTCTGCGGAGTCTCCTCGGCAGCTAGCCGCAACGGCAGGTCCCGGAACCACAGCTGCCAAACCGACTCGCCGACAAATAGCGGCAGCACCTCCCGCGCCGTAGTCAGCGCGTAGGGAACGGTGAAGCGCGGGTCTTTTTGAAACTTGACTGGCGTTTGCAGCCAGCGGTCATTGGCTCGGGACCAGCCGCGAACCAGCCCCCGCTGATCGCGCCAGCCATCGGTTTCGAGCTGGACGGTCATCGCCCCAGCGGTGATTGAGTAAGTCCCTGGGGTCGGGCTATTCTCGGGTAAGCGGCTGAGCTGGCCGCTAGTTTCAACAAACTGTCCCGACAGCCCGGCCAGCGCACCCACTCCCATCAGCTCAACCGATGAACCGTTTTGTAGGGCCAGCGTCCCCGGATACTCGGTCAGCTGGAAATCCGGCACGACCGGCCAGTCGAAAGGCTCAACCAGATGCTGAATGCCGCGGCCCAGCCGTAGCCGGTAGCGACGGTCACCATCCCTAACCGTCCAAGCCTCGCCCGCAGACTGGAGCGTTGCATCTGCCAAGAGCGTCATGCCCTGGTTGGCAAACACCTGTCTTAGCGAGGTCGAGACGGAGCCCTCCGCCAGCAAAGTCGTCAGCGTGGCGACATCCACCCCGAACAAAAACGTTTCTGACGGGCCGACCTGATACACCCGCAGGTGGCCCCAGGCAGTGACGCCGTCAGCACTGGCTAGGCTGGCAAGTTCGCTTAGGCTTTGCCAATGGTCGCTGAAGGTCCCTCGGGAGAGGGGCTGGGGAGCCTCTGGCTGGGGCGAGTCGGGCAGGGGCGAAACGGCGGTAGGGTCAACCTCTGGATTGGGCAGCTGGGCAAAGGCATTGATTTCGTCGGTGTAGGCGAGGTCGAAGCGGTAGTTGGGGGTCAAGCCCAGCGGATCGTCGGGCAAGTCTAGCGACTGTCCATCGGCCAGCGGGTCAAGGATCAGGCCCGGCAGCGAGAGGGCCACCAGCGGCAGGTCAAACCGATCGCGCCATTCGGTCGCGGGCGTCGGCAACGCATCGGGGCCTAGGCGTAGCCAGGTAGCAGCCCCGGCAGCGGCAAACGTCCACTGCTGCGGGAGCGCCGTAGCATTAAGGCCCAGCTCAAAGGGCACCAACTGGCGGCTGGCGCTGGGGTAGTTGGGCGGCGTTTGGGATTGGGTGAGGGGCAGGGCCTGCACCATGGGCAGACGGTCGTGACGCTGCCAGATGAAGGGTCGCTGCTGGCTGAAGGTATCGATCGGCAGTACGCCCTGCTGAACCAGTCGGTCGAAGACGGTCGTGGCGGGTGCGTTAGTGGGTACAGCATTCTCTTTTTCTAGCCAGCTGATCATGCGGCTATCTGCTTCGTAGCGAATGCGCCAGGGCCCCAGACTCGCAGAGGGCTCGGTGCTATTGGCGTCGCGGGCTGAGAGCGTTAGGGCCTCTACCGTCACCAGCACGGGCGCAGGGAACAGATCCTGGTCAGGGCGGGCGGTCTTGAGCGGAAAAGACTGGAGACCGTTAACCCAGTTATCCAAATCGGGCAGGGCGTCTTCGATGCGAGGGCGGCCCGTACTCAGCCAGAAAAAGCCGTTCAGGGTCACTACCGGATTGGTGATCGTTAGGTCAATCCGGCTGAGGGTAAAGCTGCCGTCAGTAGCGGTCAGACTCCAGGTACCGGTGAGCTGTTCGCCATCGACCCAGGTGAGGTTCCAGGGCTGTTCGGCGGGGTAGTCTTTTAGGACCGCTTCGTTGCCCAGCGCGATCGCACCCTGCAGCATCGAGCCAGTTGTCGCCTGAATGGGGTTCTCCAGGGTGCTGTCGAGATAAATCTGTTCGGTCAGGTTGGGCATAGGCAGCTGCGCCCAACCGTTCTCTAGCGGCATGAACCCCCAAACCACGGGCGGGCTCACGGGCAGCGGCGCGGTAGCATCGTCCGTTCGGGTCCACTCGGGCTCGGGCTGGCCGGTGTTGTTGCGCAGAAAGCGCGGCACCGCTACCGGACTAAAGGCAGTTTTTAGGTCGGTGGTGGTCAGGGCCTCTTCTGCGCTGTCTGCCCGGTAGCGATAGCGCAGCTGTCCGGCCTGGGTCTGGTCGGGCAGGGTATCGACTTTGGCCGCCTCGATTCTCAGCTGTAGCTGTCGGGAAGCAGACCCTGAAGCGACTTCACTAATGGCAACTTGGGTGGGGGCAATGCGAGCAATTGAGGTCGGTGGGTTTTGTCCGTCGTAGGGAGGCCGGTCGCTGACGATCAGGCTAAACTCGTCCGGCGCAAACTGTAGCTGGGCTGCTTCGCCCCAGGCCGCGGTCAGCCAGAACAGGTCCGGCACATCACTCGGGTTGGTCATCTCCAGCGTCATCCACTGGGGGCGTGGACTGTCTGGATTGATGGTCACCTGCCGGTTTTGAGGATGATCTGGGTTCAGGTCGCGGCTGAGCTGGTTCCACACCGTGCGCCAGCGGGCCGCTTCTGGGGGCAGCAGCCTTTCCTTTTCGGGCCGCAGTCGAAAGTCTCCTGGAATGGGGTTTCCTGTTGAGTCAGCGCTCACGTCTTGAGATAGCCAGAAGGGGGCCTGCACCGGCTCATCATCGGTTAGCTGCCAGGGGAAACGGGTCTGTCCGTAGAGAGAGAGACCGCTACTGTGAACGGTGATTTCGCCCAGCATTCGGGCGGGCTGGGGGACCCCCAGCGGGGCATGGCGGTTAGTAAACGCAGTCGCGGCGCGGTCGATTGGCAAAGCTTCATAAAGTCGGCTGATAGCGTTTGACTGAGGCGACAGCTCAGCCAAGGAGATTTCACCGGCCAGACAGTTCAGAGGCGGAGAAAGCGCAGCTCGGTTAGAAAGCGGCCGCTCATCGCGATCTCTCCGGTTGTCACTGACCCATGCGGGGGCATCGGCCTGGACCACCAGCAGGGCGAGCTTTCCCTGGGCCAGGTGAGCCTTTAGCGCGGATGAAGACAGATCAGTGGGGGGCTTTTGAGATTGCGATCGCGCCCACCCGTAGCGCTCTCCATCTGCATCGGGCTGTACCACCACCCGCTGCACAAAACACAACAGCAGCAGCGTCCCCGGCAGCAGTATCTCTGCCCGGCCCAGAAAGGGGCGCGGTGTGTGGTCCAAAAAGAGCGTGCGAAAGGCTGCATCCTGATACTCGGCCAACCGAATAATATCCACCTCGGCTGACCAGAGTGGCCCGGTAATTTGAATTTTTCTCAGAGCGGCGTCAGGGATGCGAGGCATGGTGGACTCCTTTGGGCAGCGGTGCGCGATGGGGAGAGAAGAGAACAGGTAACAGTCTGGCCAGAACAGGCCCTAGCTAGCGAGGAATCGGCTGTACGGGCAGCAGTTCTAGCGGTTTTAGAGCCTGTAGGCTACTGGGCTTAGCGCTACCTCGCCGAGCCATCAAACTCAGCTCGCCCCCCTGCAGGCTCTGGGTCATCGACTGGTTGAACAGCTGTTGAATGGCGGGGTGATCCGCAGTGGGCATCGATTCCATCAGCTCGGTCGCTTCGGCCACCGTCATCAGGCCGTGGTAACGCAGGATCGCCCCCTGACCCAGCCGCAGCTTAGCCCGCAGCGTTTCGAGTAGGGTGGGCGCCGGTCCCCGTCCCAGCACAACCGTTTCGAGGGCGGGGCTGACGAGATTTTCTGAATCGGACGGCGGTAGCTTTCGCATCAGCTCATCAATGCGATCAATTTGTTCTGGCTGCAGACCCCTGCGCCAGGTCTTCAAGTTGGCCTCGTCAGCTGAGGTCATGCCCCCCTGCCAGATCAGCGCGTATTCGTTGGCGGCGGGCAGCGTCGTCTGCGAGACTTTGGCCTGTAAATCGGTAGACAGGCCGCTGGTGCCAAAGGGGCTCGACAGGTAAACCTGCGCCAGCCAGCGACGATAGAGGGTGTCGAAACGCTGCCGCTCCTGCAGGTCGGTAAACAGGCGCTGTAGCGACTTGCGCGAGGCGCTGTCGGTCGGCGCAAAGCGTTCTCGCAGCTGGGTTTGTTCCGCCTCATTGAGCGCTCGGGTGCCCCGCAGCAGCTGGCCATGCACAATCAGATGAGACCGCATCGCCTCAGGCAAATCTCCCTGGTAGGGACGGTAGTCAGCCCGAGTTTCCTGGCTTTCAACGGCGTCGGTCAACGCATCAAAGGCAGCCTTGAAGTCAGCCAATGACGCCTCGCTGAGCGCCTCCAGAGCAATCTGGACAACCGGCTGCAGGGCACGGGCGTTGCTCCACTGCGGCTCTTCCCAGAAGAGATTTCGCCAGACCAGGGCCGACTGTAGCGGATCGGTTGCGGGCAGGGTAGGAATGGAGAGGCGGTCTTCTAGCCAACCTGCGATCAACGATTCTCCTTGGGCCTGCAGCTGCTGCACCAGCGCCGGTAGCGTCACCCGCCAGATGAACGTGATCTCGTAGGGCTGAAGGGTAAAGCTGCCATTAACCGGCACTCCCTCAATGGCAGTACCCTCTCCCGGCGCGGTCAGCGCGTCGAACTGGGCCAGCGCTGCTGTAAGCCGCTCTTGGGAGGCTATCCGCTCACGCTCACGCTCTCGACGACGCTGCTCCCCGGCTTCTCGCAGAGATTCAATCTCTGCCTGCAGGGCTTCCAAGCGGTTCTCAATACCGGCCACATCCTGGCGGAGGCTGGCTAACTCAGCCTGAGCCTCGGGCGTGGGGGATGACTGGGCTTCCAACGTGGCAATGCGCTCATTGAGGCTATCGCGGGTAGCCGTAAGCCCGTCCATTTCGCCTGCCAAAGGCGCGATCAGATCCTCGGTGCGGTCGTCGTCATTGGGGTCTCCGGTTTCGACATAGACTTTTTGACCGGCCAGGACCGTGCGGAAAAGTGCGATCGCACCCGACTGATAGGTCGCATCCGCCACCAACCCATGAATCGTCACCATATCGGCAGCGGCCAACTCCCCGGTCCACCCCAGCGTCCAGCCCAACCCGTCCGCGCTGGGCGTCAGGCGATACTTTTGGGCCAGCGCATCGGGCAGCGTCGGCACATCAGGAATGGTTGGCGGCTGGTAAGGGCTGCTGACCGAGGTGGTTTCTAGCCGAGCTTTGAGCCGGTCCGCCGCACCGTTGTAGATAACGCCCCTCAGCGCGGCAAAAGCCGCAGGCCCCATTGGGCCACGCCAGGTCAGGGGCGAAGCGCTGGGGCTGAGCTGGGCGGTGTCCTGCAGAGCGGCGGGTAGGTCCGTGGTCGTGAGCAGGGGGACAGTTGCCATTACAACCGATGCCGACCGCTCAATTACGACACCCTCACCATCGCCCGGCGGATTCGCCTCTCCCAACAGCTGATACAGGGCCGCGCGCAGCCGAGTATCGCACTGGTCCGCCAGCGCCTTGATGGCAGCGGAAACCGCTGCACTCAGATCCGCTGATTCCAACAGCAGCAGCGTCCTTGGTACCTGCAGATAGGCCAAGCCCGCCACCGGCAGCGACACTGGCTGCACCGCCCCGTCGTCAGCCAAAACAATGGATGTGGCCACAATGCGGCTGGCATACCCGTCCGTCAGCCAGCTTTCGTCGGTAAAGAGTCCCGCCGCCGTCAGCAGTTTGCGCTCCTCAATATCCTGGCTGACCAACCGCCAGAGGGCGTCCCGGTCCGTCTCGGTAAACACGCTGAGCACCTGCAGCAGCCGGTCCTCAGCGCTGTAGGCCAGCTTGTCTCGCGTGGCCGCCGCCACCGTCGCAAAGTCGTAGGTGCGCTGTAGCGGTACCTGGGAAATTTGGCGCACGGTCAGCTGCAGACCGTAGCCCGTCTGACTATCGCTGGGGGCCTCAAGTGCCCGTTCTGCCAGCTGCCCAATGAATGTTTTGCCGAGCTGGCGCAGCTGATACTGCTCTGAGTCATCCTCCTGAGCCTGTCCCACAAACGTTTCGACCTGCACCTCCAGATTGCCTTCCATCAGGTGAATCAGCTGATACACCACCTCCAGGTCGGGCAGGGCCGAGGGTGTGCGCTGGTTGCCGGTTTCGACCGTTGGCGCTTCCCCTGGCCACTGGTCCTGCACCGAGGGCGGCAGGCTGTCCCACAGCTGATTGAGCGAAAGGCGAATCTGTCGGCCTGGTAGCTGGGGCGCGGCGCTGCCTAGCTTGCCAAAGGGAGCCGGAACCGCGACCGTCTCAGGCGCTAGCCCCATCATCTGCGCGGCGGGCGTGGGCGAGCGATATTCAAAATCTTTGTGAACGACGCTGTTGACCGGCGACACCACGCGATCGCACTGGGCAATCACCAGCAGCTGATGCTGGTAGAAAAACGGCAGCGCATCCCACTGCAGCACCAGCGCCCCCTGCTGGAAGTTGCCCAGCCGCAGCGGCAGATCCACGCTGCGCATATCCGCCTCAATTTGCACCAGGTCTTCAGGGCTGAGCCGGGTAAAGTCTTCATCCGTCTGGGGAATGCGACTAAAATCCAGGTGGTCCGGCTGCAGCAGGCGATCGCGGTTGGCGCGGAAATCTTCATCGCTGGGCAACGCCTCCGGGTACTGATTTTCAATCAGCTTGAGTGACAGCGTGTGGTCATCGCTTTCGATGCCTTGTATTGCAACTAGCGACCGAATCCGCGAGACCCAGTCGTCGCCGTTATTGGCAGTGTAGGCAAAGCGGCGCAGCAGGCTAAAGGCCACCTGCCGAAACTGCAGCTGCCGGGCCAGGGTCTGATTGCGCTCCATCAGCGTCTGCTCGGGGTGCTGGGCGACAATCACCTCCCAGGTACGTCCGGGGGGCACGGGCTGGCCGGGCGCAGCGGGCGGGTCCAGCCGGGCCGAGCTGAGAATCACCGGCATCGCTAGCGGGCTCACCCGGTCCAGCACCACGTCTAGCCCACCCTGGGTCGGGTCCGGCGTCGCGTCCGGAACGCCAACGCTGCCGTTCGGGAACAGAACTGGCGACTTCAGCAGACTCTCCCACAGCAGGCCATAGCGGTTGGTGGGGCGAATGTAATAGCGGTAGGTGTGTGCCCACTTGTCCTGCACCAGATGGTCGTACTGCAGGCGGCCGCTCTTCTCGTCCGGGGTGGCAGGCGCGGGCGTGTCGGTGCGGGGATAGGCCGTGGCAACCCAGGGCCCCGGCGACGTCTGTGCCAAACCCTCGGCATTTTCGATGGGCACCGCTGATGCGTTGAAGAACCGCAGCGACCAGAGCAGCACCTCAGGCAAAATCTCTTTTAGCGCATCCCCGTTGGTCGGCACCTGAATCTGGATGTCGCTTTCGGTGCTGTTGAGCGCTTCGGCGTAGCGCTTAAGCCGCTGCCACTGGGCCGCCTGTGCTAGATCGGTCTGTAAGCTGTTAGCAACCTCGTCCACATCCGCCGTGAAGTAGGCCGACAGGGGATGGGTGACGGACAGAGGTGTCACAGGCACCGTCAGAATTTCATCTTCTTCGCCGGGACGGCTGACAATCTGTTGAACCGTGGGCAGCTCAGGCGACCGGAACAACAGGTTAACCTGCCCATCGAGGGGAACCGTCACGGTCCGCTCAAGCGGCTCGCCTGCCAGCTCCACTAGAATTGGCGGGCTGTCGGGGTCGGACTGGTCAATCAGGGTAAACGGCTGGGTAAAGGTAAACCGCAGCTTGGCCTGGCTGTTGGGGTCACCTGCGATCGCAACTTGCCCATACTTCTGCACCTGCTGAATCACGGGCCGCAGGCTAATCTGCACAATGCCCAATAGCGCCGCTGGTTCAACGGGGGCGTCCGCTTCTAGGCTGACGCTCTGCCCCGCCTGGAACAGCAGCTCCACCTGTAGGTGGGGGGCCAGGTCTGGATATTTTGCCGTCAGGGTGGGCAGCAGCGTCTGCACCGCCTGTAGCAGTGCCGCCCCGGCAATCACCTCACCCGTCTCGGCATCCCGTAGCGAAAAGGTCGTGGTCAGTCCAAACCGTTGCAGCACGCCCCAGCCGTAGGGGTCCGCCTCGGCTGCCGTGGATTTCAAGAAGGCATCAAGGGTTTGCGGCTGCAGCGGCGGGCTAGTTTGTAAGGAGACTAGATAGGTCTGCTGCAGCTGCTCGGTCAGTTCTTTCAAAAACGGATGTAGCGCCGTGGTCCGCTCGCCTGCACCGTCGGTCAAGCCTGCCCAAGTGGGCCAGACCAGCATCGATTCTCGCCAGGAGTACCAGGGGCTTTCGGTAATTTCGGCACCGGGGACCGGGTTGAGGGCATAGAGCTGGCGACGTGCGATCGCACTCGGGTACCAAGCCTCCCATTGATTGGTCGAGAGCGTATCCCCCGGCGTCAGCAGCCGGTCCGCCGCCGACAGCATCTGTACTTCTTGAATCGGTCGCAGCGCCTCGGCCAGCTTTTGCGCATCGGCAAAGGTCTCGGTGGTATGGGCGTCAATGTCTAGTTCCAGCAGGTCGTAGCTGGCCGTCAGCGTCAGCGGGTAGGTGTGCAGATGGCTCGGCCCCTGGTTCCAGCGGAAGCGAATGCAGCGGATGCCGACGGGATGTTCTTGATAGGAAACAAGCGCCGTATCCAGCTTCAGCGCCTTGGTGTCCACAGCACCGTTGACCAGCGGCACCACCGGCATCGGGAAGTGGGCCGTCCCCACCGTGGCCTTTTGGTCCTCCGGCGGCAGCAGCGCCAGCCGAATCGGTCGGGGCAGCCACTCCAGCTCCGCCGGGCGACGCTCTTCGATTGCTTCCGAGCTATTATCCGCAGCGTCAGATTCAAACCGTAACAGCAGCTGTACGGGCGAGAGGGCCGACGGCACTTGATTGACCGACACGGTTTGAAAGTACACTTGCCACGACTGCGGCTGCCAGTCAGCCGGTAAAATCCCCGACTGGCGCAGCTGTTCTGCCGAGATTGTTGCGTTCCTGGCGCGGCGTAGCCCCTCCGGCGAGAGTTTGACTTTAATATCCGTCGGCAGCGCCCGAGAGTTGCTGGTGGGCAGCAGCTGGGTGCGGGGTCGCTGGGTAGCACTATCGAGCCCGTAGCTGCCAATCGGCAGGGTTGTTTCCTTACGGAACACCAGATAATAGTCCTGAATGGGCACCCGTACTCCATTTTGGCCATTGCTGGGCTCTGTCCAGGTGACGGTGCAGCGGTCGGGTGATAACAGCTCAGGTGCGGTTACGGTTTCCGAAGCCACATTCTGCGGCTGAGTGTTCTCAGCAGTCAGCCGATAGTTCACCTGCAGCTCCCCATCCACCGGCACCTGAGGCGGCTCGTTGGGGTAGCGCGTCGCTACCAGCGTCAGCGGGTGCCCGGCATTACCGCCCACGTCGTAGGGCGTAATCGTGTAGAGGTAGCTCAGCCCCTCGGCGGGCAAATTCACCACATCATCCAGACTCTCTTCCGTGAAGTGATCCACCACCTGGAAGCGCGGTTTGAGAATGTTGAGGACCGGCTTACCGTCGTCCCCGGTGCCACGATCTAGCACCGCTGCCCCCTTCACTTCGTACACCTGTTCCGGGGCCTGGTTGCTCAGGGGGCGTCGCCGTACCTCGTAGTGCTTCAGGTTCTGCTCCGGGTCTTGCTGCATCGGCGTCAGCGCCTGTTCCTCCGACCGCTGCGAGAGGGACACATGGGTCTGCGTCAGTTCCCAGGTGATGGCAATCGTGTTGGCATCGGTGAAGTGTTTTACCTGGCGGAACTGAGGCGGATTCTTAGAAAAGTCGGTAGTAAATGTGTTGAAGGTTCGCAGGTGGCGCTGTTGTTCCCCATCCGGCGCAGACTCATCACGGCGATTTCGCTGAAGGAGTTTGGGCGCTTCATCGAGTGCCACATTCTCTTCTAGCCAGAGCGGTCGCTGGCCCTTCGGCACTCGGAATACCAGCCCCATCTGAAAGCCGACAGCGCGTTCCACAACATTCTCTCGGTCTGTAGGGCTCTCGCCCGTCACGTATGCCTGTAGATCGCTCACCAGATCGTTGATCACCATACTACGAACCTGATGGGCCTGCTGATTCGCATCTAGCACTTGTGCCGCATTGCTGCTGGCCGTATCGCCCTCGTAAATGGTGGTCTCTTCACTAAAGGCCCGCTCTAGGATTTGTTCATAGGCATAGTTGGGGTCGCGCTTAAAGAAAGGCGATCCGCGAAACTGTTCCGTCGCCCCGCGAACGGCAGATTCGAAGGCGTTGTCCGATGGATTCTGCACCCGTTCGTCTACCTGTGGTTCTTCGTCCATGTCCAGAGACGCGGGATCTTCGACGGGCTCTAGATTGTCATTGAGCAGATACGCATTCCGGAGATATTCTTTAAGCGTGATCGGCGGTTCTGTGGTCGGCTCAGGATTCTCAGAACGGTCTTGAAAGGTTTGTTCATCGTCAAACTGGAAGCCTTCCGCATCGTCGAATAGCACCTGGTCCCAGTCCGCCCGCCAAGTCAAGCCATTGTCAGTTCGACTCACTTCAGTCTGTTCAGATGAGAGTGTTTCCACTGCCTGAAACGCATCCGTCACCGGGTTAAACCACTCCAGCGCAGTGGGCAGCCCACCGGGGAAGTTCAGTTCAAAATCACGATAGGTCGCATCGGTCAAGGTCACCGTATCGTCCGGCGGCACAGGCAAAAATCCGGCCTGCCCCCCGTCGCGCATAGAGCGCGGCAGCAGTACAAAGTACGAGAACTCGTCATGGGCATCGCGCACGACAAACACCGAATAGTCCGGCGTCGTAAACGAGCCGTCTGATAGGGAACCTACGGATGACGTATCGTCGCTCGCTGCCCGCACAACAGGCGTTTCCAGCGCGGCCGACGGGGCCTCAATCACAATGGGCTCGGTCGTCAGCGGCTCCGCAAACACTTCAACCGTGGTTGGATCTTCCGAAGTTGTGACCAAAAACGGCTGAGCCTCGCTCGCTCTTAGCGCAGCAGGTTGACTGGCTGCGGCAACAGAGCGAGAGGCATTGTTAGTCGACGCTCCCACGCCCGGAATATTGGTGTCCGCCTCAACGTCCGTCGCTTCTAGGCCGATATTGAGATACTTCTCGGTACGCTGACGGGCTCGAGTCACTGCGCCTGCGTTCGCACTCAGCTTGACGTTAAACTGCAGCCGATGTCCCATCACCGAAACCGATAGCGTGCCTGAGCCGCGTAGCCCCGCATCCTTAAGACCGTTGATGGCAAACTCCAGCCCTGCTGTAAAGTTGAGGTTGAGGGTAAACCGCTTGGAGATTTTAATCGTCTTGAAAATCAGCGGAATCTTGATCCAGATCGACAGCGAGAATTTAATCCGCAGCTCTAACCCAATCGCGCCATACAGCGTTGGCTGGTCGTTGGGGCCAAAGCCCACCACGCCAATGTAGCGAGCCCCGTAGGCTGCGTTGGCCTTCGCTTCAATACTGGCCCCCACCAGGCCCAGGTTGACCCCGGCAGAAATCTCTAGGCTGGCTCGCGCCAAGAAGCTGACGCCAATCACCATTTCCGTGGTGCTGATACGGAAGATAAAGCCGCCCCGAATGTCCGCTTTTAGCGGCCCCAAATTGTTAGACCAGCGCAGCATATTCGGCCAGCCCAGCTCAAAATGCATCAGCCCCGGCTCGATCAGCAGCGTCGCCGAGAACTGGGAGCTGCGAATGGCAGACTGGGCAAAAGCAGGCAGTGGCGGTCGGCTGCCCAGGTGACCGTTGGGGTTAGAGGCCAGGTGGGCCAAAAAGCGCTTCTGACGCGGCCAAAGGAAAACAAACCCGCTAAACAGCGGTTCTAAGTTATTACCCTCGTCGCGCTCTTTCACAAACATGCCGTAGCTGGTGTTAATCCAGCCGCGCACGTTCATAAAGAACGTCAGGTCACTGCGGAAGGCAATCACCGCATCAAACAGATACACACAGGGCAGCGCCTCTTCGCGGGCTGCGCTCCAGGTGAGGGGCGACGGGGCCGCCGACAGCTGGGCAATCATCGCCCGAAAGACTATCGTCCATCGAGGGTCTTCTCCTCGCTTTTCTAGATCTAGCGCCCAGCGATCGCGCCGGGAGAGATCGCCCTGGGTGCGCGACAGCACCTTCAGCTCTTTTAACAGTTCCGACAGGCTTTCGGACTCGTCCGCTCGCTTGATGCCCACCAGCGTGTAGCGATAGCCAAACCCTAGCCCCACCTCTCGAATGTAGAACTCGACCACCGGCACCCGGAAGCTGACCTGACGAATCTCAATGAAGATAAACCAGGCCCTCACCCAGGGCTCATCCTCACTGTTGCGGACGCGGAAGAAGCCGAAGCTGGCCGCAATTGGCGGCATGCCCTGAATTTCTAGAACGCCCTCGCCTTCGAAGCCCTTAATTAGCTCGGTATCTTTAAATTCAACCACGCCATTGAGCTTGAAGGCTTCGCCAGCGCTGATGTCCAGCGGCAGCTTATCCATGTAGAGCCGGGGCAAGAAGCCACCCGGTTCTGGCAAACCGATGAAGAGAGAATGCAGGTCGGGCTTGTCGCTCGCCACGTCGCCCTTGCCCTGGGCAAACTTGATTTGGCCGCTAATTTGCATGGCCACATCGTCGAACGGCTCAAATTTAGGAATAAAACCAATCGCCCGCAGCTCAAACTCGTAGGCTGCTAAGAAGGGGAAGGAAATCGGCTTGGGCAGCTCAATCAAAAACTTGACGTGCTTAGCGATAACGCTGGCATCGCCCGTCAGCGGGCAGTCGATCAGGTCGATCTGAATATTTGGCAGCATGGAGAGCGCGCCGTTTTTACGGTCGTCGCCCTTTTGTAGGGTAAAGCGGGCGCTGCCGGTGAGCGTGAAGTAGATATGGAAGCGGTCGTCATTGACAAACTTCAGCCCCATCGCATCCACCGAGAAGCGGAAGCGGGTGCCCTTACAGTCGAGAATCTTGTTGCCCTGAATTTTGGCAGCCCCGGCCACTAGCTTCAAGCTGCCGTCGACCTGCTTAAACTGCAGGGCAATGTCGGCCATGGCATCGCCCACCAGCTTCGGCGGCAGCGGCCCCGAACCGCTCAGGGTAAAGTCTAAAATCTCATTATCAACAATTCGCAGCTGACTGCCGTGGAAGCGATATTGGGTGTCAATGCCGTTCAGCCGAGCCGGACGATCGCTGACGGTGGCGGTTAGGCTGATGCCCTTGGACGAGATGGCAAAGTCTTCAACGATAAAGACGATCGGATCGCGGCTGGCTTTGGTGTAAGAAATTTCGATGCGGGCGCCTTCGGCCTGCTGAATCTGGTAGTTAAAGTCTTGTGTAACCAGTGTGAAGTGATGGTACAGCGGCTTTTGCGGGTTAAACTCTGGCACCGGCACGCCAAAAAATTCCCACTCCAGGCCAAAGAGCTGAAACTTTTCTCGCGGGGGCTCTCCCGCCTTTACGGGTGGACGCAGCTTCTCGGTATCTGAGAGGACTTCTAGCCCGGTGGGGTGGTCGATTTTGATGGCAAAGCGGTCGATGGCAAACTCAATCGGCAGCTGGCTGCGAAACCGCATGCCCCCCACCAAAATGGTTGCCGGTAGGCTGAACTGAACAAAGCCATCCTCAAAGCCAAAGTCCGTCGGCTTACCCACCGAGATTTTTTGACTCAGCTTTTTGAGGGCAGAGGGCTGCTGCTCCGTGGTGGCTGCGCGACTGGCCGCCAGCGAGCGACTGTTGGGAGAAGAGACTGGCTGCGCAGGTCGAGGTGGGTCGGTTGCATCATCCTCTCCGTCTGACTTGAGGAAGGGAAAGGTGAACTCTTCTGGTGCAGCCTGCGAGGAGGGTCCTGCGGCGGGCGCGGGCACCGTCCCCGACGGTAGCGCGGGGCTATTGGGCCCCAAAATCTCAAACGATTCGCCCAAAAACTTGAGCGTTAGCCCCCAGTCGTCTTTGTTGAAATCGACCAGATATTTGGCCGCCCCCGCCGCCCCTAGCGTCTTGTCGACCAGCGTGATGTCGATGTCTTTGTTCGGTGCTAAAACCAGGCTCACCAGTTCGGCTGAGGTGGCGTCTCCCTCCTTTGGCAGCTCGTCGTCGTTTTGCAGCTCTCGAAAGGTGTCTAGGCCGGGAATATCTCGCGTCCAGGCCATGGCGCTTGAAATCGCCAATCGGTCGCCCTGAGGCATCGCCAGCGACAGCATAAAACGACCCTCGGTGGATTTTTGCCCCTGCTTAAAGACGGTCTGACGCACCAGGCTAAAGGTAAAGAGAATCCCCTCCGGGGGCTCCACCGTGACGCCCAACAGGTCAAACTTTTTGCCCAGCGCCAGGGTTGACTGCCCGGTAAACGAAAAGGAATCAACGCCCTGGTCTGACGTCTCTAGCTCAATGTTGATGTTGAGCAGGTGCAGGTCAGGAATGCCTGCTGGCAGGGTAAAGCCGCCCAGCTTGCTGGCGAGACCGAGTAGGCTGACGGAACCTTCCTGGGCCAGCGATCCCCGGTAGGTTTGCTTCGTTTGATTGTCGAAGTCTCTGGAGTAGGCCGCCTCTAGCCGGATATCGACCCCGCCCAAAGCACCCAGAACGAAGGCTTGGGCCGTCACCGCTTTACGAGAGCTGGGCAAAATAGTCGCAGTCAAGGGAGGGCTCCTTTGGCTTCAAAATTTGGCGAGTCGGGGCACCGTCGCGTTGTTTTGGCCGCTGACTCAGGCGGGCTGTGGAAACTGGCTATCACGGGCCTTTTGCAGGGCGATAACACAGCCCCAAACCGATATCGGTGGCTGAAATAATTTGGGTGATCTCGGGCGAGAGATCCTGCGATTCTATTGCACTTGCCAGATCAACCTGAAAGGCAATGTTAAAGCCGCCGTTAGCCGAAATCGAAAAGGCAGAAATATCGACCCCCAGCTGACTCAGAAAGTCGTTGAGCAGTTCGGCCGGGTCCAGGTTGAAAGCCTCACCGGCCTGGTTTTGCCGCTCGCTTAACCACTGCTGTAGCTTGACGAGGTCCACCGTCACCGACTGAGGCGGGTCGAAATCGGGCCAGCTCAGCGAGGCGCCCACCTCAATGGCTGCCTGGAAGTGATCGTTTAGGCGTGCGATCGCACCCTCCAGCTCGGTGGAATCCAAATCATTCAGCGCGAGCACAATGGCCTGACCGTCAATCTCAAACGTCAGTGAATCAATCATGGTTTTGATCCATGTTAGACCGGGGCGGGCGTCGGCGTTGGCGCAGGCGCGATCACCGGGTCTTTCTTATACGAGAACCCGACGCCAATTTCTTTGACGTCGATGATCTCTTTGAGATCGTCCGAGATATCTAAATTCAGCGCAATATCAAAGGCGATAATAAACTCGCCCTTAGCCGATATCGAAAAAGCCGTGACCGTAATCACCGTATCCTCAAAAATATCGGCCGCTGAGACGTCGAAGCCTTTTCCCTTCAGCCAGTCCAGCAGCTCCTGCATCTTTAGCGAAACTGTCTGCCCCTCTGGCAGGCTGAAAGACAGAGCTTCTTTCAGCGCCGCCTTAAACTTTTCCTGAGCGGCAGCTCGATTCCCCTGAGCCTTAAGCGCCTTAATTTCATCTAAGAGAGAGTCTGGCAAATCGGAAGAAGACAGCGTAATCTCTTTTCCGCCGATTACAAAAGTAACCGAAAACTTTGGGACAACTGTTGCGGACATATATGTTCAGTCCTATTGTGGAGCAGATGAATTGACCGCACGGATAACGGAGTTGACAATTCTTCAAGACCCCGAAGCGCTGCCGCGTGGCTCTCAACCAGTGCAGACAAGTGCGATGGTCGTACCTGCAGCGTACTGGAGTCTGTCCCCTGCACTAAAAATTTTCTCAAAACTACACGATCTAGGTGGAAGCTATTAACTTAGACACGAGATATTAGCGAATGGATAAGGTTATTGGCCTAATTCCGACTATCGTTCTGCTTGAGCCCTTTTCAAACCTGCTCTAGAATACTAATACAAATTTACTGCAAGTCTGATGAGCGCGATCTCACCCACTCTCTCCCAAACCGAACTTAGCCAGCGCATTCTAGAAATGGCGACGACTGGCGTCTACCGGGAGTCGGTATTTGAGGCGTTTAAGCCAATCGCCACTAAGAAGCAAATCAGCAGTGCGATCGCACTGTCCAAACAGTATGGACTTCGCTCCGACGCCAGCCTGCGCGACCCGGAATTGGGCACCTATTACCTGATCGACCTGCAGCAGTACGAGCAGTCTCAGCAGCTCGCCGCCGCCCATGTCGCCCTGGCCCCTGGGGAGGACGTGACCGACCGACTGACTGTGGCGCTGCAAACACTCCACGCTGCTATCAGCATTGCGGGCAGCATCACCGTTGTCTTGATTGTTATCGGCAGCCTATGCGTGCTCAGCGGTCGGCTAATCAATGGCGCCGTAGTCTACTGCAGCGCATTTTGGACCGGCATTATCTGGCTGGTACAGCGGCAGCTAACCCAGAAGGTACTACTGCCACCTGGCCTCTAGCCGTTAAGCATCACCGTGGGACGGTAGCTAACGAGGAGTCCGCCGCCGCCAGGCTAGACCGCCCGCCGCCAGGAGCCCGACCAAGATGCCAGGCTCGGGCACAGACTGCGGCATTTCTTCTTTAACAACGACAACATCAGGGACTTTAGCTGTGTAGCCGCCGTTGCCTCCTGTCGTTGAGCCCTGCTGATCAGCGGCTTCTTTATCTTCCTTACTCGAATCGGAGTAGGAATCTTCCTTACTCGAACTGTAGGAGGACGTGTCTTCCTTGCTCGAATCGGAGTAGGAAGCCGCATCGTCAGAGTATGAGGTGTAGTCTGTCGAGTAGGTACTGTAGGCCAGCGGTTCAGTCACTGTCTTCTGGAACAGGATTTCATTGGTGCCCACCACTGAAACACTGACTTCGCTTCCCTTATCGACAGTGATTGCGTAGTCATCCGGGCTGCCGAGGTCCGTGAGTGAAATCGGCGTGATATTTAGATCGATATTAAACATACCGGATGCCACCGTTACCTGATCAAAGGGCACCAGAGTCAACAGTGCCTGGACCTTAGCCAGTTTTGCCTGTGCATCAGCCGGTAAGGGCAGCTCCGATAGACTGGCCACAAAGGTGCTAAAGGCATCCACGTTGACCATCAGTCCAAAATTGGCCACACTCGTTGCCTGACACACTACGTAACGGCAGCTAGACGCATCAAACTCGTCGATGATGAGTTCGTTTAGGTCGCTGTCGTATCTAATTGCAAAGGGGTCATTAGTGATATCAGCATCACCGGGCGTGAGGTAAGACAACACACCCGAGCCCGTCAGCGTGTAGTCAAAAACGGTGTCTAGCTGGGCAATCAGGTCACTGGTGTTGCCGAGCCCCCACCCAGCTAGCAGGCCATCAAAATAAGCGGTCTCTAGAGAGGCTAGCGTCGGCTCTAAAGAAGACAGGCTTAGGGTCAACTCTTGATCTAAAAATCGTTGGGTGCCAAGCCTGTATTGGCCAGAGCCCGTTGCGCTGAAATCAACCTGAGTAGGAATATCTAGATTTAGCAAAGAACCCACCGGCGAGGTAACGCTGCCGCTAAGGCTGCCCTCGTAGTTAGCCGTAAAGGTCTTGGCCGTTACGGGTTCGACGACTATGAACCCGGTCGCCAGGGAAAGCCCTGTAACAGCAGATTTGATAAGACGACTCACAAAATAGATCTCCAAACGATAGTATGTGATGGCATGGCATTTCAACCGTTAATCGATAAATTCGGTAGCAGTGTGGCAGCTTTGAGTGACTTACCGTAGCGCCTCTAAAACCTGATTAAAAGGTTAGAGATATGTTGCCAAAGAACCTGCTAGAACGAATCAAACATGCCGTAGAGAATAGGGCCGCACATCAAAACTAACTAAATTTAGAGTCGGTACAAGCCGCTTTCAGTAAAGCTTGGATAAACCGACCGTACGGTCCCATAAATTTTTTAATTGGCCACTCAAAAAAATGCGTAATTGCCGAGGACTAGCTGCGTTCCCTCAACGAATTATTACGATACTTACAAAATTTCAAGCTTGGTCTAAATACCAAACTCGTCAAATTTGATCACCTCTGATGCGGGCAGGCGCGTATCAAAGTAGTAACTGCTGATAACGCCCGTGCCCGTATCAAGAATGCTAAAAACCGTTAGATCATTGCTCGCAATGTAGGGAACGGGCTGCCCCTGGTCATTTTTGACGGGTACTAAGGTTGGCATCACAGGCGTCAGACCGTTAGGGTCGCCAACGGCAACGTAGTTTTCTTTGTAGGGGGCCAGTCCCTTACTTTCCATCAATTGAGGAACCTGCCGGGGGTTATCGGCCAGGTGTGCCCCGTAGGTATTGCCGACGTTTGAGGACTCGAGAAAATTTATCCCCGTTGGGCTAATAAATCGGTTCCACAGGTGCGAGTGCCCGTAGAACACCAAATCGACCTGAGCAGTTTCCAGCAAAGGAATCAGATCGCGAACAATATAGTCATCATCTTTGGGATACTCATAGCGCACTGCACTGATTGCACCATCTGGTGTCCGGTCAAACACGCGCACCGGATTAGTAAAGGCTGGAACAATGTTGCCGCCTAGCGTATGGGGCGGGTGGTGGAGCATCACAATTTTGTACTTTGCCTGCTGAAATTCGTTGCTGGCAAGTTCCTGCTCCAACCACTTGTACTGAGGACTGCCCTTGTGGATGCCTTCAAAAATGTGCTGCCCGTAGCCCCAGCGGGTGGGATTGTTCACATCCGCATTAGGCTCGCGGTAGCGGCCTTTTGAATCGGGGTCGAGGCTGGGGCCTCGCCAAATCTGGGTCACGTATAGTGATATCAGCCGAATATCGCCAAAGGTTGTGGCGTAATAGCGCTGGGTTATTCCGCCATCGGGACGCTGCAGCTTGGGAAGCGAGAAAATCTCTTCGTAAGAGTCAATATTGAATGAATTGTTCTTTAGCCACTGCTGCTTGAGTTCAGGGCGGTCGTCAGGATTGAACGTGTCGCTGTACTGCTGGTAAAGCTTGTTAGCCGCCGCCCAGGGGACCGGATCGTTATACTGATCGTTGAGCGGCGTGATCTCAGAGTAGCGGCCCATGACTTCGTGGTTACCGACGGCAGGGAACAACGGCGCATTCTGAATCAGCGGTGCGCCCTGGTAGGTTGTGGTTGTGCCTTCCCGCTCCAGGGCGGAGCTAGCCCGCCCCTGTAAGCACGGGAAAAACGCTCTGCCTCGCGAATCGTCAAACCACTCAGAGGCGCGGTCGGGAACATTGACCAGATCGCCTGCTAGAAAGACGCCGTCTACCCTGCCCACCGTTTCGGCAACTTTTTGTAGGTTGGCAGCCGTCATGGGCATCAGCTGATGGTCGGACGTCAGTAAAATCTTGAGTCGCTGCCCAACGGGTGGAGCAGGGGCTAAGGAAAAGTCTGCGCTGGCAACCAATTCGCCATCCTCACGGGTACTGACGACTCGGTAAGGTTGCGGTCGTCCGGGCTCAAGTCCGGTGACCGTCGCTTCGTGTCGCCACACTGACCGGACGACTGTTTCTTCAAGAGTGGCATCGCTCAAATTTGATTTTTGGTCTTCGCGCATGCGACTGAGTTGTCGGGTACTGGCAGCTAAGCTATTTTCCTGTCCTGCCGGGCCGTAGATTACAGTATGGGCAGTGCCTTCAAAGGGGGTAAACCAGGCCACCGTTACGGTATCAGCGGTGGGGTTTTGCAAAAACGGATCGGTGAGGAGCCCGGAGCCAGAAAGCATAGCGTCAGTAGGATTAGATGGGGCAGTCGATTGACCCGCCTTTAGGACAGCCGGTACGGACAGGGTCGGCAGCTGCAGTGGTGAGCGCCAGTTACCAGAAAGAAAGAGGGCTAACAGCAAACCAAAGAGGACTGCAGCGACAACCAGCGGCCACTCCCTTGACTTGCCCATGGTAGAGAATCCTTGTATCAATAGAGACAGTGTTCAGGCTCTATTGTATTGGCCTTGCTGTAATATGACTTTGGCCAATTTGTCCCTGCCTTGGCCTTTTGCTATCTAACTCGACTGGGGGCCGTGTTGCTGGTTTAGAAGACGACAAATGCCCCATCGAATTTTATTTATTAGCAACGGTCACGGGGAAGACAATCATTCTTCCTACATCATTCGCAGGCTTCAGCTGCTGAGACCTGAGCTGGAGTTTGCGGCGATTCCCATCGTGGGTCACGGGCGGGCTTACAGTAAACTGGGCATCCCGATCAAGGCCCCGACGATGACGCTGCCGTCGGGGGGCTTTACCTTTATGAACCAGTGGAAGCTGGTGGACGATTTTCGGGCTGGTCTACTGCAGCTGACGCTGAAGCAGATTCAGGCAGTCCGGCGAGAGGCACCCCACTATGACTTGGTGTTTGCGACCGGTGATGGCGTCGGTCAGTCCTTTGCGTGGATTAGCGGTAAGCCGTTTTTTGCCTTTATCTCAACCCTGTCGGCGCTGTACGAGGGCCGGCTGCCGATTGATTGGGTGCTGGGCGCAGCGGTGCGATCGCACCGCTGCCAGGCGGTCTTTACCCGCGACGCCTACACCGCCGAGGACCTGAAACGCCAGGGCATTACTAAAGCTAGGTTTGGCGGCATTCCCTTTCTTGACTGGATGCAGCCCCAGGGCAAAGATCTGCAGCTCAAACCCGACCGCCCCATGCTGGCCATGCTGCCCGGTTCGCGCCTGCCCGAAGCTCGCCGCAGCCTGCAACAGCTCCTGAGTCTGGCCCTCGAAATTGCCCAGCGCAACCCGAATGTGCAGTTTCGCGCGGCCCTAGTGGGAGACCTGATGACGCAGCTGCCAGCGGTGGCCGCTGAGGCTGACTGGCGCTGTGAACAGTGCGCATCCGTTGCCTGGCTCAGCCATACGATAGATGGACACCCCGTTGAAGTGGGCTGCTACAGCAATGCCTTTAGCGACATCGTCTGCGCCAGTACCTTGGTGCTGGGGATGGCCGGTCTCGCGGTAGACCAGTCCGCCGCCATCGGTAAGCCCGTGTTGCTGATTCCCGGCCAGGGGCCGCAGTTTACCTACGCTTTTGCCGAAGCGCAGTCTCGACTGCTGGGGCTAAATGCCAGAATGGTCGGGACTGGCCCGGCGACATCTGAAGATCTCAAGCAAGCTGCCGAAATTGCCCTGGAAACCCTCAATGATGCTGACTACCTAGCGGCCTGCGTCAAGAATGGTGAGGAACGCTTTGGTCCCTACGGTGGCTCCTATCGGATGGCTCAGGCCGTGATTGATTTTCTAGACGGAATGGAAAAAGGTGAGCCTTAGAGTCATGAGATGGTGAAATGGTATTGACCAACCGATTCTCTAAGCCGATTACCTCCTGAACTCCCCACCTCCCTACCCCATGAAGCGTCGTTCTAGCTACTGGCAACTGCTGCCCTATCTGCGTCCGCAGTGGCCCATGTTTGCCCGGTCGCTAGTTTTCATCTTGGCCTACGTGGCGACCACGCTGCTGCTGCCCTACGTGGCAGGACGGGTCAACGCCGCCATTGTCTCGAACAATGTAGGGCGTATTGTCACTTGGCTGGGGCTGACAACGGTGGTGTTTTTGTTCCAAAACACCTTTCAGTACGCCGAGAAATACTTCAGCATCAAAGCTTCGCTGGCGTCGGTGTTGGACCTGAGGAAAAGCGTCTACGCTCACCTGCATCGGTTGGGCATTGACTACTTTGCCAAGGCTCAGACCGGCGATCTGTCCTATCGACTGACGGAAGACATCGACCGCATTGGTGAGGTCATCCACAAGATGTCGCAGCAGTTTGTGGCCTGCGTACTGCAGCTGATTGCCTTACCGCTCTACATGCTGTATCTAAACTGGCTGCTGACGCTGGCGGCGTTTGCGATCGCACCCATCATTGCCTGGCTGATCGGGGCTTTTGGCCACCGGTTAATGATTCTCTCAGGCCGCAGCCAAAAGCAGGTCTCGAGTCTGGCCTCGCTAATGACCGAAGTGCTGGGCAACATTCGCGTGGTCAAGGCATTTGCAGCACAGGACTACGAGGTACAGCGGTTTGGGGTAGAGGCGGAGCGCGATCGCGATGCTAAATTCCGGGCGGAACACCTGACCGCGATCCAGTATCCGGTCGGTGGCTTCCTGCAGGCCATCAGCATTATTCTGCTGTTTTTGCTGGGCGGCTGGCAGATTGCCACTGGGCGGCTAGCTCCCCAAGACTTCATCAGCTTTCTAGTGGCGGTGGCGCTGCTGATTCACCCCATTGATCTGGTCACGCAGCATTACAACGCCTTTAAGCAGACAGAAGCTTCGGTGGACCGCGTATTCGAGATTTTTGCCGTCGCACCCAGTTTGGTTGAGAAACCCGATGCGATCGCACTGCCCCCCATTACTGGCAAAGTCGAATATCGCCAGGTCACCTTTGCCTACGCCTCCGGCAAGTCGGTCTTTCGAGACCTGTCTCTATTTGTGCAGCCCGGTGAAGTCATCGCGTTAGTCGGCCCTTCAGGCGCGGGCAAAACCACATTGGTGAACCTGCTGCTGCGGCTATACGACCCCCAGCAGGGCCAGATTCTAATCGATGGGGTAGACCTGCGCGATGTGACCTTCACTAGCCTGCGCCACCAGATTGGAATTGTGCCCCAGGAAACGACGCTGTTCTCTGGCGACATTGCCCAGAATATTGCCTATGGCCAGACCGAGCTAGATTACGACGCGATTGAGCAGGCAGCCCGCATCGCCAATGCCCACGATTTCATCAAGCAGTTTTCCCAGGGATACTACACTTGGGTTGGGGAGCGGGGCGCGACGCTATCGGGCGGTCAGCGCCAGCGGATTGCCATTGCGCGAGCGATTCTGCTAAATCCCCAGATCCTCATTCTTGACGAGGCCACCAGTGCCCTGGATTCCGAATCAGAGGCGCTGGTACAGGAAGCGCTGGAGCGGGTGATGTGCGATCGCACCGTGTTTGTCATCGCTCACCGACTCAGCACCGTTCGTAAGGCCGATCGCATCCTGTTCCTCGAAAATGGCCAAATTGCTGAGTCCGGGACGCACTACGAACTGCTCAATCAGCAGGGTCGCTACTATCAGTACCACAGTCAGCAGTTTAGGGAATAGAGTTATCTGGATCCTCGGGAACAGTAGGCTGTACCCCCTCATCCCCCACCAATTCAATAACCGTCCCGCGAAGTCCTCTATACCACTGAATGTTGAGCACAGTAGAGTTATAGATCCCCTGTTTCTCTGTAATGCAAACGGGCGCAATGCCACAGTCAGAACCGTTTCCAAAGCACCAGACTGAGTCGAATGGCCGTCAGTCTGGTATCACCAAGGCATGGTGGTTTCAGCCGCTGGTGGTGATTTCCATCGGGCTGCACGGGCTGCTGCTGACGATTCCCGTGCCGGAGATTACGCCGCCGGAGGAGCCTATCGAAGAAACGGAACCCGAAATCATCGACGTGGTGACCTTACCGGAGCTGATTGCCCCGCCTGCAGCACCCGAGCCAGAGGCGGAGGAACTCATCGCAGCCCCACAGAGGCCTGAACCAGAACCGGTGATTCAGCCGGAACCCACGCCAGAACCAATTGCGGTTGAGGCCGAACCCCAACTCCCCCAACCAACCGATCCAGAGCTAGCTGACTCAGAGCTGGACAGCCTAGAGACGAACGACGCAGAAACCGATGGTTCCACTGATCCGATACCGCTCACGCTAGATGAGCGAATGGCCGACTCCAGCAACTATCAATATGTAGCTACAAATACGAAAGGTAGTGACGTCTCAGGGAAAAGCTTCGATTGGATGACGCAAATTGGTATTTTCGACTTCAAAGATGACGACCCGACCCCACCTGTGAGTATTGACGTTCCACTGGCTCAATGCCCTGATCCAACTCCGATTAAAGCAATTATCGGCATTCATTTGGATGCCGATGGCAATCGTCTCAGCGACCTCGTACCGCTACAAAGCACGGGGTACGACATTCTCAACGAGAAAGCTTTAGAACTTGCAAGCAGCATGGCCTATCCGGCATTTGGAGCCGAAACAGCCTACATGCTGTCAATTCCGGTGAACTGCAATTAAGAAAGACACACGCAAGGCAAATGCACGACTCTCCCGGCATCACATCTAATCAACTGCCAGCGAAACCCGCTTACCGCCGATGCGACGCAGCTTTACCAGCATCCGTGACACATCGCTGTAGGGCAGCTCTCGGTCAGCCTGCAGCGTGAGAAAGCCGTCCGGGTTTTCACCAAAGTAGGTGGCAATGGCCTCAGCTAGCTCATCGTCGTTGACCGCCACATTCTCCATCAGCACGGTCCCGTCAGGCCGCAGTCCAAGTACCAAGGGTTCCGCCCGGTCAATCACCTCTTCGTCTGCGCCCGATACCGACTGCGGCAGACTCACACCAAAAATCTTGATACCGCTTAGGCTCATAGAAATGATGACGAAGAAAACCAGGACCGTCATCAAAACATCCATCATCGGCACCAGATTAACCTCAGGAATTTTGGATTTGACCTGCCGGTTGCGGAGTCCCATCCTATTCCTCCAAGGCGAGTGAAACTCGGTCACCCCCGACATCTCGCATTCTGCCGAGAAACTGCATCACATTCTCATAGGGCAAATCTTCGCTGGGTACTAAGTAAACCGTGTCCTTTGGATTGGCAGCAAGGTAAGCCTCAATCCGTAGCGCGAGTTGGTCTTCCCCGACAGGCGTACCGTTCAGCAGCGTTTCCCCCTTGCTGTCTACCTCAACAATAAAAAGGTCAGCAATCGAGCTGACCTGAGGCGGCAGATCTTCCTCAGATTGTTCCGGGGGTAGCTCCACCTCGATCAGGTCTTCGCTGCCCAGCGACACCGTAATCACCACAAAATAGGCCAATACCCCCATCATCACTGTCAGCATGGGAATCAGATCAATGGTCGGTATCTCGCGGTCTTGCTGCTTAATGCGCATAGGACGAATGGACGGAGCGCAGGGCCCTGCGCCCCTAGAGAAATGGGTTAAGAATGGTCTGGGACGCTGAGAATAGGCGACGGCGTGCGTGTGCCGTCGGCCACTTGGTTGGCCTCGGCTGCCAACAGCGCCGGTTCATACCAGTACTGGCGGTAAATCAGCTCAAGCTCGTTACCGGCGTCAGCGAACTGGTCGGTTTGCTGGCTCTGCAGCGTAACCATCGTCCGCAACACCACTAGGGCCAAAATCGCCACGACCATGCCCGCAGCGGTGGTAATCAGCGCCTCACCAATACCAGCAGCAGCTTCACCGGCCCCTTCGCCACCGCCACCACCAATATCTAGGCTGTAAAAGGTCCCAATCAGACCCGTTACCGTACCCAGCAGCCCCAGCAGCGGCGAGATGGCTACGATGGTTTCCAACAGCTTGTCACCTCGCCGCATTTTGACAAACTCGCGATCGGCGGCGGTTTCCATAGCCAGCCGGAAGGTTTCTGGGGAGGCATTGCGTAGGCGCAGCGGCGCAAGTAGGAAGCGACCCATGGGGATATCCTGATGCTGGTTTGCGATCGCAGCCGCCTCGTCCAGATCGCGCGGAGCCGCATCCAGCACATCGTGAATCACCTTACCTTGACGTCGTAGCAGGTCTGACCAAAATAGCGCTCGCTCCAACGCGCAGGAAAGAGTCAGGACTGAAGCGCCGACAATCGGCACCATGACCGGTCCGCCTTTGGCAAGAAAATCGAAAACCGTTGACATTACTGAATATCCTGCTAGCTTGCTGAGCGTTTAACTCTTGACATAACCATTGAAACCGAAGACGGGAAATCGACTAATCACAAAATGGGCTCTAGCCATCGTCACCTTCTGGCCGTTCTCCAACCGTAGCGTTGGCAGTGGCCGTTTCGCCCTTTTCTACTGGGCGGGTAGGCTGAGCCGAACCCGCCTGAGCTGTGACAGGCTGAACCGCACTCGAGCCTGTCGGTAGTCGCACCTCTTGCCAGCTAAGATCACCTTCTGCCCCAACTCTTACCAGAACTGAGTCAAGTCGGTCAGTCCCGGTAGTAACGTTGCCCACCACATCACATTCGAACGAGTCACCACGTTCGTTCGCTCGGTAAGCTCCATCACAGCTAATCACAACACGCTGACCGACAACCTTGCTTAGGTCTGTCTGAATCTCCTCTTCTAGAGACACCAAGTTGATCAGGGTCTTAGAACTGGGAATATCCCATAACACTGTGCCCTCGTCATCCTGCTGAATGACATTGATTGTAAAGATCTCACCGGAGACTAGCTCTCCAACACAGCGAAAGTAAGCCTCTGCCTGCTTCGCTACATCATCAGGACAAACGACGGAGTTCAGTGATACTCGCCAACCCTGACGTTCAATATCCGCTTCAATGTCCGCTTCAATGCGATGGGTATTAAGGCGGTAGTTGCATGCAGATAGCAGCAGCAGTCCCCCCAGTAGTCCTAACCGAACGCCGCTTACCATGTATTCTCTAGACCGCAATCGATAAGCACATAAAAAATAATCAGTCTTACTATAACGATGACATCCTTGGCCAGGGTTAAGACGCTATTAAGGGACACATGATTTTTTGGGTGATCGGCTGCCTCAACGAGAAGGACAGACTCGTGTTAAGGCGCGGTCTCCCTAGCACTTATTTATGTGACAGTTATGTATGTGTATATATCAGGTCCCCAGAGTAAGCCTACTCTTCCTGACCGTCTTCTAAACGGGCCGCCAACTCGGATTCACGACGTTCCAACTCCTCTCGCTCAAGTCGGAGCCGCTTTTCTAATGCCTGAATTTCATCCCGCCGGGCAATGGTTTCGAGCGAACGTCGACGAACTTCCTGACTTTGAAGCGTCAGTGACTGCCGCCATTGCTCAGCTCGTTCAATTTCTTGCTGTAATAGCTCGGGGGTAAACCCCTGGGTCAGGTATTCTGACACAAGCCCCAATACCCAGTCTGTGGCTTCCTCAACCCCGACAATGTGCTGCCCGTCATCAAGCGTTACCAATACCAGCATACCCTCGCTAAACGGAATCGGTTGGGACGTTTCTAAAATAGCTTCGTCCTTAACCAGTTCCCAGGTTGCCTCGGATGCCTGGCGTGCAATTAGCTGGAGCTTGGCCCCGCCAAGTAAAGATTTTCGATAAACCTTTGCCAGGTGCTGCATGAACGCTGCAATTTAAACGATTAAAGCTAGAGTATACCGCCACTTCACCCGATTCGTTAGCACATGGAAACGACATTGGGCTGCCTGAGCCGGACTTCTTAGACATGATTGTTCCCGCAATGCCCCTTTGGCTTGCCAAAAGAGCACGCGCGTAAGCTGGAGGGTGTGCCAAAAAAACGAAAGGCACATCCGCAAATCCACCCCACCCCCGATTTCGATACTAAGTGGTACCAAGTGACGTTCATTGCAGCTGAACCAGCTAACTGTGGCAGTTGCAGGCTAGGGTAAACGCTGATTCAGCACGTTCAGGCACTTGGAGGTTTCCAAATGAGATGGTTGACCCCGAGTATCCGTGTATGTGCTCCATATTCGGCCCTACCACGGCAAGACGTCACTGCTGACGGCTGAGTTCCCCGTTGAGTCTTGATCGGTCGGGTAAGTGCTCGATTCGGTCCGTTATTCCAGCTCACATTCTTACTCTTCCCAAATTCGATTTCTAGCTAGCGGTTATGAGCGCTGTCGTATGCCTGAAGGCGTCGAACTTGTGTTCTATGCGTTAGGTAGCTTGAGAAAATTATGAGTGAACTCGCCTTTTCTTGGTCCACTGCGGCCCCTCACCCTGCTGATGGACTGTCACTGCAGCAGCTGTCGAACCCTGACCTGGTTCGGCGCTGCCAAAATCGTTCAGGTCCCCGTCAATCGGCGTTCGCTGAGCTGATTCGACGTTACCAGAGCCATGTAGATCGGCTGCTGTACCATCTTGCGCCTGACTGGCGAGACCGGGCCGACTTGTCCCAGGAAGTTTGGATTCGGGTGTATCGCAACTTGCGTCGCCTGCAAGAGCCTGACAAGTTTAAGACCTGGCTCAGCCGCATCGTCACTAATTTGTTTTACGACGAGCTACGCAAGCGGAAGCGGTTCGAGGTCAATGTTTCGCTAGATGCCCCCCGACGATTGAACGAAGGCCAGGTCGATTGGGATATTGCAGCTGACGAGCCTGGCCCGGTTGAGCAGATGGTTACGCAGGAATTTTACGACCGACTTAGAGGTGCGATCTCAGAACTCCCTGCCATTTTCCGTACAACCATTATCCTTCGCGAAATTCAGGGGCTGTCCTACGAAGAAATCGCTACCATTACCCATGTTTCAGTAGGGACCGTCAAATCCAGAATCGCTCGAGCTCGCCATCGCCTACAGCGTTTGCTAAAGCGCTATCTAGACCCTGAGCCCACAGCATTTAAGCATTAGGGATAACCATCACTCGCTTTCCCATAGAAGAATTACTATGGAAAAGCCTAATTTTTTTCAAAAGATTCTATCTATATTCTAGAATGCTGCGGATACTTTCCCGAGGATTACTCGTCTATTATCATTAGGGGCGCGATAGCGTTTGATAAAAGTTAAGGACGACGATATTCCGAATGGTAGGTTTTTCCGATAGCCGTCTGGCAGTGTAAATCAAGTTAGCCTAAACTGCCAGGAAGTAACCGTTGGCAGAATTTTTGAGTTCTGGATTTTAAGGTGTAGGTTGCGCAATGGTATCTCGCCAAAATGGGGACGGGTTTGTGTTGGATGCGACTAAACGTGATCGCTTTGAACTGCTGAGCGCTTACTTGGATGGGGAAGTGACGCCAGAAGAAGGGCGGTTGGTAAACCATTGGCTCGCTCATGACGCTGATGTCCAAAATTTATATCGCCGCCTACTGCTGCTGCGGCGAGCGTTCAGAACGCTGCCGATAGTACCGGCGGCCAGTCGACCGACTCCTGAGCAAGTCCTGCAGAGCATCAAACGGCATCGGCTAAGGACGGCATCGCTGGCTGTAGCTTTCACAGTGGTAGCGCTGATGGCAAGCAGCCTGACAAATTTTCTGGGCATACAGCCATTTCCATGGCGACTAACCCAATTAGATGATTCAGAGCTACACCCACAGGAAGTACCGGAGTTAGCACTGGACGAACCTGCCATTGAGCTACCAGCTGAGCAAAGTCCCGCAGATTTTTCAGCCGACCAAGTCAACTAACCTGCTCAAAGGTAGCAGCCATGATAGGGTCGGCGTACTTTGGGAGCCTAGTAGAGCAGGTCAACAGGCTGGATTTAGCCTTCACTCTCCTAATTGTCAGCGAATGTAAACGCTTTAATGCTCTTGCCCCTCATTTTCACTCTTGTCTCTCACTTGCGCTTAAAGGCCGCTATCAGCCCTTACGCTTTCAGGTGTCAAGCTTCTCAATAAAACCGCGAATTTTGTTGAGATCGATGTATCGATCTGTAACGTTGCGCAGCTCACGCGCAATCATACCTTCGGTTGAGACGACGGTGATGTGAGTATTCTTTGACCGCAGCAGCTCAATCGCCCGCTCAAAATCGCCATCACCACTGAACAAAACAACTCGGTCATACTGTTCAACCGTATTGAACATATCCACCACAATTTCAATGTCCAGATTGGCTTTTTGGGAGTACCGACCTGAATTATCGTCGTAATACTCCTTGAGTATTTTGGTTCTAACGGTATAGCCCAGGCTGATCAGAGCATCGCGAAACCCTCGCTGATCCTGGGGATCTTTTAACCCCGTATACCAGAACGCATTGACTAACGTGAGCTCATCTTTGTCGGTCGTAAAGTACTCAAGCACCCGCTTGGGATCAAAGAACCAGCCGTTCTTTTGCTGGGCGTAAAACATGTTATTACCGTCGACAAAAATAGACAGACGGTTTAATGAATTGACTGGCATAAACGTATACGGAGGACTACCTATAAGATATGTGGCAAGCACCTCTTTGAAGTACCTACCCTTTAAGAGATGAACCAGGGAGACAACTGTGAAGCACAGACCTTTCGAAACCTCGATTCGTTGGATTCAAATTGGATCTCAATCCACTAGTAACAGTCAGACTGGACAATTAATGGACGATGAAAACCCCAGGCACTATTTTCTAAATTTTTGCAATAATTACATAGCTTGATGCTCTCAAGTAGCCGGCAAGCTATGCCCCCAGGGTATCGAAAGCAGACCTATCGCCATGAATCTGGACCAGGTAGGACCTGAACTAGGAAATCGATTTTCAAAACAGCCCGTTACGGGACACCGCTTGATGATAACTACTCTAGGCTTTGCAAGTACCCCTTTCTGCAAACGGCTTGTTCCCATCGACTCAAACGTAAGCGGTTAGATAGTGACTTAAATAAAAACAAAGCTTTTCAGGATAACCATAGCGTTTTTACTGACTCTTAATTGTCGCGGAGCCTCCTCTAGTCGTTTTTTTGTTGCCGTAGGCAACGGGTAACACGAAGTAAAATAATACTTGACCGAGCACTATTATAGAATAGGCATAAGACGGCTTAAAATCGACACCTCGCCCATGCATCAGTGAAGATTAGCGCACGTATCAGCTCTTGTCCAAGTTTTCTCGTGTGCTTTATTATAGATTCTTTTTCGAATGTACGCAGGTCCTGTAAACACACCATAATTCTTGATTGAGGACAGTCTGTCTTTACTGAATGCCTATGTCTTCGAAGTCGTCGCCTACCCATCCAGCGACTGATGTCGGCAAAGCCGCTACGACCGTCACGCTGCCCCGACATCCTTGGGGTAGTCAGTACTGGCAAAAATTTCGACCCAAGACTTGGCGCCAGTTGCTGAAGTGGACCTGTTTCAGCAGTGCGATGCTCGCAACAGCCCTGAATCCAGGGCCTGTACAGTCCATTGAGCGCCAGGTGCAGACTTTTTTTTGGGAACTGCGGGGGCCAGTATCCCCACCTGCCGACGTCGTGATCCTGGCGATTGATGACGAGTCCCTATCTCAAGGGCAGCACTATCTGGATGAACCTGAGCGTTATCCTGAGCTGGGCGGCATCAGTGCTTGGCCCTGGCAGCGTCAGGTTTATGCTCAGGTTATACAAAAGTTAATAAAAAGTGGAGCCAGGGCAGTTGCCATTGATCTAGTCTTTTCGACGCCCAGTGCCTACGGTCCTGGGGATGACCGAGCCCTGGCAGCCTCGCTGCAGCAATATGGCGACCAGGTCGTATTGGCCGCCAAGCTAGGCGACCTTGATTTGCGCCAGGGCGTTTTGTTACAGCCGACCCTGCCCGTGCCGGATTTACAGGATACGGCGGCTCATATAGGCATGATCAATTTTATCGTTGAGCCCAATGGTCAGATTCATCGATTAAGTGACGAATTTCTCAAGATTGTTGAGCAAGCCGAACAGGAGCTGACCGGTTTGCCTGCATTTGAAGAGGAACGTCTGCCTAGTTTTGCAGAGGCCACGCTGCAAGCAGCCAACCTTGAACTCCCTCGCCATCCGGGAGACCATATTTTTTTTTACGGCCCTACTGGAACATTTGAGCAGATTCCCTTCTGGTACGTATTAGACAACGATTCATGGTCGTCACAGCTTGATTCCGGAGCTTTTTTTAAGGACAAGATCGTCCTCATCGGTTCGACTGCCATTTTGCATCGGGATTTTCATTCGACGCCTTTTTCTCAGACACAGCGCTACCCAGCCGCGCTCTCCGGTGTCGAAATCTTAGCTAATACGGTGGCGACACTACATTCCCAGCAGTCCGTGCGTCAGCTACCGGTCTGGATCGGGTTGGGGCTGGTCGCCCTAGGGCTAATCGCAGCCAGTCGTGTTCGGGCCCAGGCTTCGTCTAAGCAAATGTTGCAGCAGGGACTGTGGATTCTGAGCAGCGCAGTCTTCTGGGGTGTGCTCAGTTACGCTCTCTTTATCGGTGGACGATGGTTGATGCCCACCGCCGTACCAATACTAGGCATTGTAGGAGCCGGCACAATCGACCTGGGAGCAACCGTCGTGAGTGAACGACTCAAGAAGAAAAACCTACGGCAAACGCTGGCTCGCTACGTCACCTCGCCTATCGTGCAAGAGATTATCAGCCAGCAGGACGATATGCAAGATTTGCTCGTGGTTCAGCCCGATGCTATGGCGGGCAAAATATTGAGTGACCGATACCGTATTGTTGAAGTTTTAGGGGCAGGTGGCTTTGGTGAAACCTATCTGGCAGAGGACACCCAGCGACCAGGCAACCCAATTTGCGTGGTTAAGCAGCTCAAAATCGTGAGTGACAACCCAGGGGCACATCGCTTGGCCCAGCGGCTATTTGCCGCTGAAGCCGCAACGCTCGAAAAGCTCGGCGAGCACGACCAAATTCCCAGGCTCCTGGCCTACTTCGAAGATAACTACGCCTTTTACCTAGTACAGGAGATGATCGAAGGCGAACTGCTCCGAAACCGACTTAGTAATTATCAACCCATGTCTCAGCGTGCGGTCGTTAGGCTCATGCTCGACCTGCTTCCGGTGATTCAGTCAGTTCATGAGTACGGCGTCATCCATCGCGATATTAAACCCTCAAACATTATTCAGCGAGCCAGCGATCGCCGCTATGTACTCATTGACTTCGGCGCGGTTAAGCAGATCACTAACCAGCTCACAGATACTAACGCGCGGGTAACGGCCACCGTCGGCATCGGGACCCATGGGTACATGCCCAGTGAACAGTCAGCGGGGTTGCCAAATTTTAGTAGTGATCTCTATGCCTTGGGCATCACCTGTATAGAAGCCCTGACCGGGCTACCGCCCCACGCCCTCAAGCGCAGCGATACAGGAGAAATTTTGTGGAAGCACAAAATTCCACTGCTCCACCCAGATCTGGCAACCATCATTGGCCGCCTAGTCCGCTACGACTTTAACCAGCGCTATCCCCAAGCCAGGATTGCCTATCAAGCCCTCAGTCAAATATCTCTCGACGCGTTACCGTCTGAGCCCCCCGTCCGAGCCCCTGTTCGCCCTACTTCTGATGAGCCCGGTGTCGTTAATGTGGACCCAAGCCTTGACCAAACAGTTCTGTTGCCGAAAGGTTGGGGCGCAGACTATCAGCCAACATACAGCATCAGCCAAGAAGATACAGAAGCCGATGTCGAAGGGCTTTAGGACGTGATTTCTAGGGCGTAACTGGTTGGGAATCGGTTCCCTCCGCTTCGGTGCCCTCAGTACCAGGCATTGCCGAATCGCTCATGTCACTATTGGGATTGAGTAGCACTTCGGGTTGGCCAGCTTCGGTAGTCTGGGGGGTAGGCTCCGGCGACGGTTCGGGTTGAGAAAACGCATCGTTAGTCGGCACAGTTTCGGCCCCTGCTGGTGTTGTTGTCTCCGGCACCCAATCTAGGGCACCACCGTCACCACCGGGTCGGCTGCTCGGTAGAGCATCTCCGCCCGGTGGTGACGCATCAGGGATGGGTGACTCGGCTGGGCTAGAGGGTGAGACTGGCACATCGCTCTGGACAGGGTCAGGAATCGTGCCTGGCCCTGGGTTTGCGATGATAGTTGCACCAGCTGGGTCAGAGGAAGGGCCCTCAGAGATGGATGTATTTGGAAATGCCTCCACGCCCTGCTGCTGGCGCACGGCGTTGATTTGGTTTGCCCTGTTGGCGACCTCCAAAGATGAGAGCGGAGGGGCAGCTTCAGTTGTGCTCTGCTGATAGCGAGAGGATGAACCCGACTCGGCGGCAATAGCTGCCTGGTGAAAGCGTGCCGCTGGGGAGGTGTCGAAGTCGGGAACGGTGGCGACGTCCTCTGAATCAATACGACTTATAGCCGGTGGTGTGATGAAACTAGGATTCTCCTGCAGATCATCGCCCTCTAGCTGTTGCTGCTGTTCGAGCGCATCTAGCATTTCTTGATAGACACCCTCAACATCCTCGGCATCGAGGTCCTGCATGAGACCGCTAGTACGATAGAATTCAGCGATATCAAAGTCAAACAGACGAGTAATTTGGTTGCCTTCAATGACGACCATCTGCCCCGCGTAAAGGGGCTGCTCTTGAGAACCATCTTCGTTGTAGGCCACCATCGGGCCAGCTGGATTGTTCGTCAGTGCGCCAATAATCGTTGTATCGGTTTCTTCGATGAAGCGAACGAATAGGGCTGAGCCTTGGATACCCGTCACTGCATTGGGTGTTTGAATGGTGGTGCGTCCCCGACCGGGGGGAATCAGCAGCAGGACAGTACCGTTAGAGAGCTGGAAGTTACGAGTGTTGGGCGTGAAGCGAAACGTAGCGCGTTCGCCAATACGAGCTAAAGAGCCATCGTTGAACCTAAGCTCGGCACGAGATGCACGTGCTGTTCTGAGGGCGTCGCCGATGCCCAGAATATCCGCTATCTGGGCAGAGCGGACCCCAGCCCCATTTGGGATCAGCTGTACTCGATTGCGTAAAAATTCGACTCGGGCCCAGGTCAAGACGGTTTGGGCCTGTACGGCCTGGGGAAGCCCCAAGACAATCAGAACACCTATTAACCCGGAATAGTGCTTGAGAGAACGTTTGGAGGCAAAAGAGAGCAGGCCCATACTAAATCACTTTTGTTTAAATACGAGTGAGCGGTCCAATCAAGCCAGTAGGCATTGAGCGAGAAGGGCCAAAAGACAGTATTATCAGCGTTGCCGGAATTGTCAGCCAGCTATTGCTGGATCTAAACCGGCGCCCTAATGGGTTGCACCCCTGATTAATTTCGTATTGATGGCAACGCCTGATGGTGCCGCTAGTATCAGCAAAATCAAGCACGAAAAACCCATAGAATAGGCAGCATTGTCGTGTAACTACCCATAGTTTTAACATTATCTTCGAACAAACGCAGATATCTTCTTCAACTTTGTAGACTTTTGTCTGCTAATCTACGCAAGTCTGCGGATGTCTTGATGAATTTGTCGTCTTTTTTTAACAATGACGCCTCCCGAATTTCGAAAAGGGGGGTGGCTTGGGGGTGGCTACTGCTACTGATTGCCTGTGGGAGTTGCCCCACAACGGAGGTTTCGGCCCAAACGCAGGGCCACAGCTTCGATACCTCCCGATCTGTAGGGGGTGAGTTGCCTGGTGATCAGTCCTTTTCCCCATGGCAGACGAACAAGCTTGCTCAGAAGCTCATGACGCGGCCAGAGTCGGCTGCGAATGGCCTGCCTGAGGGTGAGATCGCACCCTCAGGCAGGCAAGGAACCCTACCGCCAAGCATCCTGGCTCAATACCCACTCGGAAGTTCTGAGGAAGAGAATATTGAATCTGCTGACGAGGCGGAGGCAGCAGAATCTACTGAAGGTGACGACGAGTTAGGCATTTTGCGGCTGCAGGAACGGCCAGTTGGCGCAGATATGGACCTGGGCATCCTCCGTATCCGAGAAATCGACGAGCTGCCGCCTGAACCGATCCCAGCGCCGTCTCCGAGTGTCTTCCTTACCGGTCGAGCGGGGGCTTTTGGCAATACCAACCTCTTTCGCGCGATCGAACCGCAAGGCGAGCAGGTGTATCGAGTGGGGTTAGGACTCTTTGCCTTTCCAGAGATAACCGAGGGAACTAATCTGATTGCAGGCATTGAAGGCAACTTGGTTCGCTATGGTCAGCTCGACGAGGTTAACTACAACGAGCTACAGCTACAGGCCGGCATCCGCCAACGCCTGTCCGAACGAACCTACGGACAAATCAGCTGGCGTAACCAGCGTCTGTATGTCCCTGGCGGTGACGAATTCTTCAGCACTGACTACGTGGAGCTACTCCTCAGCCGCCGCGATATTCTCAGCTACAATATGTGGTTGGACAGCTACTATCAGGCTCGAGTTAGCTTTAGTCAGCCAGATACGTTCAGTCGCTTTAGCCAGTCGGTGACTGCGTCGCTCAACTACGGATTTACCCGCCAGTTCAGAGCGACCATCGTTTACCAGCTTTTCTTAGACGACTATACCCAGATAGCACGTTACGATACTTACCATCAGGCGCTCGGCCAGCTCACCTACGACCTGTCCCCTTCTAGCCGACTCAACCTGTTTACCGGCTACCGCTTTGGCCGGTCATCTCTAGATACGGTGAACTTCGAAGACTTCATTTACGGTGCCAGCTACAATTTCAGCCTGCCGCTGTTTTGACCTTGAGGTGGGGAACGACTGCCTTGGCTAGCTGACGCAGCATCTGGGCAGTCGTCTCGAAGTCGACGCAGGCATCAGTGATGCTCTGCCCATAGGTGAGCTGATCCAAATCGTCTGAGATGGGCTGCTTACCCGCAACCAGATGGCTCTCGATCATGACGCCCAGGATATGCCTTGACCCAGCCGCAACCTGTTCGGCCACGCTCTCAAGGACCATCAGCTGCCGCTGATGGTCCTTATTGGCGTTAGCGTGGCTGCAGTCAATCATCATGCGGGGGTTGAGGTTTAGCCCGGCCAGCGTACTGGCCGCTTGGATGACGTTCTCGGGGGCGTAGTTCGGGCCCTGCTTACCGCCTCTGAGGACGAGGTGCCCATCCGGATTGCCTGTGGTAGTGACGATACTGGCCAGACCGCTGTGGTTGATGCCAAGGAAATGGTGAGGCCGACTGGCTGCTAGCATGGCGTTGGCCGCTGCTTGGAGGCTGCCATCGGTGCTGTTTTTGAAACCGATCGGCATCGACAACCCAGAGGCCATCTCTCGGTGGGTTTGGCTCTCTGTGGTACGAGCGCCGATGGCCGTCCAAGAGATAATGTCAGCGATGTACTGCGGAGTGTAGGGATCCAGCAGTTCGGTAGCAGCGGGCAGACCGATATGAGCCAGATCGAGCAGCAGCTGGCGGGCCAGCCTGAGGCCCGTATTGATGTCGTAGCTGCCGTCTAGGTGGGGGTCGTTGATCAGTCCTTTCCAGCCGATATTGGTTCGGGGCTTTTCGAAGTACACCCGCATCACAATTTCTAGCTGGTCGGATAACTCTGCACGAAGCTGTACCAGCTTCTGGCCGTATTCGTAGGCGGCTTTGACGTCATGGATGGAGCAGGGACCAACGATAACCAGCAGCCGATTGTCTTCGTGGTAGAGGATATTGCGAATGCGATCGCGAGTTTCAGAGACGAGGGCGGCCGCCGCATCTGTGGTGGGCAATTCGTGATGAAGCAGTTCGGGGGAAACCAAGGGGCGCGTTTCGACAACGTGCAGATCGTGGGTTTTGTACATGGCTGAGGATCGGGACACAGAATGGACGGATGCGGATGAGGGCTATTTGGCAGGGTCGTCTAAAAAAACATCAGCAGGCCAGACGCCAAAGCTATCCCATTTTGGCCCTATTGTGACAGGTACAGTCTAAAACGGTATCAAGTCTTACAGGATAGTCTGCACCCATCAAGCTGTGCCATCCAGCGACGGCGGTGCCAGCTGCAATTTCCTATCTTGCCTACAGGCCCAGCGCTTCTAGCCTTTGCTTGAATTCAGACCAGGGAATAGCCTGCTCTAAGTATTGAGGACTGTCCGGCTGATAAGGCCCCTGTAGTCGGTCAATTTCAGCAATGGTTGCCTGCTCAGGAATCGTAGGGACATCGGGGTCGAAGGCCGTGGGTCGCATAAGCGAGCTTGAAAACCCCTTGAAGATGACGACCTCATCTGGCTCGTCTGCGGTCTCGAAGCGAACCATCAGTACCTCCTGAGGGTACTTAAGCGTGTACTGCTCTAGACGAATGCCTACTGGCTGAGACTGCATGGAGAATTCACTTCCAAACCAACCTATTGATTAAGCGCTGAACGTCCCTGACGGCTCACTTTGAAGAAAACAAAATAGGTCAGGCAGAGCATGTAAATTACCAGTCCAACAATGCCCCAAAAACCGAGGAAGCCGGGGGTATAGCTACTGTGAAAATAGGTTCTAAACAGGCGCGGCGGATCGAGCCAAACCTGGCAATCGGCAGCGGCGAATATCCCCTGGGAAAAGGCACAGCGTAGAAACGGGATCAGCAAGATGGCTCCCAATCCGCTGTAGACTGACACGCCCCACCGCCAGGCCGTAAAACATAACTTGAGCGCAGTCTGAGGCTGTTCTCGAATTTCTTCATTCAAATCGGCCCAGAACCAGAGACTTAGCGGGATCAAAACACGGGCCATCAAGGCTGAGACAAACCCGATGGACAAGCCGCCGATCATCAGGTACACCGTGATCGCTAGCAAACTAGAGACCTTCCAATAAGTGAGCAGGATTTGCTGAATAATGCTGGCACGCTGCACTGTTGCCCAGACGAGGAGGATAAGCGGCAGCAGCACCGTAAACAAGACCGCTAGGCGATAGTCCGTCCATACAACGGGTCGCAGTAGGGAAAGGTCGAACATAGCGGTGTAGGCCAGGGATAGAACAGCACCCAACAGGGTAGCACTGTCTGAACCCATTCGCGCCGGATTGGAAGACTGGGAGAATAGTCGCTATGCGGCTGCGATCGCAGCTGCGGCTCGCACACAAAGCGCCAAATCCTCTTCGGATTTGGCGCTTTGACTATCTAAACAGACGAGACTTTGAACGGACAGACACGAACAAAGTCGAGTAGCCTCTATCCGCATTGAGAGAAAACTAGCCCTGAGGCAACGCTAGTCTTCGTAAATGCGGCACTCGTCAGCGTCGGGATTTTCGTCGCAGTACTGCTCGAAGTTAGACTTAGCAGGCTTAGTCTCACGCTGGTGGGAAGCCTCGGCTTGTAGCTCCTCGACCGCATCCCAAGCTGCAGCACAGGCTTCAGAGCTGCCGCCCTCAGTGCTGCAGGTGTCGCGGGCCGATTGGAGTTCTTCCTGAATTTTTTCTTGAATATCGCTCATGTTGAATGCCTTGGAGAATTACCTAAAAACGGGTGCTTTCTATCCCAGGAGTGCCCTGTTGAGGGATTAACGCCCCCTTAGTGTGGACACTGTGGAAAAAAGAGCAACTGGATAACGTGACCCAAAAGTCACGCAGCTTAAGTTGGCGTTCCTCAGTATGCTCGCGCAGGTGGCTTGCACAGATACAGTTCGCTGCACAGCTACATATTAGCGCTCCCCTTCCGGTGAATGGGCACAACTAAAGAAGTATTTCTTTATTGAAGGTATTTTATGTAGTTATTTGTCTAGAGCGTTACGCTAGGTCACGGATGGTACAGGCTGAGCCCAATACAGATACGAGGCGAACATCGCTGGGCATCGCTGGACATTGCTCAGCAAATGTGGCTTAATCGGCGTACTAGAAAGCCTGAACTAAGAAACGCAGTATTCTTAGTGTGATCAGGGCGCGGGAGGCGCAGCAGATATGAAGTGGGCAAGCGCAATTTCGACCCGGCCTTCGTTGGAACTGGCTTTGCAGGAAGTCGTGGATCGGACGCTGGCAGAACTGCAGGCCAGTCCAGATCTGGCGATTATTTTCATTTCATCGACCTTCGCCAGCGAGTACCCACGGGTGCTGCCGCTGCTTAAAGCGCCGCTACAGGGGGCTCACATTTTGGGCGGTAGCGGCAGTGGCGTGGTAGGCATGAGTGGCTCGGGTCGACCGTCCGAAATCGAAGATGAGCCCGCACTCAGCCTAACGTTAGCCCATCTGCCGGGGGTCGACCTGAGGAGCTTTCATCTCTCTACCGATGAGCTGCCCGATTTGGACAGTCCGCCCAGCGAATGGACCGACATTGTCGGGGTAACGCCCGAGGAGCAGCCCCACTTTATTCTGATCGCCGATCCGTTCTCGTCAGGCATGAATGACCTGTTGCAGGGGTTGGATTTTGCCTATCCCGATGCGGTGAAGGTGGGCGGCCAGGCCGGGATTGAAAGCATTAGTCGAAGTAGTGGGCTATTTTGCGGCAAGCACCTGTACCGAGAGGGCGTGGTAGGGGTAGCGCTATCGGGCAACATCGAGATGGACGCCATCGTGGCCCAAGGCTGCCGCCCCATCGGTGAGGCGTATCGGGTAACCAACGGCGATCGCAATGTGATTACAGAAATTGAATCTCAGGCTGAGGGCACTGGCGTACAAACGCCGCTGACGGCACTGCAGGCAATGTTCCAAACGATGGACGAGGAAGACCGGGAACTGGCCCAGCAGTCGCTGTTTATCGGCATCGCTCAGAGTGGGTTCAAGCAGAAGCTGGAGCGGGGCGACTTCCTGATTCGCAACTTAGTAGGGGTGGATCCGAAGGTGGGGGCAGTTGCGATCGCAGATCACGTTCGTCCAGGCCAAATCATTCAGTTTCACCTGCGCGACGCCGACACCTCCGCCGAAGACTTGGAAACCCTGCTAGAAGAATATAAAGCAGACCACGCCAGTCCACCCGCTGGAGCCCTGTTATTTGCCTGTACCGGGCGTGGTGAGGGGCTCTACGATCAGCCCAACTTTGACTCAGACCTATTTCAGGAATATATCGGTCCTACGCCGCTGGGTGGATTCTTCTGCAATGGTGAGATTGGCCCCGTAGGCAAGACTACGTTTCTACATGGTTTTACTTCAGTCTTTGGAATTTTTCGGCCTAAATCGTAGGTTGGATAGATTGAAGTGCTAGAGCAACCGATTACTGGGCTGCCAGGGGAGCCAGTCTTCATCTAGCGCTTGCTCTAACGTGAAAGCAGGCGCTTCAGACACGAGTGAAGGGTTTAAGTTGCTGCTATTCAGCAACAGCTTTCTTCCGTCCCTGTATTCGTCGGCAAAATTGCTTTTCAGGTAATTCTTCAAACTGGGACTGTCTTTTAGAATGTCTCTGATTTGTAAGCGAAAATTCTGGACTTCAATTTTCCAGCCTCTGAAGCAAGCTTCTCTCTCCGACTCCCAACACTCGATCTTCAGTAGATGCTCACACAGCCGTCGGAGATAACTGGAAACAGACCGTTTATCCCGCTTGCCCAAGCTTTCAATCTCCTCAATCAAGTTTTCTAGATCGAGACTGCCAAAATCGTGTGTTTTGAGCTGTTCTACGGTTTGGTCAATCCAGCATTGAAAATCGATGTCGTATAGAGACGTCAGTTTCGGCTTGGCTTCGGCACTCATAGTGGGTTCTCCTGGAGCTTAAACTGTGTGATTGACTATTGCCGCCAATTCTGCTCGGCCATGCGGTGCCGTGAGTCCTTCTAAGTCTGGCCCCAACGGGACAATACCGCCCGGATTGAGGGGAAATAAGTTGCCAAAATAATCGCGCTTTACCGCCTCGATGTCGCAGGTTGCGGCCACGCCGGGCAGCTGGTAGATATCCCGCAGGTAACCGCTAAGGCTAGGGTAGTCTTGCAGGCGGCGGCGGTTGCATTTGAATAAGGTGTGGTAAGCCACGTCAAAGCGAATTAGGGTAGTAAACAGGCGCACGTCGGCCAGGGTAATTTGGTCGCCGCCCAAATAGCGCTGGGCGGACAGCAGTTTTTCAATCGTATCTAGAGTCTCAAACAGTTCAGTGCAGGCGGTTTCGTAAGCTGCCTGGGTTTGGGCAAAGCCGCAGCGGTAGACACCGTTGTTGATGTTGGGGTAGATGAGAGAATTCCAGTGGGCGATGTGCGATCGCAACTCTTTCGGAGCCAGATCCAATTCTGCATTCTCAGCAAACGCATCAAACGACTGATTCAAAATCTCGATGATGTCAGCGCTTTCGTTGTTAACAATGGTGTGGGTGCTACGGTCCCATAAAACCGGCACCGTAGAGCGGCCTTGGTAGCCGGGCTGGAGCTTGCGATAAAACTCTGGTAGCGTGTCGCACCCCTCCAGCGGTTCCTCAAAGGCCCAGACCCCGGAATCTGAGGGGGCCACAACGGTGACTGACACCACCTTTTCTAACCCTTTGAGTGCTCGGGTGACCAGGGTACGGTGGGCCCAGGGACAGCTCATGCCGACGATGAGTTCATAGCGCTCAGCGGCAGCGGGGTGCAGGGACTGCTCTTTGGTCTCGACCCAGTGGCGAAAGGCGCTTTCTGGCCGGACGTAAGCCCCCGATTTGTCGCGGGGGGCCAGCTTGCTCATCATGGTGCGCCAGAGTGTTGTCCAGACAAGGCGACCGGTTTTGATGATGAGGCCGGGGGGCAGGCCGACAGATTTGGGCATGGGAGTAGGGAGTGGGGAGTGGGGAGTAGATTTCCCTTACTTCAATCCTAACCCCTCTATAATTTGCGCCTTCACCTGCATCGCCGTCGCGGGTGCCAGCAGTACCCCGTTGCGATAGTGGCCGGTTGCCAGGGTCACATTCTGGTAACCGGCTAGTGGCTGAATGACGGGGGCGGGCTGTCCCTGAGGGCGCGGTCGCAGGTGAAACCAGGTACGGATCGTTTGCGTTTTGGACAAAGCGGGGCAGTAGTCAGCTGCAGTCTGCCGCATCTGCTCAAACAGGGCTGGGTCCGGTTGAAAATTCGACAAGTCAGTCGTTTCAGGGACCGCCGGAAATTCTACCGTTGCGCCAATAGAGTAGGTTCGTTCGCCCTGGGGTACCAGATGAACGTCGTGGCCGTTGATGACGGGCTGGAAGCTGGCATCGCCCAGCGGCTCAGATGCCTGGATGCGCAGGGCCTCGCCAAACACGGGAATGAGCGATACCGGTTCGGGAGACAGCTGCATCAGGGCGTTCGTACCGATGCCGCCCGATAGCACAATCCAGTCGGCGTCAATCTGTGCGGTGGCGGTGGTTAGTCGAGCGGTGCCAAGGCTATTGGGGATGAGACCCGTCACCTCGGTATTTAGCTGAAAGGTCGCGCCGTTTTGCTCAGCGGCCTTTACCAGCGCGGCAGTCAGTTCGGTAGGGTCTACCTGACCGTCGTTGGGGGAATAAATTGCGGCGACGACGTCTGCCAGATCGATGTGAGGGCAGCGCTGGGCTAGCTGGGCCGGTGACCAAATTTCTAAAGAATAGCCCTGTTCGGCCCGAGTTGTCTGGAGCGACTGCCATTTGGGCAGCTGTTCAGTGTCGAAGCACAGGCTGAGAATACCCTGATGATTGTACGAAATTGGACCGTTGGTTTGTGTCCTGAGTTCGTCAATCAGGGTCTGGTAGCGATCGATGCTGGCCTGTCGCAACCGCCAGGTACGGCCTTTGACCTTGTGGCTGATGATGCCCATTAAAACGCCGAGGGCTGCGCCGGTCGAGCCCTCGGCGGGGGTGCCTTTTTCAAGAACTAGAATGTCTAGGTCCGGCACCTGGCTGAGTTCGTAGGCGATCATCGCCCCGACGATGCCGCACCCAACAATGGCAACCCGTCGGGGCATGACGCTATTCCGTGAGAATAGGTTGGCGGACCAGGTCGGCGGCATCTGGGTCGCTTTGCTTAGGCGTGGGGCGGGCGGCCTCGGGGACAACGTCTAGCAGCGCCGCAAAGTCACGCTCAAAGGCGTCGTAAGTGTCGTAGGCTTTGTTTTGGTCATATTCTTCGACGGCTACGCTCATACCTTCGAGATCGGCGGCGATGTCGTCAGCCAGGGCGACGACCTGCTTTTTGTCGGCTTCGAGTAGCTGATTGCTCAGGCGAATCATTTGAGTGCGCAGTTCGCCCAGTGGCCCGTGGATGAAGTTGTCGATGTTGGCCCAGTTCTTTTTTTCGATGTAGCCCAGCAGCTCAGGCAGACGCTCTTGAGATTGGGCGAGGCGCCCCGCATAGATTTGGATCTGCGAGATTTTTTCGGGGGTGTAGGTGGGGGGGGCTTTTACAGTGCTGCCGCCGCAGCTGACGGATAGGGTTGCGATCGCAACCAGCACGATTGCCATCAAAGACCGATACCACTTCATCATGTCGCCTCTAGTTGATAAGTACGGTGGAATACCGTTGAGTATTCTACGGTATTGACCAGACGGGTTGAACCCCTTTTATGATTGACTTTTGCCCGCAGCTAGGCGATGGACTCTGCCTCGGAAGAACCATCAGGCTGTCGCCAAATGGCATCGGCTACCCGCGCCACGTCCGCCATTTCGGCCCCGTCGTGGACCCGTAAAATATCTGCGCCGCCCGCCACCGCTGCCGTACAGGCTGCTGCTGTACCCCAAACCCGCTGCTTCGGGTCTGGCTGGTCAAGAATCCAGCCAATGAAGCTTTTGCGCGATACGCCTACCAGAATTGGGCAGCCCAGCACCTCTAGCCGCCTCAGTTCCCGTAGCAGGGTCAGGTTTTGCGGATAGCTTTTGGCAAAGCCAATGCCCGGGTCCACGCAAACGTTCTGCCGAGAAACGCCCGCCGCTACCGCCTCGTCGATCTGCGCTTTAAGAAATTCGCCCACTTCGGCCGTCACATCCTCATACTCGGTCAGTTGCTGCATGGTTTCGGGCTTGCCCCGGATGTGCATAAGGATGATCGGCGCGTTTAGATCGGCTGCCGCCTTGAGAATATCAGGCTCGTAGGTCCCTCCAGAAATATCGTTGATGATATCGGCCCCCGCTTCAATCGCGGCCCGTGCCACGGTGGCTCGCGTGGTGTCGACCGAAATGACTGCGTTCTGTAACGCTTCATCGGATCGAATCGCCTCGATCACCGGGACGACCCGATTTAGCTCCTCACTCAGTGAAATCTGCTCGGCCCCTGGGCGAGTTGACTGTCCACCAACATCAAGAATATCCATTCCCGCCTGCACGAGCTTGCGGGCCTGGGCCAGCGCCGCCTCAACGGTGTTAAACTCGCCTCCATCGCTAAAGCTATCAGGCGTAACGTTCAGTACCCCCATCAGATAGGTCCGACTGCCCCAGTCAAAGGTCATCTCACGGATTTGCCAAGGCGAACGCTGCGCCTGCGCGGCCTCAGACTCCGCCACAAACAGCCGTACCAGCCGTCCGTAGGTGCCAGGGCCAATGTACTCTGGATGGGCGCGCAGCTTACTGTACATCCACACCAGCTCGCCATCGTCAAACACCCGCACGTCGGTAAACCAGCTTTTGAGCTGGCCGCGCAGCTGGTTGGCTATTTCTAACGCGTCAGTCCACCGCTCAAACTCCTGCCGAAAGTTGCGGGTCACCACAGTAAAGGTCATGGTCGCTCAAGTCTCATCCGTTCAGGTCGCCGCTACCAGCGAGTTTATCTATACTCCGCCACCAGTGGCCCAGGGCGCAAAGCGAATCTTGGTCAAGCCTAATTTAGGCTATCCGGTCGGGCCACCCGCCACTGTCAGCATGACCGTGCTGGGCAAGGTGCTGTCCAGTTTGCGTCAGGCGAGCCCCACTGCCGAAATTTTGATTGTTGAGGGCGTCTGCTCAAAAGCCTCTTTGAGTGAGATTGCGAGTAAAAACGGCCTCTACAACATTCTGGGGGAGGGTATGCAGCTGTTGGATGCCGATACGCTACCGCAAATCCCCTACCCGAACCAGGCCACAGAACCTGTGCGGTTCAAGGAGATGATGGCTCCCAAACTGTTGTCTGAGGTAGACTGTCGCATTTCCGTTGGCGCGTTTAAGCTTACGAGTCTAAAGGGGAGTCCGCTGTTGTCAGCCTCGCTGAAGAATCTTTACGGTCTCTTTCCCCGCGCTAAGTACAAGGCCCGCAGCCCCCACTCCCGCGGTCAGCTGCATCGCCCGTCGGTAACGCAGATTTTGAAGGACGTGTATTTCACTATTGGTCAACTGTTTGACGGTGGCGTGGTGGACTGCGACCAGAAGTTTGTCAGCAAAGATTGGCACCCAGACCGGGGAGATGCTGTACCGATTGGCAAAATCATCTGGGGCAATGACCTGCTGGCAGTCGACCAGTGCGCCTGTAAGGTGGCGGATGAGCCAGTAGCGCCCTATTTGGACGCAATCCAGAATCTATAGCAGCCGCATGAGCGGGTCTACAACTTGTGCCCAGTGCGGGTCTGGATGCGTCAAGCCGAGGGGCTGGCCCCACTGCTGGGCGGCTAGTGAATCTATTCGCTGTCTTCTGGTAAGGGTTGAACGGCGGTAAGGGTCTCGCCTCGGGCAGTGGTGAGAATGCGATCACACGGTTGCGATCGTCCCTGCTTGGAGACTGCAGCCAGCCTCACGTAGGCACTCCGATCTTGACTGGTCATCACCAGAACGGTTGACGTATCCGCCGTGGGCAGCGCCGCCATCAGCGAGTCGCTGGCCTGACTAAACTGGAAACACTGGGACCCAATACCGCCCCGGTTCGCTCGCTTGAGCGTGGCTACGGGCATGCGCTTAGCGTAACCGCGAGCTGAGATCAGCAGCAGGTCTTCCTGGGGCGTGACTACCGCGCAGCCCACGATTCGCTCTTGCTTGAGAACGCGAATGCCCTGGGTGCCCTGGGAGTTGCGACTGGCTTCGGGCAGTTGCTCGTCGTCAATACCGAAGCGCAATAGCCGTCCGCCCGAGGTGGCAAGCACCACGTCCCGTCCGGGTGGGGCCGTTACCGCCATCGCTAGCCGGTCATCACCCTTGAGCTTCATCGCCGTAAGGCCACGTCCGGTCAGGTTTTGAAACTCTTGCATGGTCAGACGCTTGATCCGGCCTTGCTGACTCACCAGAACTAAATGCTGTTTCAAAACATCGGATTTGAGCACAAACCGAGCCACTACGGCCTCTGGATCATTGCCGACCGAATCGGGTAGCAAATGCACCAGTGGAGAGCCCTTTGACTGACGCTGGGCCATTGAAATGTCAGCCAGCTTGACCGTGTAGGCCTTGCCATCATTCGTCAGGACAAGTAGCTCTTCGTGGGTGTGGGCCGTCTCTGTTTGCAGGACCGGATCGTCCGCCTCTACCAGCTTGGGCTTGCCCGTGGGTAGGGGATCGGCCTTGGCCTGGCGACGCTGGTAGGCCCGTGGCGACAGGCGGTATGCGTAGCCCTTTTGAGTGAACTCGACGACCGTTTCTTCTTCTTTCTCTTCGGCGGCAATCTCTTCTAGCAGCTGCTTTTCTTCTGCTCGCTCGGCTTCGGTCTGCAGGCGGGTGCGGCGCTCATCGCCGTAGCTTTTCTTTAAGGCACGCAGCTCTTTTTTCAGGGCCTTGAGCAGCACAGTGCGATCGCCCAACAGCTCCTGCAGCGTAGCCTGTCGCTCAGACAGTTCCTCAAACTCTTCTAGCAGCTTTTGCTGCTCTAACCCCACCAATCGTCGCAACGGCATCGCCAGAATGGCATTGGCCTGTCGTTCACTGAGGTCAAACTGCCCCTGTAGCTCTTGCCGGGCGGTGCCGCCGTCCGGCGCAGCCCGCAAAATTTCAATCACCTCGTCGATGCTGTCGAGGGCGGTAAGCATGCCCTCAACGATGTGTAACCGCGCTTCGGTTTCTTCTAGTTCATGCTGGTATTGGCGGGTAAGCGTTTCTTCACGAAAGTTGAGAAAGGCATTGAGCATGTCCCTCAAAGACAGCTGCCGGGGCTGACCGCCATCTAGCGCTAGCATGATTGCCCCAAAATTGCTTTGCAGCGGCGTCATGCGGTACAGCTCATTGAGAATTTTGGGCGGCTGGGCCTCGCGGCGTAGTTCAATCACCACGCGCATGCCATCGCGATCGCTCTCGTCTCGAATGTCGGCAATCCCGTCAATCCGGCCCTGATTCACCAGATCAGCAACCTTTTCGATCCATCCGGCCTTGTTGACCTGATAGGGCAGTTCGGTCACCACAATGGCATTGCGCCGCTGCCGCCCCTTACCGGGACGAATCTCTTCAAAGTTAGCAATACCCCGCACAGGAATGCTGCCACGCCCCTTGAGATAGGCGTCGTGGATGCCTTTTTTGCTGGTAACTTCGCCCCCGGTCGGAAAATCTGGGCCGGGGATCAGCTTAAACAGTTTTTCGTCACTAAGATCGGGGCGGTCGATCAGGGCAACCAGACCATCGACAACCTCACCCAAATTGTGGGGGGGAATGTTGGTGGCCATGCCGACCGCAATGCCTGAACTGCCGTTAAGCAGTAGGTTGGGGAGCTGGGCAGGCAGTACGACGGGTTCCTGCTGAGAGCTGTCAAAGTTATCGGTAAACCCAACAGTGGCCTGGTCGATGTTGCTCAGCAGCGCTTCGTGACTCACCGGGGCCAGACGGGTCTCGGTATATCGCATGGCCGCAGGCGGGTCGTTATCGACCGAGCCAAAGTTACCGTGGCCGTTGAGCAATGGGTAGCGGCTAGAAAAGTCCTGCACCATGCGCACCAGGGCATCGTAGACCGCCTGGTCACCGTGGGGATGGTACTTACCTAGAACGTCACCGACGACGCGGGCACACTTTCTGAAGGGTTGGTCAGGGGTCAGCCCCAACTCGTGCATGGCGTAAAGAATGCGCCTGTGGACTGGTTTGAGCCCGTCACGCACGTCGGGCAAGGCTCGCCCCACGATCACGCTCATCGCGTACTCCAGGTAGGACCGCTGCACCTCTGAATGTAAAGAGGTCACCACGATATTTTCGTCTGGAAGCATGTTGAGCTGTTCGGCCATGGGTCGCGTCCCTAAAAGCGATGGATGAATGGGATGGGGTCAGACAGTTAAAGGTGCGATCACCAGGCAGAGATAAACCGATGGGGAACCACCAATTTGGGGCACCGGATGATGCGCTATCGTGCGGGTACTTGAGGGCTGGTGCGGGGGCACAGTGTAGGGCGCGATAGCCTTAGAGTCTGGTCAATGGTGTACCTTACACACAAGGTTGGGAATCTGCAATACTTTACTATGACGTAGCTTCAGCAGCTTCATCCTCAGGAGAGGATAAGTTCGTCGTACGATTTGCCTGGATAGGGGCAGTATAGCGGCTGTTTTATTGTTGACGTTTAGCGGAAAACTTACTGATGAAGACCGTTTTGATCGTTGAAGACGACATGATTAATGCCCGTGTCTTCTCTAAAATTTTGACCAAACGGGGCGGGCTCCTCGTCAAACATACTGAGAATGTTGAAGAGGTCATGACCATCGCTCAAAACGGTGAAGCTGATATCATCTTGATGGATGTATCGCTGTCCCACAGCGTTTATCAGGGTAAACCCGTCGATGGTATCCGGATTACGCAGATGCTAAAAGCGGACCCTGCTACAGCTAACTTGCCCGTCATTTTGGTGACAGCCCACGCCATGGATGGAGACCGGGAAAGCTTCTTACAGCAGAGCGGTGCAGATGGATACATTTCTAAGCCAGTCGTTGACCACCAAAGATTTGTGGACGATGTGAAATCGATGATTGCTGACGAATAAAGCGCTGACAGACGAGTCATGGCACCACATAGTTATTTTGTACTAAAGCGCCTGCATTCTAGCAGACGCTTTAGTTTTGTGGCGTTTATCCTGCCCTGCTCCCCGAGTCAGACCCTCACCTTGTAGCCATCGCCATGGCGCTTCTGCAGGCGGGTTGCTAGCAGTACGGCCGTCTCGCCGTCTCGTCCCGATCACTCGTCCCGATCACTCGTCCCGATCGAGGGTCAAAGCTGTGCCAGCAGCGCCTGCAGTGCTGGGGTTTCAAAAAACTGCTTGGTGGCGTCGATCAGGCGACTGCCCCAGAGGTTTTCTTCCAAAAACTCAATGTCAGCATAGCGGCTGTCGCGTTCGAGGGCAGCGGTGGCTTCATCAACGGCCTGACGCTGCTGGCTGCCCTGGGCATAGAGCGCCACGGCGATCGCCAGCTGGGGTTCGGACTGTTCTTCTTCGGACAGCTCCAATGACTCTCGCCATTTTGCGATCGCACCCTCCACATCACCCTGTTCGTAGAGCACCAGACCAATGTTGTTAACAGCGGGCCACAGCGTTTCGTCGTATTCGACCGCCGACTCGTACTGGTCAATCGCCTGCTGATAGCGCGTCAGCCGGTAATAGGCATTGCCTAAATCGAAACGGGCACCGGCATTCTCGGGCTCTAAATCGAGTCCGGTCTCCAAGGAGTCTGCGGCTTGCAGATACTTGCCTTCGCTGAAGTAGGCTGAGCCAAGGGCAAACCACACCAGCGCATTATCACGCTCCAGGCGCTTAGCCTTTTCGAGCGTTGGGATCGCATCAGCCGTCTCTCCTAGCTGGAGCTGCAGGCTACCCAGCAGCGCCAGCACCTGGGCGTCGTTAGGGGCCAGCTGAGCTGCCAGCTCGGCCCGCGCCAGGGCTTCTTCATACTGCTGAAACTGGGCTAGTTGGGCCGCGTCTTGGGCCAGGCTGAGGCCATCATTCTCGAGTCGGGCTTCGTCTAGCGGCAGGATGTAAGGCAGCAGCGCCTGGGCCTGGGCCGGTCGAGCAATCGCCCCGGCCCCCAAGACGAGCAGTAGCGAAGCGAACAAAGCGGATTGGCGCACGGGCATAGGTCAATAACGAGGTAAATAGAGCTTGGCAGTCGGTCGGTCAGAAACAAATTTACATATCCTGGGAGAGCCGGTCAGGTCAGTTTCATCCCCGACCCATGCAGAGGCAGACAGCCCAGCCTTCGGGCCTCGGCCATCTTGCCTCCCAGTATAGATTTTGAGTATCGGTTTTGAGCGAGGTTTCTGAATGGGCAAACCGGTTTAGAAACAGGGCAATCATACCTGCTAAAAGCGGGTTTCAAACTCTAAAAAGAAGCGGTTGTCGTCCTCCAGGTCGGTAATTGCTCGAATTCTAAACTCGTCGGTTAGCTGATAGCGTAGGTTGTATTCGACCCGCGTGTTGTCCGTCAAGATTTTAAGCAGCGAAAGCGTAAAGTCATCGGTGACGTCAAACCCAACCTCCGCACCAATATCCAGCGTATTGCCTGAGTTTTCGTCGGTCGAGAAGCGGGATGCCGAGGTAACTGGAAACAGACGAAACTCGCTGAGGTTGAGCGTACTGCTAACAAAATCCTGAAAGCGGTTGAGCAAGGCTCCACCAAAGAAGTTAACGACGCCGCCCAAGTCACCACTGCCACCCGACTCTAGGGCGCTGATGAAGCTGCCGCCGATCAGACCGATAATTTCGCTCTGGGTACGGGGCGGTGAGCTAGATAGGGTCAGATTTTGAAAGATTTGGCTGGCCGGACCATCGATGCTGGCTCGGATTCGGACTGTCTGCAGACTGCCGAGGGAGCTAAACGGATCCGTCCCCGTATCAGCCACTTCTGAGCTAGCAAAGGCGGTTGCGGTGGTGGGAGTCAAGCTGCCGCGGGCTTCGGCCACGGATGTCCGTAGGTTGACGTTGAGAATCGGATCCTGTAGACCTCGCTCAGGCAAAAACGTCACCGTATTGTCATTGCCAGCCAGCCGGAAGGTGGTGGTGAATAGATTGATCCGTCCACGGCGGACATTGATCACGCCCTCAGGACGAATGCTGTTGGCGTTGGCAATCGGCCCCGTGAGCTTTAGGTCACCCTCGGCAAAGAAGTTGAGCAAGTTGCCCTGGGTAATCTGGATCGACCGGTCCAGGGCCACGGTCAGATTTTGCAATCGGGGCTGCAGGAATCCCCCGTCTGTATCGGTGATTTGCTCAATCTGGTCGGCCTCGGACAGTTCGGGATTAGACCCGTCCGACGAATTTTCCGGCAGGACAATGCGGCCCTGAGAGAGGCGCAGCCGACCCCCGATCTGCGGTCCCCCAAACAGGGGGTTAAGGCTGCCGCCCACCACCACGCGACCATCGACGTCCCCTTCGTAGAGCCGCAGGTCTAGGGCAATATTGTTGAGTTCCAGGGTGAGCGGACCGTTAGCGTCAAAGCCCAGATCGGTGGGATCAGTCTCCTCGGGAGTGGGCGTCTCGCTGAGCGGGATATCCCCCAGAGCGGCGAGTTCGCGGGCACTGATAATCGGAAACCCAAGCGGGATCGTCCCAGCAGCGCGGATGTCGCCGTCGCTAAACTGGCCCTGCAGAGATTGCACAACCAGTCGGTCGCCACGGAAAAAGGCACTGCCTCGGGTGATCGTGACTGGCTCCGAGAGCGCCTGCGCTCGGAAAGTGGCGTCGGTCAAATCGACAAATCCTTGAATATCCGGGTTGGAGAGCGTGCCTCTCACTTGCAGTGCAATCGTTCCCTGGCCAGACTCCCAGCTGACCTGCCGATTGACAATATTGATTAGCGCTAGTCCCTCGTCCTCGACATCGACATCAATTGCGATCGCATCACTCATGGGCTCGACGGTCATAAAGTCAAACGCATAGGGGATCTGAGCAGTTAGCGATAGCGGCTCTAGATTATCGGGCTGCGTCAGCGTACTCAGCAACGTCAACCGGGCATTGCGGTACAGAAACTGGGCATCAGCCGACTCGATCGGTTCATTATTGATAGCACCATCAACCAGCACCACCTGGCCCCGCATTTGGGGGTCGGCCAGTTCCCCACCAAAGGTGGCGCTGCCGTTGAGCCGACCGTCCAGGCTGAGCGGCAGGTTAAACAGGTCCCGCACCGCATCGACCGGTAGATTCTGGGCGACCAGCTGGAGGTTAGAGCGGGTATCGGTCTGGCCCGATACGTTGTACTGACCGGCGATGTTGATCGCCGCTAGCTGGGCCGATTCAGGGCCGGTTGTGGGTTTACTGTCCGTGCCCGCCTCACTGACCGGCATTGCCGAGGCCAGGCGCAGCGGCTCCAGCGTCAGGATGCCATTGCGATAGCGCCCCTCGGCAATGACCTCATCAGCAAATAAATCTCGGCCCCACCGCCAGTCATTTCCAGTAACGTCAAACCCCATCTCAAAACCCTCGCTGCCCCCACCGCTAACGGTCAGGGTCCCGGCAAAGGGGCCACTGAGAGCGTCCAGGGGCGGCAGAATCGCCTGGGCATCTTCTTCTTCCTGGCGTTCGGTCAGGGCTTGAATCTCGGCCAGTCGACGGAGCTGAGCTTCAAGGGGGGCGTTGCTGTCGCCCGCCGGTTCGGTGGCCAGCTCGATCGGAATCGCCGCTGGCGGGAGCGGATTTTCAACCCATTCGGGCGGCTGTAGTCCTCGCCCAAAGTCACTCAAGTCAAAAATAGACAAGGCGACCAGCAGGTCCTCAACGTTGCCCTGTTCGGTCTGTAGGCTGGCATTGTAGGCCAGCTCAGGACCCAAGTTAACCTGAGCATTGAGTTCGTAAAAGCTGTTGCCAAATAGAACCTGCCCGCCCACCAGGGTAATCAGATCGTCGGCGTAGCGAACCTGACCAGCAAACTGGTCGATGGCAACATAGCCCAGCTCTAGCTCGTCGATGGTGAGGCTGCCCATACCTGAGCGAGTGGCCAGATTGACCTGCAGGTCGGGCACCGACACCGTCCCGCGAATCGGCCCGAGGGGACTGCGCGGCAGGCCATCTACCACCGCCAGGGGAAATTCCTGCAGGTTCGCGGTGAGTAGGTCGCCTTCGGCCTCACCCTGGGCCGAGGCATTCTGCCAGTTCACGCGAAAATCAAAGTCCTGCAGGCTGCTGTAGTTAAATGCGATCGCATCACTGCCCCCGGCGACATTGAGCGCCAGCTCACCGGCATCGTAGTTGACCGTGCCTGCTAGCGTAGGCTCAAACCGCAGCTGGTTTACCGCAAACTGATCGAGCTGTAGGGTGCCGACTAGATTGGGCGCGCTGGGCGACCCGGTCAACTGACCGTCAAACGTGGCCAGACCATCGACACTGAGCGCGGCAGGCAGGGCAACTGGCAACGCCGCCAACGGGTAACGGTCCGCGGCCAGCGCCAGATCAAACCGTTGAATGCCCGTCAGCCGATTGCCTGAAAATTGGGGAATCACGACCCCGTTGGCCTGTAGCTGACTGCTACTGGCGCTGTCAATGCGCAACTGCTCACCATTCCAAGCAAAGGCGCTGGTCAGCGGCTGGTCAAAGCCTTCTAGCTGGGCAGACAGTCCTGACAGGCCCTGAGTTAACGCCACATTGCCCCGCGCCTGAATGGCCCGAGGGCTGAAGTTATCGGTCTGGCCGCTGAGCTGGACCTGGCCGCTAAGCCCACCGCGCAGCTGCGGCGAAAATTGGCTGATCTGAACGCCAGCCGCGCTAACGTCGGCCTGCCACTGACCGTTGCCGAGGGAACCCGTGCCGGTCAGATTGCCCCCGGCAATCTGTGCGACTTGAAAATTGCCGCTGCCGTTGGTTGTGTCCAATCCAGGATTCTGGGCCGAGCCCGCCAGCTGGAAGTCGCCGCTGAGCTGCCCGGATAGGTTGCTGGCAAACTGGTTAAGCGCCACCCCAGCGGCGTTAACATCGGCCTGCCAGCGTCCATCCGAAAGCGAGGCCGTCCCCGAGAGCGACCCAGATGCCAGCTGCTGCACCTGAAAGTTGCCCTGACCGCGTACGGTGTCGAGACCGGCATTCTGAACGGGGCCTGCCAGCTGAAAGTCGCCCGTTAGCTGCCCGGATAGGCGCGATTGGAACTGATTGAGGGGAACGCCAGCTGCCGCGAGATCGGCCTGCCACTGCCCGTTGGCAACGCGACCGCTGCCGCTGACGGTACCCCCTGCGATCGCAACCGTCGTATCGCTAAAGGTCAGCACGTTATCGGCAAAGCTGACCAGGCCCTGTCCTGGATACTGAGCTTCCGGCGCTTGCCAGCGGGCGGTGGTGATCAGGTTGCCTGGACGGCCGACCACCGTCGCCTGGGCGTCGAGAGTGCCGAGGGTAATCGGCAAGTTTTCGGTATAGAGGGTGGCGATCGCATCCCCGGGCAGATTTTTCCCATCGACTTCAAAGGCCAGCGTCACCGCCTCGCCGCTGAAGTCTACCTCGCCCTGTCCGGTCAGCAGTCCTCCCTCAGTAGGGACAGCCAGCATTTCCGTCAGGGCCAGTGCCCGCGTAGCAGTGTCAAACTGATAGTTAGCCCGCACCGTCTCAAAGGTCAGCCGATCCACTGTGACCAACTCGGTCGCCGTCAGCTTACCCAGCACTTCTGGCGCCCGTAGTGGTCCAACGACCGCCAGCTCGGTATCAAACATGCCCGCCAGCGGTACCGGCAGGTCTAGACCAAACGTGTCTGCGATTGCATCAATCGTCACCGCTTCGGCCCGAGCCGTCAGGTCGTAGCGTTCTCCGAGATAGATCGTCCCCTCACCCGTGGCCACCTGGTCATTGAGGCTGGCGCTGGCCTGATCGAAAATAATCTGGTTGTCACGAAACTGGACCTCGACATCCACATCGGTTAACGGCTCGGGCAGATTGGCCACCTGTACTACGCCATCGGTTACCTGAGTGGTGCCGCTAAATTCAGTCGGCTCGTCTGGGCGAAACTGCAGGTCAAGATTGCCGCTGACCCGTCCGGCCTCTGCCTCGACAGGAAAGTTTTGAAAGCCCAAGGTCGACAGGGTAAAGGCCGACACATCGGGCAACCCGGCTCGGTCGGCTTGAACCTCTAAATTCGTGATCCGATCAACGCGCCGATCGGTCGAGGTCGCAGCGACGGGTTGCACTTCGCCGCGAAACAGAATGGTTCCGCCTGCTGTGGGGGACCCAACCATTTCAAAGTTAAATCGCTGGGCCGATTCATCATCGCCCAGATCAACCGGGTCAATGTCCAGCTCTCCCCGAAAATCTTCGAACAGGATGGGCGTCCGCTGATCGGGCGTCGCTGGGTAGGGCACCAGCGTCAGCAGACTATCGCGCACGGTTACCTCATCGACTTCGACCTTAAACAGCTCACGCTCAGGTGGCTCGCGCTCGGGGGTTTCGAGCGTTAGCCAGCCCTTCTCCTCATCCTGCTCCAGGTAGCCTTCGGCCTCTGAGACAACCAGATCCAAGGACAGCCGTCGGGTGAGTAAGGCCGTCAGCAAGTTAAACCGAACTTCAACCGTTTCTGCCGTCACCGCCGTTGGGTCTGTCGGCGTTGCCCCCACGCTAGATGGCCCGACGCGAATGCTGCTGGGAGTGACACGTTCAACCTCGCCAATCGCAACGGGGCGGTCTAGCGAACGCGTCAGCGTCTTGCTCAGAAACGGCGCTAATTCGTTGTTGATGTAGTACCGTGCCCAGAGCGCGCCGGCACCCGCCACCAGCAGCGTACCCACGCCGAAAGCAAGTCCAAATTTCTTCCAAAAGCGACGATGCCGAGGAGACGGTGGTGGCCTATCCGCAGGGGAATCGGTCATAGAGTCAGGAGGCAATAAGGGGCATTCGATGACACGCCCCCAAGTCTATCAACTTAATTTGCCGAATTGGCGAAAGTTGAAAGGGCATGGGGGCCTAATTAAGGCATGGTCGCTGGGTCGCTGACTGCTGTGACAGCAAAGCGTGTCCACAGCGGACCTTCGCCCGCGCACAAATCTCGGAAAATTATAGAAAATAAAAACTGATGGGGCTGTTTTCCCACACTACTTTTCTCAACCGCATGCTTAATCCCTTTGTCCGGCTCAAGTCTCGCTACTTTATTTTTGGGGGCTTTCTACTGGCCAGTGTGCTGGTAGGCACGGTTTATGCCCTGCTAGTAATGGCGCTACCGTGGCCCGCCGAAGATCCGATCAGTACGCCTATTTTTACGATCCTAATTTTTGGCATTCTTTCTCTGGCCCTGGCTTGGGCTGGGCGCTGGACCGGGCTACGGTTCGGCAGCCTGTTTGGTGAACTGCCAAGGGGGCTGAGCTGGTGGTATTTTCTGCTACTCGTGATCAGCGTGCTGTTTTTTTCCATGGGCAGCTTTTTTGTGGTGTTTTACCCGATATCGCTGTTGGCCCCTGAACTGGTATCGAGTCTACTGTCTGACTCGCTTTTGAACACGGACACGGTTGTCCCCGTTACCTACCGCTGGCTGACGATCTTCATGGCAGTGATCTTCGCCCCCGTGGTTGAGGAATTTATCTTTCGCGGTATTTTACTGCAGCGGTGGGGGGTCAAATGGGGACTCAAGACGGGCGTGATTGGCTCGTCTTTACTGTTCGGTCTGCTTCACCAGCAGAACCCGGTCGGGCTGAGCATGTTTGGCCTGGTGATGGCACTACTATACGTGCGGACCCGCAGCCTTTGGATGCCCATTCTGGCCCACCTGCTCAACAACCTGTTTGCGGTGCTCTCAGAGCTGCTGTCAACCCAGGCAGAGGCGGCTGAGTTTACACTGCAGAGCTTCCAAGAGACCTGGTGGATGGGCCTAGTGTTTCTCGGTTTGGCCCTGCCCGTTCTAGTCCATTTTATTTACAACAGCTGGCCAACCCAGCAGGCCCAACTGCCCTACTTTGCCAACGCCCAGAAGCTAAACGCGCAGACACAGACGCCAATCGCTTAACGGACCGCATTCTCCAAAAACGAAAATTTTCGGCGTAAATTGTCAAGCATAGACAAACCGACCGTACAGAATGAAAAACGAGTTCGACACCAGAGGCACACCATGGAAAGCGATGAGTTGGGGATGCCCCCACTAGGTTCTCGCTACCGGCTACTCAAGCAATTGGGCCAGGGTGGCTTCGGGCAGACCTACCTGGCGGAGGATCTGAACCGATTTAAAGAGCTGTGCGTGCTCAAAGCATTTGTCCCTCAGGTGAGCGATCCGTCCTTATTGGTCAAGGCCAATGAGCTTTTTGAGCGAGAGGCGGGAGTGCTTTATCAGCTGCAGCATCCACAAGTGCCTCGATTTCGCGAACTGCTGCGGGTTGAACCCGACGGCGACGGTGGCCGACTTTTTCTGGTACAGGACTACGTCGAAGGCCCCACCTATCGAACGCTATTGACCAATCGCCTGCGTCACGGCGGCCACTTTACCGAGCTAGAGGTGACGCAGCTGCTGCACCAACTGCTACCGGTGCTCAGCTATCTACACGACTTGGGTGTGATCCACCGGGATATTTCACCAGAGAACCTGATCTTACGAAACACGGACGGCCTGCCGGTGTTGATCGACTTTGGGAGCGTCAAGCAAGTGGCCGCTCACGTGCGTCAGCAGCTCGCAGCGGACGAGCCTCAGGACCGCACCCGGATTGGCAGAGTCGGCTACGTGCCCCCTGAGCAGCTACAAACAGGAACGGTGGATCCGACCAGCGATCTGTATGCGTTGGGGGTAACGGCCCTGGTGCTGGCTACCGGACAAGAAGCAGACACGCTGTACGACCCAGCCAGTCGGCAGTGGGACTGGTCCTCGGTGGCTGAGTTTAGCCAGCCGCTCCAGTCGGTACTGGAACGGCTGCTGGCGGCCGCTCCGGCGGATCGATTTCCGTCGGCAGCGGCCGCGCTGGCAGCGTTAGGGGCTGATACTAAGGCCGCTCCGCCCTCAGGGGAGGGTGCGATCGCACCTTCGACGCCCACCTCCCCTGCCACTGACCCCGATACAAACGGCATTCTGCCTGACGAAATCGCCCCCGTCCCAACGAGTGCCGCAACGGTCGCTGTGGTCCCTCCACTGGATGACACATTGACTGAAGCCACTGCCCTACCGCCACCCGAGTTAGTTGCAACTGAGCCTTACCCCGCCACAGAAGCGCCCGTGCCGGGCTGTTGGCAGGCCGCAGTGGGGCTATTGGTGCTGCTGGGACTGGCAGGACTATTGGGTCTGCTGCTCGTCGGTCGTCCCGGTCTCTTTCGGTTCCCTAACCGACCCACAGCACCTGAGGTAGACACGCCTACCGACGGCACCCCTGGCCTGCCTGCCACCGGCCCCTACTCCGCCGAAGAGACGGCTCGAAAGCAGGCCCTGCAGGACCGCCGCCAGGATCTGGCGGTTCCAGAGGTGTACCTGAGCCGGTTGACCAACCAGATTTTCTATCAGCGCTATCCGGACCTGCGAGATCGCGCCCTGACAGACCGCCCTGAAGACGCTCCCCTCCGCCTTCGCTGGGATAACCTCGCTAGCGATCTGCTAGATATTTTGGCTGCCAATCTTAGCACCCAAGCAAGGCGCGGCTTGGGCAGCTATGGCCCGACCAACCGCGACCAATGGCAATCCCAGGTCAATGCCCTCAACGTCAGCAGCCGGGCACTGTACGACCTTTCCGATGCTAAATTTTCCCAATTGTTTCCCACACAGTCCAGCGAAGCGGCCCTCTCACAGCCGGTGGGACAAATTTGGTATGCGCTGGCCGACGATCGGGGGCGGGCACTCACCTCTGGAGACCGTCTGCGGACGATTCAGTTTGAGCCCAATGCGTTTAGCCAGCAGGTATCCGGGCAGCTGGCCCCTGGCGAAGGTCAGGTGTTTCTACTCAACCTGACGGCGGATCAAATTCTACGACTGACGCTTCAGGCCCCTGAGAACACTGTACTGCTGTCGCTGTATGTGCCAACCCCAACAGAAGATCTCCCCTTTCTTCTTTCAGATGCGACGGAGACCCGCTGGACCGGGCGATTACCTCAAACGGGCTACTACGAGGTTGTAATGGTCTCTAAGGCCAACTCGACACTGTCATATCAGCTCACGACCATTGTTGATCGGGTCACCACGCCACCAGCCGATGATGCGGATGGAGAAGAGACTGGCCCAGATGCGCCGGGTGACGAGAATGGCGCTTCTGACAGTCCGGCTGACGAGAGCGCAGACGGTGCGGGTGCCAAATCACCTGCGGCCGGAGAAGATACCCCTGCAGACGAACCAGAATCGACGGGCATACAGTTCTAAGTCGTTGCTTCTCAAGCGGCGCTTGAGTGTGGTTACCCACCTACAGCGAGTCGATAAAGGAAAATACCACCTCCGCAAAGGCCGCTGTTGACTCGTAGGGCAATACGTTTCGGCCGGGGATGGTCTTGCCCTTAGCATTGGGGAGATGCTGTAGATAGTCCTGCAGCCGACTCTGATCGCGGGCCCCTGATGCCACACGATCAATGGTGGATGCCTGCTCGCCCATGACAACCAGGGTCGGCACCGATAGCTGGGCCATCGCCTCAGCGTAACCCTGCCGCCATAGCCCCGCCAAAAACGACAATACGGCATGCCGACTGGCCATATCTGCAGCGCCCTCTGTCAACATCGCCAGCCATTCGTCAGTCACGTCCTTAGCCCGGGCAAACAGCTGCCGCTCAGAAAAAGATCGGAGAAAAGCGGCGCGGCGCGCGTACCGATAGAACGCCCAACCCAAGGGGGAATCTAGCAAACTCCAGCTGAACCGCTGCTGACGGGGAGAGGTAGCCTGGGTCATCAGGGACCAAGCGGGCGGACCGGAAAGGACCAGCCCTCGGATCTGAGCGGCTGCAGGTGTCTGGGTGAGAAGCCGCACTGCAACCGGCAGCAGCGCGCCTTGCACCACCACCACGACCGGCTGCTGAATCACCCCAGTCACCAGTGCGCTCAGCTGGTCGGCCCAATCGGATGGATAATAGGCCCGGTGAGGTTTGTCGCTACCGCCACAGCCCAACAGATCAGGCACGTACAGCACCACCGCTGAACCCACCGTTGAGCGCTGCTGACAATGATCAACCAGGGGCTGCCAAAACTGACCCGACAAACCCACCCCAATCGGATGAATGAGCAATAGCGATAGACCAGACTGGGGGTCGGGGTCGGTGCCCATTGAGTGAAACTGGTAGGTACAGCGATAGGGCCCCCAAGAGTATTCATGCATGGTTTGTCGAAGGACAAATAGGTCGCTCGGAAAATTTTAAGCTCGGAAAATTTTGGTGCGCTAAGCGGATGTCTAACACTATAGGAAAAACTCGAAACCAGATTAAAATCGCGACCTATTTGTACATTCGTAAGCCTTTTACAGGTGAGCACAAATACTCATTCAAACAGAAGTCTGAGGCTTTTGAGCAGGGTAAAAAGTTGACTAATCCTAAGAAGTGTAAAACAGTTTTTTCTTCTGTAAAGAGAGTTATCTCCAACAGGTATCAACACCACTGCAATTCTGAATTCTTTCTGTGGCCGCAACTGATTTTTTTTGATGCATTATCGAGGCAAAGGCCTTTTATACCTTTGGTTAGAGCGCTTTAACTATTAGAAATGTTCTACTTTACGAAGTAAGATTGCTTGCTATTTTTGATGGCAAATCTGAGAAGCGGCACTGCTCTACCTCGCATCACCTCATCGCTAATGTAGACCTCATTGGTCCGTACCGGAGCACAGAACAAGTGCTTTAGTGAGTCTGCGAATCTCGCTTCAAATTCGAACTGTTTAATGCCCATTCCTTCAGAATCAGCGGCTCAATGCTGTCTGTCTAAATTGCCCTAGTTTTAAATATCTCCCTGTAAGGTTCCATGCATTCCCCTACGCCCCATTCACTGACCGCTCAGGCTGCGCAGGCAGCAGCGATGCCTGTTGCAGTACCGCTGCACAGCAATAAAACGCCGCTGCGAACCCGAGGCATTTTGTACTGTCAAAAGCTGATGCATCAGGGTATTGTCTATAGCGACGCGCGGAGTATTGCGTCTGCGATCGCAAAGTTCGACGACTACGGTCGCTGTCCCAACCATCGGCAGCGGCGACTGATCATGCAGCACAGCGCCAAAATCTGTCGGGCTCGATTATGGCGGGCCCAACTCCTGCTTGAGCGCGGCAGGCCTTCAGCCAGTCAGCCATCAAAGCGATAGAAGCGTTTCATCACGGTCAACCGGGCGCGGGAGTGAGAAATGTCGAGGCAGCGTCGTCGCAATCAGCCGAGCACCGGTTAGATCTGCCCCCTGCAGGTGTGCGCCCGTCAGGTCAGCACCGGTCAGGTCAGCCCCTCGCAAACTCGCGTCACTGAGGTCCGCATAGGATAGGTTCGCACCCTGCAGACTTGCCCCTGCCAGGCAGCAGCACTGTAGGTTTGCCAGCCGCAGATCGCTTGTATCGAGACAGGCGGTTTGCAGATTGGCCGCGATCAGCGACCCGCGAATCAATAGGGCTCGTCGGAGGTCAGCCCGTTGCAGACTCGCACCATCCAACCGAGTTCGCCAGAGCATTGCGCCTTTGAAACTGGTCCCATCTAGCCGCGCATCAGACAGATTAGTGCTGGTCAAGTCGGCATGGTCAAACCGCGATTGGGCCAGCACCAGCCCACTCAAGTTTCGCTCACGCAGATCAATCCGCGCGAACAGGCGCTGACCTCGACAATACTGCTCTTCTATCTGAAGCGGGTCTGTATGAAGCGAATTCATTGGGAAACAGCCCAAGCCTGAATCTACAACTGTTAATAAATGTAACAATTATAGAAGGCGTCAACAAGTCCGGCGCCTAAACTTGTCCTAGTCCTGGTAGCTGCTGCCTGGACCGCTTAGGCGGGCTCAGTAGAGCGGTGCTTCTGGGCTACAGATGGTAGACCAGCTCTCTAAATTGGCTCGAGCGTCCATCAGTCCAGATAGTTCTCCCCGATAACCCTGAAGTCGTCGTCGCTCAAACGAATCGGGCTCAGTATATTTGATCAGTTCGTCTACCGTGGCGGCTGCACAGACCCAATCCTGCTGTTCGCCAGCTGCGGTTAGTTGCGCTTCCAGTCGGTCAATTTCTCGCTGGCGGATAGCTAGCCGATTACGCTCCAGGTAGTACTCTACATTGGCAATGGCCTCTGTCGCATAGGGGTCGCCCGGTCGCTCGTCCAGCGCACGCCGAAAGTTTATCAGGGCTGTATTGTAGTCAAACTGGTTGGTGTAGGCGTAGCCCAAACGCATGTACCGGGTATAGTCATCTTCGGTAGTTGCCGCCTGCTTGACCACTGCGACAGATTCGGGCTGACTGGCCAGGGCTGGCAGCGCGATCGTGCCACCACTCAAGACACCCACTAGAACACTGCAGTAAATAAGACATTTCATAGCAATCGCAAGAAAGACGGGATGAGGCTGTGTACAGCATGCCCAGCGTAGCGAAAATCCCTGTCACCCAAAGGATCAGCATCTTGCGGATGCTGCTATACTTATAGTAATTACGATGTAGTCACCTGCCCGCATTCATATCCACAGCGAATCCCATGGTCGGTTCTGTTATTACCGCCTCAGGTCTGCCAACGGTTGAGCCGTTGACGCCAGTTGGTCGCACGCGCATCGTCAAAATCGGCAACTCCCAGGGCATTCGCATTCCCAAGCCTGTGTTAGAGCAGCTTGACATGGCCGGAGAAGTTGAGCTTTTAGTCGAGGCAGGGCAGCTAGTCATTCGCAAGGTAGAGTCACCGCGCTGTCACTGGGCGGCTCAGTTCGAGGCCATGGCTGCAAACGGAGATGATGCCCTGCTAGAGGCTGACTATCTAGCAACCGATTGGGATCAGGATGAGTGGACGTGGTAGCCCGCTTCGATGTGTACCTCGTCAACCTAGATCCCACCGTCGGCAAAGAAATTCGGAAAACGCGTCCCTGTCTGGTGGTCTCCCCCGATGAGATGAACCGCTACATTGCGACCGTTATCGTCGCACCAATGACAACGGGCAGCAAGCTTTACCCCACCCGTGTTGCCTGTGAGTTTGATGGAAAGGCCGGTCAAATCGTACTTGACCAGCTACGGACTATTGATAAAAAGCGCTGCCTCAAGCGGTTGGGTAAAATTCATCCGCTGGTACAAAAAACGGTTCTAAAAGTACTGGCTGAGATGTTTGCGCCCTAGTCTTGACTAACTTTCATTTAAGAGCGCGCCGGTTAGGGCGGATTCCAAAAAGACCCGGTCGGGGGGGACATACTGTCCGTCAATCTTGACACGAAAGTCATAGTGAGCCCCAGTCCCAATCCCGCTATTGCCCGTCAGCGCAATCACTTCACCCGCCGTAAGGTCACCGCTACGACACTCGTTTTCTTGCAGATGCAGCGACTGGAATACGTAATTGGGGAGGGACGCTGTCGTCTGGTTAGCAACCCACCCGCCCCCATCGACATCCCACCAGCATTTGACGCTAACCGAGTCACCGACCGCACCGACCGCATACACGGGGGTACCCGCTGGCGTGGCCACATCAACCCCGTTGTGGGGGACATTACGCGCGCCCGTTACCGGATGGACCGGACGAATGCGAAAGTGATCGGTCACCTCGTAGCCCGCTATCTGCTCGCCCGTTTCCGGTGCGCCCTGAAGCTCAGGCGTTAACATAGCGGGGTCAATAGTTAGGTTGACGACGTACAAAACGGGGAGTAGCACCAGCACCGCACAGACTGCCGTCAGAAACAGCTTGGGCAGCCGACGCAGGGGCAATAGTCGGCGGTTAATCGCCTCGGTGAGCTGACTCAGGCGAGCAGGTGGAACCGTTGCTTGGAACCGGTCCATCGCAGGCGCATTATTAGGTCCGGGGCGAGCACCAAATCGGCGCGCTGTTGCCTGTCCGGCCTCCGTAGCAGGAGACGCGCCCGGAAATTCATCGCTAGCGACAATCGCCAGTTCTCCTCGCCCGAGACGTTCTAGCATGTCGGACAGGCTGGCACAGCCCACGGACTCGGCTGCCGCCTTGGCTCCAAACCAGCCCGCTTCAGTCACGGTCACGGTACAGCGGCGCTTGGGTTCGGCCCGGTAGGGTGGCGGCTTTCGATTAGAGGAAACGGGAGGTTGAGAGTAGTTCACAGCAAAACGTGCCTTCGTTGCCGCAGGGGTTGGAGGCAGTGTAGCAGTAGAGTTTGCAGATGATTGCCGGAAATGTTCAAATTTTCTAGAGTCTATAGCGTCTGCTGTACAGATTTGTGTCTGGCAGATGCGGCTGCTACCGTACGGCGTTCAGTACCCTACCCATTCTTCTGGCCCTCAAGCTATGACTAAAACCGGTCTACGTCCGCCAACCCCATTACCCGATCCGCCTGGAGACGAAGAGCGCCGCCATTGGGACTATCACTACGATGAGGTCGGCAGCTTGCCCGGCACGCTCGTCATTGAGCCCGATGCGGTCCCCCCCCACCTTGTTCTGATCGATTATCGACCTGATCGGGCGACCCTGCAGACGCCTCAGTATCCGGCGGACTGTCTCTCCTATTTACGCAGTGATTCAGTGTCGTGGTTAGACGTGCAGGGTCTAGGAAGCGAAGCGGTTTTGCGTCAAATGGGTGAGGTCTTTCGCCTGCATCCCCTGGTGTTAGAGGACGTGGTCAACGTGCCGCAACGGCCTAAGGTCGAATCCTATGACCAGCAAATGCTGATCATTGCTCGGATGGTGGTGCTTAAGCCCGATGAACTAGGGTTCGAGAGCGAGCAGGTCAGTTTTGTCCTGGGGGAAAGCTATCTGCTGACGGTGCAGGAGGAGCCCCAGGTTGACTGCTTCGACCCGGTGCGCGATCGCATTCGGTTTAACCGAGGGCTGATTCGCGAAAAGCAGGCTGACTATCTGGTTTATAGTCTGCTAGATGCGATTGTCGATGGCTTCTTTCCGATTCTTGAGGCCTACGGAGAACACATTGAGGATCTAGAAGATGAGGTGATCTTTCGACCGACCCGGCAAACGGTGCAAAAGATCTATCAGGTCCGTCGCGATCTGATGACCCTGCGCCGCTCGATCTGGCCCCAGCGCAACGCGATCAACGGGCTGATGCGCGAGGATTGCAGTCTGATTAGCCCAGAGGTCAGGGTTTATTTACACGACTGCTATGACCATGCGGTGCAGGTGTTGGATATTGTTGAAACCTATCGAGAGCTGACCTCAACGCTGATGGATGTTTACCTGTCGTCGGTGAGCAACCGGATGAACGAGGTCATGAAAACGCTGACGGTGATTTCGTCTATCTTTATTCCTTTGACATTTATCGCCGGGGTCTACGGCATGAACTTTAACCCGGCGGCCTCGCCCTGGAATATGCCCGAACTCAATGCATATTTCGGCTACCCGCTGTGCTGGCTAGTAATGATTTTGATCAGCGGCGGACTGACGGTCTATTTCTGGCGGCAGGGCTGGTTTGAGAATATTTCTAGCTAAGTCTCGAACCCTCAACCTCAGGCGATGACTTGGGTCAGTCAGGGCGCAGGGCTAGAATGGGTCGGAACCTTTACCTAATCGGGGCAGCTGCCTAAGCTATGGACCTTAAATCGCTGATTCGGGATATTCCCGACTTTCCCAAACCGGGCATTTTGTTTCGAGATATCACCACGCTGCTCAACGACCCCGATGGATTGCGCCACACCGTAGACCGCATGGCCGATACGCTGCCGGGGGGAACCCCTGACTATGTGGCCGGGATTGAGTCGCGCGGATTTATTTTTGGGATGCCGCTGGCCTATAAGCTAGGCTGCGGGTTTGTGCCCGTTCGTAAAGCGGGTAAGCTACCGGCGACGGTTCATGCAGTCGAGTACGCCCTAGAATATGGCAAAGATTCGCTGGAGGTTCATCAGGACGCGCTACCTCAGGGCAGTACCGTGCTGGTGGTAGATGACCTGCTGGCCACAGGCGGGACGGCCTCGGCGACGGCGCAGTTAATCGAACAGACGGGGGCGACGCTGGCGGGCTTTAGCTTTGTGATTGAGTTGAACGACCTGGGCGGGCGGCAGCGGCTGCCAGAGACCGTGCCTGTGAGTGTGCTGATTCAGTATTGATAATGTCTATTCGTTTCTCGCTAACCCTATGACCACCGCGCCCAATCCGTTTCAACCGTCAGAACCGCCGGAAAGTTCGCGGGCGATGAGTGCGATCGCAACCCTGCGTAACCTGGCTACCAGCGAAACCACGCTCTACATCGTCAAACGGCTACTACAGGCGCTGTTGACGCTGCTGCTGGCCTCAGCCCTGAGCTTTTTTATCATCGATCTGGCCCCGGGCGACTTTCTCGCGGCCCAGCGACAAAACCCGCAAATCTCGCCAGAGACGCTGCAGCAGCTTGAGATTCAGTTCGGGCTTGATCGGCCGGTGTGGGAGCAATACTTCCGCTGGCTCTGGCAGGTGGTGCGTCATTTTAACTTTGGCATTAGCTTTGCCTACCAGCGCCCTGCGGTGGAAATTTTAGCGGAGCGCGTCCCGAACACGCTGCTGCTCTCGTTTGCGTCCATTGTGATTACCTGGGCCATTGCCGTCCCGCTGGGTATCGTCAGCGCCGTCCGTCAAAACCAGCTCGTTGACAAAATTCTCCGCGTTCTCAGCTATACCGGTCAAGGCTTTCCAACGATTATTACCGGCCTATTGCTGCTGTTCTTTGCCCAGCTGACCGCGCCGCTATTCCCTGTCGGAGGGCGTACCAGCGTCTTTCACGATGACCTCAATTGGCTGGGTAAGCTGCTCGATGTGGGCTGGCACCTAGTTTTGCCAGCACTGGCTTTGAGCATTACGAGCTTTGCGGGGCTGCAGCGCTTGATGCGGGGGCAGCTGCTCGATGTACTGCGCCAGGACTATATTCAAACCGCTCGCGCCAAGGGCCTGCCCGAAGATCGGGTGATCTACACCCACGCACTCCGCAATGCGATCAACCCACTGATTACCATTCTGGGCTTTGAGTTTGCGAGCCTGCTCAGCGGCTCGTTTATCATTGAGAACTTTTTTAGCTGGCCGGGGCTAGGAAAGCTCACCCTGCAGGCCGTGCAGTCTCAAGATCTGTATCTGATTATGGCCAGCCTGATGATGGGGGCCAGCATGCTGATATTGGGCAACCTACTAGCCGACCTGGCGCTGTCTTTTGTCGATCCGCGCATTAAGCTGTCCAAACTCAACTAAGCCCCAATTTCGGATAGTCTATGTACCCCCTACGCTCCTATAGCGGCCTGCTGGTCGGCTTTGTTGTTTTTGCGGGGGTGCTGTGGTTGGCGAGTCGGGTGCACGCCGAGCTAGGCGATCCGGGTTTTGCGCAAACGATCTTGATCAGCGTTAGCGGTTGGGCCGCAGGCTGGCTTGTCGGCTTTCTGGTGTCGCCTAACACCAGCCATGAGCTAAAAAACTTCAGTCAGGCCAGCTCGACGATCGCGGCCTTTACCGCCGGATTTTTGCTGGCGAAGATGGAACCCTCGTTTACGCCGATCTTTGCCAATGGCAGACTGATCGATGAGCCGATCTACGGCATACGCGTGCTGATGTTTATCATCTGCTTTGTGGTTGCGGCCATTAACATGTACGTGTTTCGAGAGTTTAACGGTCGTTATTGAGTAGCGCACTTCAGATCGCTGCTTTTAGTTTCAAGTACTTTTCGAGGATCGTCGTCAAGCACAGCGTATAGTCTAGAAAGGATATGGCAGCGAGTCTTGTCATAACCGAGGCGAAGTGCGGCTGCGCGTCACGGGGTTTCAGACTGCGTCGGTTCACAGCCGTTCTAAGCAATCTGACAGAGGCGATATGTTTGCTCAATCCTATTACTTACTCCGGTCAAAGCGAGACGGTCAGTATCTAGCGGCCCGCCCCCAGCAAGACAGCGACGCAAAGGGGTTTCTGATACTGTTTTCGGCCGACTACGATGCGTTGAGCTATGTAAATCATCATGCGGCGGCCATTGCCGACCAGTTTTCCGTCGAGTCGGTGATGGGCAGTCAGCTCAAGCAGGTCATGGCCCGGTGGGGGTACGACGGCATTGGTTTGGTAAAAGACCCGCTGACGCCATCAGTAGAGTTTTTGACGCAGCAGTAAGACCGGGCCTGAGAGGATTCGTACGTGTCTAAAAACAACAACGGCTCTGAAAACAATGAGACCGAAAATAACAGGCCAAACCCTTCTCCATCGTCGCCCAAAACACCTCAAAAGGATTTAGCCGACGAAGACGTTGAAAAGCTGCGGCGAGAGTTTGATGCTCTATTGAGTATCAAAGACACGCTCAAGCGTGATTACCGGCTCATACAGCAGGCAAAAGCTTCCGACATCGATACCGATCTCTACAAGAATCTGTTTACAACCTACAAAGAGCAAAAGCACCATTTTCTAGGACCGATGTTGCCGATACTTAGGCGCTCGGGTGCATTCTTGGGGCAGCTGGCGATCTTTTCAGGGCTGTTCTTATTTATTACTGAAGCTGACCAAAGAGAAGATGCCACCCATAATGAGGCCTGGCAAATCTTGAACGATGTTAAACCTGGGGAAACCTCTAGTGCGGGTCGGATTGGTGCGCTAGAGACGCTGACCGCTGGATGCGCGAGTCAGGCGATTGACTCAGGCCCTCATCCCATTCGAGATGTCGTGGGATTCCTCCGAGACCTGCCCTTTGTTGACGGATTTTTTCCTGACTGCGTGAGCCTGCAGGGGCTAGACGTCCAGGGGGCCCATCTGCCCAATATTAATCTGGTGGGAGCCACACTACGGGATGCCCGACTGCAGAAAACAGGGCTGTGGGAAGCCAAACTCAGTGGAGCGGATCTAGAACGGGCTCAGATGATGCGATCTCAACTCAGTGGAGCTACACTGACTCAAGCTAATCTAGCCAGAGCCCAGCTTCAGGGCGCGGCTCTGCCCAACACCAATCTGACATCCGCTAACCTTACCCATGCTCATCTGGGCTGCGTCACCGTTTCAAATTCAGAAAGTTCTCCTTTTTTAGCTGCTCAATCGGTTGAGGGGGCTCCCACAGAGGTTTGTGCATCTTTAGTAGGGGCGACCCTAACTGAGGCTAATCTGACGGCAGCTGTGCTGTCTGCAGCCAACTTGAGCACTGCTAATCTGCAGGGTGCTGACCTGCGGCAGGCCGATTTGAATAAGGCAAACCTGGCTGGGGCCAATCTAGCCGGGGCCGATCTAACAGGGGCAGACCTGAGCGAGACGAACTTGAGGGTGGTCAACTTTGACAACGCCCTACTGCTGAGCGCCGATCTACAAACCGAACGAGGTCCTGTTGTAAAACAGCTTACAGGCGACAATCCGCCTTGGCTGTGCAACACTCAGTTGAAGCTAGACAAGCAGATAGACGGCAACAGGGATTGCGATATCATCCCTGCCGAGCTGCGGGCACGGTACCCGACTGAATTTGAAACCCTTGAAGATGCTGAAGCGTTCGTGGCTGAACAGACTCGTTAGTCTGCCATCAGTTGCTTAGCCGACTCAGCAAAGGTTTCGTAGGGCTTGACCCCAATGAGCGTTTCCTGCAGCTCGCCCTGCTTGAAGAACATCACCGCTGGAATGCTCTTAATGCCAAACCGTTTGGCGACCGATTTATTTTCGTCTAAATCAAGCTTAAACACGCTCAGCTGACCCTCGTACTCATCAGCGAGCTGATCCATCAGTGGAGCTACCAGTTTACAAGGACCGCACCAAGTCGCCGTGCAATCAACCACTATCAGGGACTGCTCACCCAGCAGCGAGTCAAACTCGGTCTCGTCTTTGATAAAGGTGGCGCTGCCCATGATGGGTCTCCTATAGATTTGAGTCTGTCTTGTTTAGTATAGGCGGTCGAGCAACCGGATTGATTAGAAGGGGCGCGTGTCCCAGACGGTTGAGCCCGCATCTTGAGGGGTGGCAACCGCTTGGGTTTGACTGTCTAACTGTTCGAGTCTTCGATCCTGTAGCGAGATTTCGGGCTCAAAGGCTAGCGCTGCCGGAACGACAGCGGCGATAGAGAAAACGAGCGTGAGGGCCGAGAGGACAGTACGTTTCATAGGGGCGCTCCTTGGTGGACTTCATGCCTATCAGAATGCATCCGCTGACTGAGTTCGGCCTGATCGGTGTCTGAGAGAGCCTTAAGGGTTTTCTGAAGAATGTCTGAGACGTTTCCTCGGGCAGTCATCGGTGGAACTGGGCATTCTAGGGCCAACATGGTCACGCGCCGAAGGTTACACACCAAAAAGATGGGCACAGGATATCAGCGGTATATCGCTTACGGGCTGCAGGTCGGCCTGCTGACGTTGGGTTACTTTGGGGCAGCCCAGCTGTCGATCGCAGCGCTCAACCTAGAGGCGGCAGCATCACCGCTATGGCCCCCAGCAGGCATTGCGCTAGCCGCGCTGATGATATTTGGGCAGCGGCTATGGGTGGGGGTAGCGCTGGGTACGGTCGGGGTGGCCTTAGCAGCCCAGCTGTCAGTCCCTACAGCTATCTTAGTGAGCCTGGGGAGTCCGCTGCAGGCACTGGTGGGTAGTAGATTGCTCTGTCAGCGGGGCTTGCACCAACGACAGTGGCAGCTCTCTGACCTGCTGAGCTTCATGGTTTTGGGCGTGGGAGCAACCCCACTCATCAACGCGATCTACAGCACGAGCGTGGGCTACGCGGCGGGGCTAGTCGCGCCAGATCAGCTGGTGAAGAATGCGGCGCTGATCTGGTTGGGAGATGGCATGGGCATTTTGGTGCTAACGCCGATGCTGCTGATGGGTGTTTTGGGTCTCAAACACCATCAGCAGCCGATTCGACGGCGAGTTCCTTGGTTGCTGGAGCTCTGTCTCTGCCTAGGGCTGATGATGGGTATGAGCGGACTGGTGTTCGGGTCGCAAACGGGAAGTGCGATCGCACAGTACCCCCTCGAATATTTACCCTTTCCCTTCGTTGTTTGGTCGGCGCTGCGATTGGGCCTGCGGGGAACGACCCTGGCCAGCTTCCTCGTTTCTGTGATCGCGGTGATTGGGGCCGTTCATAGAGGCGGCCCGTTTATTACCAAAGTGGAGGGCAACCTGGACGAAGCCATCTTGCTACTGCAGGCCTACATCGCCGTAGTCAGCATTACGGCTCTAGTACTATCAGTCGTGGTGGCCGAGCGACAGCAGAGTGAGGCCAAACTCGCCCGCAGCGAGGCCAGCCTGCAAAACGCCCAAACGATGGCCCGCCTGGGTAACTGGGATTGGGAGGCGGGCGGGCTGCTCAACTGGTCAGCTCAGCTGTATCAGCTGTTAGGCTATACGCCGACGGTGGCCCCCAGTCGAGCCCTATACCTACAGCGGGTGCATCCGCTCGATCGCGATCGCGTTATGCAGGCATGGGATCGGCAGCAAGCCTACGCCCTCGACTATCGCCTACAGCTCCCCGATGGCGATGAACGCATCGTCAACGAACAGGTACAGGTGTCACCCCATCGCATCACCGGCACCGTGCAAGATATTACCGAACGGCACCAGGCGGAGATGGCCCTGAGAGAGAGCGAAACGCTACGAGCCACCATGTACCGCTACCTGAGTCAGGATCTGGCAGAAGAGCTGCTGGATACGGGTAAGACCTCGGTGGGCGGGGCACGGCAGTTCGTCTCGATCTTGTTTGCCGACATTCGCGGCTACACCCGCCTGAGCGAACAGATGCCCCCTGAAATGGTCGTAGACCTGCTTAACGCCTATTTCGAGATTATGGTAGACGTGATTTTTGAGCAGAACGGCACGCTCGACAAGTTCATCGGCGATGCCATCATGGCGATTTTTGGATCGCCTGTTCCCCAGGCAGACCACGCCCGACGCGCCGTGAGAACCGCACTCAACATGCAGCGGTCCCTGGCTCAGTTCAATCAGCAGCAGCGACAGCAGGGAAAGCCCACTATTGAGATCGGCATGGCGATCAATTCGGATCATGTGGTGACGGGCAATATTGGCTCTAGCAAGCGCATGGAGTTTACCGCGATCGGCGACGGGGTTAACCTAACGGCACGGCTAGAAGGCCTGACCAAGCTATACGGCTGCAGCATTCTGATTAGCGAGCACACGTATCAGCTCTGTCAGGAAGAGATTTGGGTAAGAGAGCTAGACTACGTGAGGGTCAAGGGCAAGACTCAGCCCGTACACATATACGAAGTGCTAGGGATGAAAGCAGATACCCCCGTTTGTCCACAACAGCCTTGGGTGGATCTCTATCATCAGGGACGGCAGTACTATCACGACAGAGACTTTGAGACAGCAATGGAGCTGTTCTCCAAAGTCCTTTACCAGACTCCTGATGATCGGGCGGCTAATCTCTACTATGAGCGCTGCCAACAGTGGCTGCAGTCTCCTCCTGACGCGCAGTGGGACGGTGCCTGGCAGTTTGAGACAAAATGAGCGCCAGTAGAAACAAGCACCAGAAACAAGCACAGCATCAGCTCACTCGATTTCCGTCTTTGTCGATCAACAGTTCTCCGTCTTCTTTCTCGAAGGGACCGGGTGGCCACTGCGCCAACAGATCGAGGACAGTTTCACTGGGGCGGCAGAGCCTAACGCCTTTGCAGGTACAGACAATCGGTCGATTAACCAGGACAGGATTCTCAAGCATGGCCGAGAGGATCGTCTCATCCGCGACGCCTGGCTCCAACAGACCCAGTTCTGCCGCAGGGGACTTGGTTTCGCGCAGGGCGGTACGGGGCGTCAGGCCAGCCGCAGCAAACAGCGCCAGCAACTGAGGGCGAGTCCAGCCTTCCTTTAGATAGTCAATCACGATGGGTTCGTAGCCCGCTGCCTCAATTGTCTTGAGGACGTTGCGCGACGTGCCGCAGTCGGGATTATGGTGGATAACGATCACGCTTTGATCCCCAACTTTTGATCTCCAACTTAATGAGGGCTGCCGCTATTAGTCTACCGATCAACTGCACCCTTGCGATTCGTACCCTCTTATTGCCTAACCGCTGTAGGATGACAGTGGACTGTCAAGGGGCGTACTCGGACGGCTCACTAAACGTCCTTAATACAATCCAAAGAGTGAAGGATCTCTAATGACATTGCAGCTGATTGGGTTAATTATTGGCGGTGTTTTACCAGCGCTGTTCTATGGCATTTCCAGCGTGTTTGCCAAAAGCAGCGCCAATCTTGGCATGTCTGTCGGGGGGCATTTGGTATTTATCGGCCTCGCAATCAGCATGACAGGGGTGCTGTTCAACTTCTTCTTACCTGGCAATGTACCCTCACTGGCAGCGGTCGGTTCGTCAGCGATGCAGGGCGTGTTTTGGGGGTTAGGCACTGGCTGCGTCGTACTCGGCATCCTCAAGTATCAGGCCCCATTAGCTAAGCTGGTGCCGCTCTACAACATGAATACGCTCATCACTGTCGGGCTGGCGCTGGCGATTTTTGCTGAGTGGCGCGAAGTCAATCCTTTTCAGCTACTGGCCGGGGCCGGGCTGATTATTTTTGGCGGTATTTTGGTCTCGGGAGCATAGAACAAGTTTCCATCCCTACAAGTAGGGATGGAAACTTGTCGGTCCAGATTTGAAACTGTCAGTCATGATGCTGATTACGTTACCAATGCCCAAACTGTTCTTTGTGACTATGGAAGTAGGCTAAAGGGAGGCTCTAACAGCGGAGTGCGTCCTGCCAAAAAAAGGGAGCACTCGACGCGGGCCTTAGGACGACGTGTCATTGGCCAATGCCTCGAATATCTGCCAGCACAAATACAGCGCCCGCGGCACATGAAAGCACCCTTTCCACTTTCCTCCTTTTAGATCCAGCAGTACCTCGCCCCGTCGGTTCAGATAGCCGTACCACTCGCCCCGCTGCGGGTCCGCAAAGCGTGCCCAGGCATAGTCATGAACCTGCTTGTACCAGTGCCAGCAATCTACCCGCTGCGACAACCGATACCCCAGCGCCAGCGCCACCAGCGTTTCTAGATGAACCCACCACAGTTTTTGACTCCACTCTAGCTGCTGGGGCGGGTGTCCCTCGGCGTCGAGAAAGTAAAAGATGCCACCGTATTCTTTGTCCCAGCCGAATTCTAACGTGCTGAGAACAACGTCAATAGCCCGATTAATCAGGTCACGCTGGCCCTGCCGCTGGGCAATGTCCATCATGAACCACATCGCTTCGATACCGTGACCGGGGTTGATTACGCGCCCTTCGAAGCAGTCCACATAGCGACCGTCCGGTGCAACGTTCTCGTACATGAGGCCCTTGCCAGCATCCAGAAAGCTACCCATCACCTCTGAGACGGTTTCAGAGAGAACGCTGTTTAGCTTATTTCCCGGCAGTAGCCCTTCCATCTCTAAAGAGAGATTTGTCAAAATCATCGGTACTGCCAGATTCTTGAGTGGTCGCGTCCCCGGGTAGGCTTTGTTATATTGCCCCTTCGGATTCTCTTTTCTTCTGAGAACATTACTGTAAGCCTGCAATGCAACCTTGCCTGCCCAGTCTTCTCCCGACGCTTGAGCATATTGACTAAACGCCATTGCGGCAAAACAATCGGAGAAAATATTGTAGGGCTGGACGAGCGGTTGCCCTGCTCGGTTTAGCGCGAAGTACCAGTTTCCTTCAGCGTCCCGTCCATAATCGGCCAGAAACCTTGCCCCGTGTCCGGCCACCTGCAACCACTCCTCTCGCGGCTCTAGCCGGTTGTAGAGCATCGCAAAGGTCCACACCTGCCGACACTGTAGCCAGATAAATTTGTCAGTGTCGAAAACCTCACCAACACTATTCAGGCAGGTAAAGTAGCCGCCACTTTTTCTATCGATGGAATGCTGCTGCCAAAAGGGGATGACATCTTCTAGCAGCGCCTGCCTATATTGCTGGGCGAGGGCAGCGAAATCGTCCATTTAGCTGCGTTTGAACAGGGCTGAGGTGGCTGCACCAACACGCCTGAACGTGTCCTGGATGCCGCTAATCGGCGTTACCTTGGGTTCCACTGCTACCTGAATCTCCTCATCCTTGAATTCTTTCAGGCGATAGCCGTACTCTAGTTGGTCTTTATTTTTTCGCAGGACTGGATAAATCCGGAATGCGCCCTGGAGCAAATCTTCCTGGCTACCGTAAATTGCCTGATTGATCTGCTGGGAGCTTTGCACGGCAATCACGCCTACCGGATACCATTGTTCCTTTGCTTGAATACGAATGTAGACTTCATATTCTGGCAAACCGTCGGCGCGCATCTGGTCCATCTGCTTTGAGGCCTTGGCCCGCTCCTTGGCTCGTTTCGAGACCTTGGGTTGGGGCTGCGCTTTACCGAATCCGGTTGCCATAATTAAAAAATTATTTATGAGTGGTGTCTTACAAAAGTTTACACCTTTCGCCCCCAGCCTGCATCTGTATGAATTTTCTACTGCTGGAAGATGAGCCGTTTCGATGGTCGAAAGACTGAGCAGAGCGTTAGGATTGGGCGCTATCTGCAATCGAAACAGGCTTGTTTGCGATCGCACCCTCCTCAGCCCCTCAACCAACGTGACCAAGCCCATCACTGCTGACGCCAACACCTCGCCCAGTCCCGCCGAATTCAGTGGTCCCGGCTATGCCGTACTGGCCTACGGATCCTGGGGGCTGCTGCCAGTTTACTGGAAGTTTTTCGCCGGGATTTCGCCGATCGAGGTGCTAAGCCACCGGATGATCTGGTCGCTTGTGTTTCTAACAGGACTGCTGGTGGTACAGCGGCGGCTAGGGGAAGTCCGGGCCGTTTTGAAAAACAGACGACAGGTGGCGTGGCTGCTGCTGACGGCGACGCTGCTGACCTTCAACTGGGGGCTCTACATCTATGGTGTCAATACTGACCGGGTGATAGAAACCAGCCTGGGCTACTACATCAATCCCTTGGTCAGCGTACTGCTGGGTTTCATCGTCCTACGGGAGCGCCTGCTGCGGGGACAGCAGATTGCCGTAGCGCTGGCCTCCGTCGGTGTGGGCTACTTTGTCTGGCAGTTGGGCACGGTCCCGTGGATTGCGCTGGGTCTGGCCTTTTCCTTTGCGTTCTACGGGCTGCTGCGCAAGCTGGTGCCCGTTTCGCCACTGGTCGGGCTGGCGATTGAAACTGCCTGGATTACGCCGATCGTGCTGCTCCTGGTGGTCTACTGGCAGGCGACCGGCGTGGGTAGCTTCGGGGCTACGGTACCGCTAACGCTGCTATTCATCGGCTGCGGGGTTGCCACCTCCATGCCGCTGCTGTGGTTTAATAACGCAGCCAAGCGGCTGCAGCTCTCGACCCTGGGCTTTTTTCAGTACATGGCCCCATCCATTCAACTATTGCTAGGGGTGTTTTTGTATCAAGAACCGTTCACGGTCACGCATCTGGTCACTTTTAGCTGCATCTGGACCGCGCTGGCGACCTATTCGGCGTCCTCAATCAGGCAGCGTCGCGTGGTGAAATAGGTAATAGATAAAGCCTGCTCTCCCATGCATACCGATTACCTCAAACGCATTCTGCTCGCCCGTGTCTACGACGTCGCGCAGGAAACCCCCCTCGATCTGGCCCCCAATCTATCGACCCGGCTGGGCAACCGGCTACTGCTGAAGCGAGAAGACATGCAGTCGGTGTTTTCCTTTAAGTTGCGGGGAGCCTACAACAAAATGGCCCATCTGCCGCCCGACAAGCTAGCCGCTGGGGTGATTGCGGCGTCGGCAGGGAATCATGCCCAGGGCGTCGCGCTGGGAGCCAAACAGCTGGAGACCCAGGCCATTATTGTCATGCCGGTGACCACGCCAGAGGTGAAGGTAGCGGCAGTGCGATCTCGCGGGGGTGAGGTCATTCTCCACGGCGAAACCTTTGACGATGCCTACGCCCATGCCCGTCAGCTAGAGACAGAGAAGGGGCTCACCTTTATTCATCCCTTTGACGATCCGGACGTGATTGCCGGTCAGGGGACCATCGGCATGGAGATTCTGCGTCAGCATTCTCAGCCGATTCACGCCATTTTTGTCGCCATTGGTGGCGGCGGATTGATTTCAGGCATTGCCGCCTATGTGAAGCGGCTACGGCCCGAAATCAAAATCATCGGTGTGGAGCCGGTGGATGCCGATGCCATGTATCAGTCGCTGAAGCTGGGCCGACGTATATGCCTGCCCCGGGTAGGGCTGTTTGCCGATGGGGTTGCCGTACGTCAGGTAGGGAAAGAAACTTTCTGGATGTGCCAACAGTATGTGGACGATATCATCCGCATTCCCACTGATGATACCTGCGCGGCCATCAAAGATGTCTTTGAAGACACGCGCTCGATTGTGGAACCGGCGGGGGCGCTGGCGATTGCTGGGGCCAAAGCTTACGTAGCCCAGACAGGGATACGGGATGAGACGCTGGTGGCCATCGCCTGCGGGGCCAACATGAACTTTGATCGCCTGCGTTTCGTGGCTGAACGGGCCGAGTTGGGTGAACAGCGCGAAGCCATCTTTGCTGTGACCATTCCTGAACGGCCCGGCAGTCTGCGGAAGTTTTGCGAGTGTTTGGGTAAGCGCAATCTGACGGAGTTTAACTACCGCATCGCTGACGACCGTGAAGCCCATATTTTTGTTGGCATTCAGGTCAAGAACCGAGCCGATGCCGCTGAAATGAAAGAAACCTTCGAGGCGAACGGACTGGAAACCCTCGACCTGACCGACGATGAGCTGGCCAAAATGCACCTGCGTCATATGGTCGGAGGGCGATCATCGCTAGCCCAAAACGAACGAATTTACCGCTTCGAGTTCCCAGAGCGGCCCGGTGCCCTGATGAAGTTCGTCAATGCCATGAGCCCCAACTGGAACATCAGTCTATTCCACTACCGAAATAACGGTTCTGACTATGGCCGCATCGTTGTCGGCATGCAGGTACCGCCTGCAGAAACGGCCGCGTGGGAAGCTTTCCTGTCGACCCTGGGCTATCGTTACTGGGATGAGAACGCCAATCCGGCCTACCGGCTATTTTTGGGATAGCCCTGTCGCCTATTGTGCAAACAATTGTGCAAATATCCAGAAATAACGGCATTTGGTATCTTCAGCGGAGTCGCGCGGAGTCGTTACGACGATAGACAACAAAACGAAACATTACTTTTAGGGTAAAACGTAAACTATTGTGGATTCTCGTGTGATTTTGACTAGAAACTAATGCGAGTTGTCCCAAATTTTCTTTATCTTATGAATACTGATAGCGCTGTCGCTGTTAGCTAAACCCGTACGGTTTGGAAGCTTCTACCGTGGGGTATCGGCGAAGCAATAGACAATATCTGTACTTGTAGTCACCTCTATCGCTCAGTAATTGTAGTGAGAACTTCTATACCGGCTGCAGTGGCCGCTGCCCCACAACAGCTCCCATTGCCAGCTTGCGATCGCAGTCAGTTCCTGATTGTTGCCTATGGCCGTTTAGCCACGGATAGCGCCACCAAAATCCGTCAGGCAGTTGATTCCTGGGCCATGCCGAACGTGCAAACGCACATCGCGCACCGTCTGAGCTATGAAGATGCGACGCTTCTGCAAACAGTTGACTACGTCTTCTTCTTAGAAACCTGTGATCAACAACAGTGCCGACCTCAGATTATGCCGATCTGTCTGGAACTGGAGCCGAAACTCCCTAACACTGCTTCAGCGATCGACCTAATGGTAGAGAATAAGCTGCTCGCGCAGAAGACCGTCCTGAACGCTGCTGCGGCCGCCGAGGTAACGCCGATGCAGCTCCTGCAGAGAGCTCAGACGCTCTACGGACAGCATGCCCAGGCCTGGGCCCTAAGCATTCCTGAAGCCTTAGATCGGGCTGACGGCGCTGAGAACCCCCAAGTCGCCAAAGCATTGGATGCGATTGCCGTATTTCTGCGATGTTACGCATCGCCCGTGTAATATAGCGTTTCTCACTTGACTTGACTCTTTCTATTCAGGCAGAAGCTCGGTAGAACAGCTGACCTAGCTTAAACCACACAGTCAGAAGGTTACCGGTGGGCAGCGGGTAAAGTTTTACTAATTCTCGATAAGAATAGGGATCCGTTCATATTTTCTTCACATATACTTAAGCTACACATTACAGGAAGGGGTATCCGCTTACGTCACCGACGCGACCCCGGCGAACATTTCAACTCGGACCATTCTATTTGCTGTTGAATCCTTTGGGTTCGGCAGCAAATAGCTCATAAAACATCGATTTGTTACATCACTTATCAAAAAGAGGAAGGGAAGATGACTAAAACTCACACCGATAACTACACGCTTAAGATTCGTCCTGGGACGCGAGACTATCGAGGCTTTTTTGTTCAGGACACGACCTATCGGCTAGAAAGTACAACCGATACAGGATGGGCCCATATCTGCCTGACCGGCTCTAAGTGTTATTACGTTGACCCTGCCAATTTGGATGTGGCAGAAGAAGAGCAGCAAGTCTCCTAGTGATTGCCCAACAATCTGAGTGCGACAACACGCCAAGCTACGCTTCGACTTAGCAAAAAACAACTTAAACCGAAGCGTAGCTATCGGGCTCAGAATACTGAGTCAGTAGGTTGGCCTAATTAAAGATAAGGCACCAAAATTCTGTCTTTAGGAGATGGAAGGCAGAATATAGAAGGCTTCTAGCTTCTGCCTCCTGTATTCTGATGACCTATCCGGTCTTACAAATGATTGGCCATGCCTACTTAATTGTTATTCCTCAAACGCAAAGCGTAGTCTAACTTGTCGTCTTGCGCAAACGTTTAT
>JBCBWI010000152.1:0-502 GCA_039817185.1 Cyanobacteria bacterium J06648_16 | reverse complement strand
CACTACTTTTCCGACTACTTACCCGCTGAGCATGCCGAGCGGTACGCCGATGACGACGCTCATGACGGTGGCGAGGAGTACGACTTTCCAGGCGGCTTGGGTTCCGTACAGGGTTCGGGAGAAAACGTCGTAGCCCTGGCGGCTGGTGCCGAACCAGTGGGCGGCGGAGGGTGGTTCGTGAATGGGGTTGGAGAGTGCGGCTGAGGGGTCTTGTATCCAGCCCCAGCTTTCCATGGCGGGGGCGAAGATGGCGACGAGTATGAAGACGGTGGTGATCGCGATGCCGATGTACATCAGCGCGACGGAGATGGTTAGCTTTTGGGCGGGTTTGCTGCCGAGCTGGGCTTCTGTGGTGTCGAGAGGTGTTTCTTGAACCATGACGAAGGTGGGAAGGGAAGTCGGGTTTTATTGTCGCAGAGGTTGGGCGATCGTTGGGATTTTGTGACTAGTGATTCATCTCTGCCTATATTTCTGGAAGGTGCTAACTGATTAAGGCCGTTCA
>JBCBWI010000151.1:0-505 GCA_039817185.1 Cyanobacteria bacterium J06648_16 | reverse complement strand
CTACAACCGTCACCACACCGTCCACCGTGGCACTCGTGCGAATCTCTGGCCAGCGAAATGCCTGAACCAGCGGCTTCGGCAATGCCAGCCCACTCGTTTCAATCACCACACAATCCAGCTGATTGCGCCGCTCAATCAGCGCCTGCATCGTCGGCAAAAACTCTTCTTGCACCGTACAGCAAAGGCAACCGTTTGCCAGCTCTAAAATGTTGCTAGTGTTGTTGTTCTCGTCAGCCTCGCTAGTCTCCCCATCACAGACCTGACAGTCTCGCAATACATCGCCATCAATGCCTACTTCGCCAAACTCGTTGACAATGACAGCAATGCGACGACCCTGATTATTTTGCAACAGATTGCGTACCAGCGTTGTTTTACCGGCTCCCAAGAAGCCAGTAACAACCGTAACAGGCAGTTTACTCATGATATTTTTCTCTAAAATTCTCTTGAAGATGCGCTAAGCAACCAACCCGCCTAAGAAAGCCGCACCCGCACCTAGCACCGCAAA
>JBCBWI010000150.1:0-507 GCA_039817185.1 Cyanobacteria bacterium J06648_16 | reverse complement strand
TTTTCTGGCAGATATCGAGCTCGACACAGGCGAGACTATTACGGCTCACTGCCCCAACACAGGTCCCATGACCGGCGTCTCCGCTATCGATAGCCGGGTCATGGTGTCACGCAGCAACAATCCCAAGCGCAAGCTCGCCTACACCTGGGAGCTCATCGAAGTACACGACAACGGCCCCGTATGGACGGGGATCAATACAGCTATTCCTAACCGGGTGATTCGCTCAGCGTTAGAAAGCCGGTTATTCCCAAGCCTGGGACAATACGACACCATCAAGCCCGAAGTCCGCTACGGCACCGACAACAAAAGCCGCATCGACTTTTTACTCACCGGCACGCCCGACAACCGCCCTATCTACATCGAAGTCAAAAACACAACCCTGGCAGAAGGCCACCGCGCGCTGTTTCCAGATACGGTCACAACCCGAGGTCAAAAGCACCTTAGAGAACTCACCGACCTGATCCCAGCGGCAAGGGCCGTCATGCTTTATTTCATCAGCCGAGAAGA